>JBDTVC010000323.1:0-5149 GCA_040007475.1 Burkholderiales bacterium
CGCAGCTTCGATGAAGAGACCTTCGGCCCGGTCGCCAACCTGATCGTGTTCCGCAGCGACGACGAGGCGGTCGAGCTGGCCAACAACAGCCAGGGCGGGCTCGCCGCGGCCGTCATCGGCCGCTCGGTCGGCCGCGCGATGGCGATCGGCCAACGGCTGCGCGCCGGCATGGTCCACATCAACGACCAGACCGTCAACGACGAATGCACCAACCCGTTCGGCGGGCCCGGCATCGGTGGCAATGGCGGCAGCGTTGGCGGGCCGGCCGACATCGATGAATACACGCAGTGGCAGTGGTTGACGGTGAAGGACACGCCGCCACCGTTCCCGTTCTGAGTCAGCCGTTTTTGATTTCGCCGTTCCGAAGGAGACCTCGCACATGACACTCGCCAACAAGACCATCGTCGTCACCGGCTGCTGCTCGGGCATCGGCGCCGACTTCGCCAAGCTCGCGCGGCTGCAGGGCGCGCACGTGATCGGCATCGACCGCAACGACCCGACCTTGACACTGGACGGCTTCGTGAAGGTCGACCTCGGCGACCCCGCCGCGATCGACGCCGCCGTGGCGCAACTGCCCGAGCGCATCGACGCGCTCGCCAACATCGCCGGCGTGCCCGGCACCGCGCCGGTCGATCTGGTCGCCAAGGTCAACTACCTCGGCCTGCGCCACCTCACGCAGCGCGTGCTCGAACGCATGGCGCCGGGCAGTTCGATCGTCAACATCGCCTCGATCCTCGGCGCCGAATGGCCTGCGCGCGTCGAGCCGCACCGCGCGCTCGGCGCGACGACGAGCTTTGCCGACGGCGCGCAGTGGCTGCGCGACCACCCGGTGCCGCAGGAAACCTGCTACCAGTACTTCAAGGAAGCGCTGATCGTGTGGACCTACACGCAGTCGCAGAAGGTCTTTCTCGAGCGCGGCGTGCGCATGAACTGCGTCGCGCCGGGCCCGGTGTTCACGCCGATCCTCGGCGACTTCGTCGCGATGCTCGGCGAGGAGCGCGTGCAGAAGGACGCGCACCGCATGAAGCGCCCGGCCTTCAGCGACGAGGTCGCGCCGGTCATCGCCTTCCTGTGCGACGACGCGTCGCGCTGGATCAGCGGCGTCAACCTGCCGGTCGATGGCGGCCTGGCGTCGACCTATCTCTGAGTTCGAAACAACAACATCGGAGACAACATGACGCTGAAGATTCAACATGCCGTCGTGGCGGCGCTGTTCGCCGCGGCGGGCGCGGCGCACGCCGACATCACCATCGGCGTGAGCCTGTCACTGACCGGCCCCCTGTCGTCGCTGGGCCTGCCGGTCAAGGCCTCGCTGCCGCTGTGGCCAGACCGCATCGGCAGCGAGAAGCTCACCTTGATCGTGCTCGACGATGCCTCCGACACCACCGGCGCGGTCACCAACGTGCGCAAGTTCGTGACCGAGAACAAGGTCGATGTGATCCTCGGTTCCTCCGGCGTGCCGGCGGTGCTCGCGATCGCGCCGATGGCGGCCGAGAGCAAGACCGTGCAGCTCGCGTTCGCCCCCGCGCCGCGGCCCGGCGGCAAGAACGACTGGACCTTCCCGCTGCCGCAGCCGGTGAGCCTGATGAGCGACACGCTCGCGGCCCGCATGGTGGCCGACAAGGTCAAGCGCGTCGCCTTCCTCGGCTGGAACGAAGGCTATGGCGAAATGTGGCTGCAGGCCTTCAGCGCGTCGGCGAAGAAGGCCGGCATCGAGATCGTCGCGACCGAGCGCTTCGCACCGCCGGACGCCGGCATCACGGCGCAGGCGATCAAGGTCACGGCGGCCAGGCCCGACGCGATCCTGATCGTCGCGGCCGGCACCGCGGCCGCGATGCCGCAGATCAATCTGCGCGAGCGCGGCTGGAGCGGCCCGATCTACCAGACCCACGGCGCTGCTTCGCCCGATCTGATCCGCGTCGGCGGCAAGAGCATGGACGGTGCGATCCTGCCGGCCGGCCCAGTGCTGGTGGCCGAGCAGCTCGCCGACGCGAACCCGGTCAAGCCGATCGGCCTGGCGTATGTGACGGCCTACGAGAAAGCCAACGGCGCGAACACCCGCACGCAGTTCGGTGCCCACGGTTTCGATGCGCTGAAGGTGTTGCAACGCATCGTGCCGGTGGCGCTGAAGAAGGCCCGGCCCGGCACGCCCGAGTTCCGCCTGGCCCTGCGCAACGCACTCGAGAGCGAACACGAGATCACGATCTCGCACGGCGTCTTGAACTTCTCGCCGACCGACCACATCGGCTTCGACAAGCGCGGTGTGGTGATGCTGAAGATCGAGCAAGGGAAGTTCCAGCTCTTGCAGTAACGAGCCATCGCCAGCCGAAGGCGGGCATCCCGACCCGCCTCGTTCAATTCAACCGGAGACAAACATGAACCACCGCCCCTGGGCGCTGATGGCCGCCGCTGCATGCGCGCTGCCCGCGGCGCACGCGATCGACATCGAGACCCCCGACCCCGAGGTCAAGGTCAGACTCGACCTGACGCCCAAGTACAGCACCGGCTACCGACTCAAGAACCCGTCGTCCGAGCTGGTCGCGTTCAACCCCGCGGTCGACCCCGGCACGATCAACGAGGACGATGGCGACAACAACTTCAAGCGCGGCCTGATCTCGAGCCGCTTCGACCTGCTCGGCGAGCTCGACCTCACCGCGAAGAATTTCGGCGCCCGCATCAGCGGCAATGCCTGGCGCGACAGTGCCTACCTGGGGAGCAACGCGAACCGCGGCACACAGGTGGTCGGCGCGCCGCCGGGCGTCATCGTGCCCACGGCCAACACCTATCCCGGCCAAGCCGCGGACGACTTCCTGCCCGCGACGCGCCGCCAGCACGGCCGCGGCAGCGAGCTGCTCGACGCCTTCGTCTACGTGAAGGGCGACGTGGCCGGCATGAAGGGCACGCTGCGCCTGGGCAAGCACACGCTGCAGTGGGGCGAGAGCCTGTTCTTCGGCCAGAACGGCATCGCCAATGCGCAAGGCCCGGTCGACATCGCGAAGATCGTCTCGGTGCCGGGCTGGCAGTTCAAGGAAGTGCTGCTGCCGGTCGAGCAGGTCTCGGGCTCGCTGCAGGTGGCCGAGGGCGTCTCGCTGGGCGCGTACTACCAGTTCAAGTGGCGGCCGAGCAAGATCCCCGGCGTCGGCAGCTACTTCTCGAACCAGGACTATGTGGGCACCGGCACGGTCAACTTCGGTGTCGACGCGAACGGCGCGCCCATCGCGCTGAGCTACAACCGCGACCGGGATCTGCGCCCGAAGGACTCGGGCCAGGGCGGCGTGCAGCTGCGCTGGAGCCCCACCGGCAGCGACTACGAGTTCGGCTTCTATGCGGCGCAGTACCACGACAAGACGCCGGCGGTGCCGGTGTTCGACTTCGTCAACGGCAACGTGCACCTGGCCTATGCGAGCAACATCCGCACCTTCGGCGCGAGCGTGACCTCGTCGATCGGCCAGCTCAACTGGGCGCTCGAAGGCTCGCTGCGCACCAACGCGCCACTGACCAGCGACCCGGCAGTGCTCGGCCTCGGCCCGATCATCAGCTGCGGCAACTCCAACGACGACCCGTGCTACGCGGTCGGCCGCACCGCGCACCTGCAGCTGTCGGGCATCTACGTGCTGCAGCCCAATGCCTTGTGGCAGGGCGGCGCGGTGGTCGGCGAGCTCGCCTACAACCGCACGCTGAAGGTCACCAAGGACATCTTCGCGCCCTACGCCGGCGCGGGCCTGGGCGGCGCCGATGCGAACACCACCAAGGGCGCGTTCGCCTACCGCATGATCTTCGAGCCGCAGTACTTCCAGGTGCTGCCGGGTCTGGACCTGTCGGTGCCGATTGGGCTGGGCGTCAACTTCGGCGGCCGCTCGTCGGCGATCTTCAACTTCGCCGGTGGTGCCTCGAACGCGGGCGACTACAGCATCGGCCTGAAGGGCAAGTACCAGAACGCCTGGAACGTGGCCCTGACCTACACCGACTACTTCGGCGCGGCCAAGACCTTCACCGAAACCACCGTGGCCGGCGCGGGCGCACCGCGCCAGCTCACATTCGGCCAGTCGCTCAAGGACCGCGCCTATGTGGCCCTCAGCGTCTCGCGCACCTTCTGATCTGGAGACACACATGCATCGCCAACATCTTCTGGCCGCGTTGATCGCGGGTCTGTTCCTCACCCCGCTGCACGCCGCGGTCGCGCCCGACGAGGCTGCCAAGCTCAAGACCACGCTGACGCCGCTGGGCGCCGAGCGCGCCGCCAACAAGGACGGCAGCATCCCGGCCTGGGACGGCGGCATGACCAAGGCGCCGGCCGGCTACAAGAGCGGCGACGCGCGGCCCGATCCGTTCGCGGCCGACAAGCCCGTGCTGAGCATCAACGCCAAGAACATGGACCAGCACGCGGCGCGCCTGAGCGACGGCGTCAAGGCGCTGATGAAGAAGTACCCCGACTTCCGCATCGACGTCTACCCGACCCACCGCAGCGCGGCGGCGCCGCAATGGGTCTACGACAACACCTTCAAGAACGCGACGCGCGCCAAGCTGGTCGACAACGGCCAGGGCACCGAAGGCGCCTATGGCGGCACGCCGTTCCCGATCCCGAAGGACGCCTACGAGGTGATCCAGAACCACCGCCTGGCCTGGACCGGCACCTATGTGCAGGCGCCGGTGCGCGTGTGGGTCGTCACGGCCGACGGCAAGCGCGCGATGGCCTCGGGCGGCACGCAGAGCTTTCGCCGCCAGTACTACGACCCCGAAGGCAGCCTCGAGAAATTCGACGGCTACTACGCGCTCGGCAAGTTCGTCGTCAGCGAGCCCGGCTCGAAGGCGGGCGAGGCGATCCTCGCGCACGATGCGATCAACGCGACGCAGTCGCGCGGCTTGTGGCAGTACCTGGTCGGCCAGCGCCGCGTGCGCAAGGCGCCCTCGGTGGCCTACGACACGCCGGACTCGGTGACCTCCGGCATCGGTCTGTTCGACGAAGCCTTCAACCTGTTCGGCCCGCTCGACAAGTACGAGCTCAAGCTGGTCGGCAAGAAGGAGCTCTACATCCCGTACAACAACAACAAGGCGGCGGGCGCGAAAGTGGCCGACCTGGTGACGCCGAACACGCTGAACCCGGCGCAGGTGCGCTGGGAACTGCACCGCGTCTGGGAGATCGAGGCCA
>JBDTVC010000324.1:0-5140 GCA_040007475.1 Burkholderiales bacterium
TGGCTCTGGCCGTCGGCGCGTGACTCCATCCACAGCAAACGCGAACAGAGCCAATCAAAAACACCCTCGTCGCCACCGCGCTGACCATCGCTTCCATCGGCGCGTTCGCGCAAGCCGCCTCGGCGCCCGCCACCCCGCGCGTCGACCAGCGCGAAGCCAACCAGCAAGCCCGCATCGCCAACGGCGCTGCCTCGGGCCAACTGACGGCCAAGGAAACCAACAAGCTCGAAAAGGAGCAAGCGCACGTCAACAAGGCCGAGACGAACGCCAAGGCCGACGGCAAGGTGACCAAGCACGAGCGCAAGCGCCTGCACCGCATGCAGAGCGCCGCGAGCAAGGACATCCACGCGCAGAAGCACGACGCGCAGACCGCGAAGCCGTGACGCGCTTCGTCAGCGCGCCTCGAGCGCGTTGGCGAGCGCATCGAACACCACCTTCAGACGCGGCGTACCGCGCAGCTCGCGATGCGCCGTGATCCACAGCGGCAGCGGCGGGATCGGCACCTTGTGCAGCACGCGAACGGCCTGCGGTGACAACGCGGCCACGCGCTGCGTCGTCACACCAATGCCCAGCCCGGCCAGCACGGCCTGCCACGCGACGATCTGATTGTCGCAGCGGAAGTCGAACAGCTCCTTGCCCACCGGATAGCCCGCGTCGCGAAAGCCGCGCAGTTGCTGGTCCGAGCGATCGAAGCCGACCCACTCGTGCTTCAGCATGTTGGCCGGCGTGGGCTGGCCGCGGCGCTTCACGTAGTCGCGGTGGGCATACAGGCCGAGGGGCTGATCGGCCAGCCGGCGCGCGATCAACCCCGTTTGCTTCGGCCGCACCATGCGCAACGCGATGTCCGCCTCGCGCTCGAGCAGGTTCTCGACCGTATTGCTCGCGACCAGCTCGATCTGGATCTCCGGGTGTGCGCGGCGCAGATCCAGCAGCAGCTTCGGCAACACGTAGGCGCTGAAGATCTCGCTCGCCGTCACGCGCACGGTGCCCTCCAGCGTCAGCGAGCGGCCCGCGGCGACCCATGCAAACTGCCTGGCCTGTTCGCGCATGCGCTCGGCGGGCACACGCAGCGCGGCGCCGGCATCCGTCAGGCGCACGCCGCGCGTGGTGCGCTCGAACAGGGCCTGCCCCAGGCGCACTTCGAGCTGCGCGATCTGCCGACTCAGCGTGGGCTGGCTGCTCCCCAGCGCGGACGCAGCGCGGCTCAGCGACCCCCTGTCGGCGACTTCGAGAAACGCCCGCAGCAATGTCCAGTCGGGTTCGATCGCGGTCTTGTTATCCATTGGTGAATAGCCGCTATGCACTTGTGTCGATTGTGCATTGCTGAGTCTGTTCGAACAATGGCGCCATCGACACCCACAGGAGCCCCCGATGACAACCACCGTCCTGATCCTCGGCGCCGCCGGCCGCATCGGCCAGGTGCTGGCCGGCGCGTTTGCCGCGGCCGGCTGGCAGGTGCGTGCACAGGCCCGCAAGCCCCTGCCCGACCCGCTCGCGCGCCACCCGCGGGTGCAGCCGGTGCGCTGCGGCGCGACCGACACCGAGGCGCTGATCAAAGCTGCACATGGCGCCGGCGTGGTCATCAACGCGCTCAACCCGCCGTACACGGAGTGGGATCGCCTCGCACTGCCTCTGGCCGATGCCGCGCTGAGCGTGGCGCGCGCCAGCGGCGCCCTGCTGATGCTGCCCGGCAATGTCTACAACTACGGGCGCGAATTACCGCCGCTGCTGACCGCCGCCACGCCGGAGCGGGGCGACACGCCGAAGGCGCGCATCCGCATCGAGGCCGAAGCCCGCCTCGCGGCTGCGGCGCGCGAGGGCGTCGACAGCATCGTGATCCGCGCCGGTGACTTCTTCGGCGGTTCGGGCCTCGGCACCTGGCTCGACATGGGGATGACGACCAAGCTGCGAAGAGGCCGCTTCGTCTACCCGGGCAATCCGGAGATCGCCCACGCGTGGGCTTACCTGCCCGACCTGGCACAGACCTTCGTGAGCGTTGCCGAGAAGCGCACCGCGCTGCGCGGCCACCATCGCGTGCACTTCAGCGGCCACACGCTGACCGGCCGCGAGTTCCAGGCCGCGACCGAGGCGCTGGTCGGGCGCACGCTGCGCACCGGCACGCTGCCATGGCCACTGATCCGGCTCGGCTCACCGTTCGTGCCGATGTGGCGCGCGCTGCTGGAGATGCGCTACCTGTGGGAGTGCCCGCATGCACTCGACGACGCCGCCCTGCGCGCGCTGATCGGCAGCGTGCCGCACACGCCGCTCCCGCAGGCGCTGCGCACCACACTGGCCGAGTTGAATCAGCCCTCGCCCGACTTCTTCAACGCCAGGGCACGCTCGTAGACGGCGTTGCGCGGCGCACCGCTGAGCTCGGCGGTCAACGCGACCGCCTGCTTCAGCGGCAGCGCGGCGAGCAACGTGCACAGCGTGGCCTCGAAGACCGGGCGGTCAGCCTCGGTGCTGGCCGCGGTCAATGCGTGCACGACCAGCACGAACTCGCCGCGGCTGCGGTTCGCATCCGCCGCGAACCAGCCCGGCAACGCGTCGGCCGGCATGCTCGCCACGGTCTCGAACTGCTTGGTCAGCTCCCGGCCCACGGTCACTGTGCGCGCGCCACATGCCGTGGCCAGCGCCGCCGCGAGCGCGTCGATGCGATGGGGCGCCTCGAACAGCACCTGCGCATGCGATGTCGCCTCGAGCGCGGACAACGCCCGCTCGCGATCGCCGCCGCGCGTCGGCAGAAAGCCGATGAAGGTGAATGGCCCGGCCGTGGCATCGCCGGCCACGCTGAGCGCCGCGACCGCGCTGCTCGCCCCGGGGATCGGCAGCACGCGATAACCCGCGGCTTGCGCCGCGGCGACCAACGCGGCGCCGGGGTCGCTGATGGCCGGCGTGCCGGCATCGCTCACATAGGCCACACGCTCGCCGCGCGCCAGGCGCACGAGCACGTCGGCCGCGGCCTCGCGCTCGTTGTGCTCATGCACCGCGAGCAGTGCCTTGCCCTCGATGCCGAGCTGGCGCAACAGGGGCGCGCTGTGACGCGTGTCCTCGCAGGCCACCGCGTCCACCAGCGTCAGCACGTGGATCGCCCGCAGCGTGATGTCGGCCAGGTTGCCGATCGGCGTGGCCACGACGTACAGTGCGCCGGCTGGGTAGTGCTGCGCACCGGCCGCGGCGGCGGCAGCCTGCTGCATCAACGGAGCGGTGAGGGTGGTCACAAGACGTTCGACGACGAAACAGATGGGTGATGCCGGCGAGACGCGCGCACTCGCGCACTTGCAGGCTGGGGGTTTGGTACTCGTGCAGCGCAATTATCGGGTCGCGCGCGGCCCGCACGCACGCGGTGGCGAGATCGATCTGATCATGCGCGACCGCGACGGCACGCTGGTGTTCGTCGAGGTGCGCTCACGCCGTTCGGCTTCATTCGGCGGCGCGGCGGCCAGCGTCAGCGCCAGCAAGCAGCGCAGCCTCGTGTTCGCCGCACAATGTTTCCTCAACGCACAGCGGTCGCCGCCGCCCTGCCGATTCGACGTGCTTGCGCTCGATGGCGACCGAATCGAATGGTTACGCGCGGCCTTCGACGCCGCCTAGCCACGGAACCGATATGGTGCGCTGCTGTCATATGATCCATGCCCATGCTCGAGCAACGCATCCAACAGCAATTCTTCGACAGCGCCGACCTCAAGTACGCGGCCGCTGAGGTTCTCTCCAAGCCCATCGCCGATGCCGTCAGCGCACTCGTCGGCTGCATCACGGCCGGCGGCAAGGTACTGTCTTGCGGCAACGGCGGGTCGGCGGGCGACGCGCAGCATTTCGCGGCCGAGTTCGTCGGCCGCTTCGAGCGCGAGCGCCCCGGCCTCGCTGCGATCGCGCTCACCACCGACAGCTCGATCCTCACCGCGATCGGCAACGACTACGACTTCAACTCGATCTTCTCGAAACAGGTCCAGGCCCTCGGCGCACCGGGCGACGTGCTGCTCGCGATCAGCACGAGCGGCAACTCGGGCAACGTGGTCGCCGCCGTCGAGGCCGCGCGCGCGAAGGACATGACCGTCATCGCGCTCACTGGCCACAAGGGTGGCCGCCTGCGTGAACTGCTCCAAGAAACCGACGTGATGATCTGCGTGCCACACGACCGCACTGCGCGCATCCAGGAGGTGCACCTGCTCGTGCTGCACTGCCTGTGCGATGCGGTCGATCTGCAACTGCTCGGCGAACAGGAAAATACATGACCTCCAAGGCTTCTTCTCTCCGACTCTCCCTGCTGGCCGGCGCGCTCGCCGCGTCTGCGCTGTTCAGTGGCTGCGCCCTGCTGGTGGGCGGCGCAATCGTCGGCAGCTCGATCGTCGCGACCGACCGCCGCACGTCCGGCGCCCAGCTCGAAGACCAGAGCATCGAGCTCAAGGCGAGCAAGCGCATCGGCGAGACCATCGCCGACCGCGGCCACCTCAACGTGACGAGCTACAACCGCCTCGTGCTCGTCACCGGCGAAGTGCCGAGCGAAGCCGACAAGGCCAGCGTCGAACTGGCGATCTCGCGCATCGAGAACGTGCGCTCGGTCGTCAATGAACTGGTCGTCTTCGCGCCCAGCTCGATCGGCACGCGCTCCAACGACACGCTGCTCACCAGCAAGGTGAAAGCCAGCATGGTGGACGCGAAGGACGTGCAGGCGAGCGCCTACAAAGTCGTCACCGAACGTGGCGTGGTCTACCTGATGGGCCGCGTGACCGAGCGCGAGGCGACACGCGGGGCCGAGATCGCGCGCGGCGTTAGCGGCGTCGTGAAGGTCGTGAAGGTGTTCGAGCTCGTCACCGAGGGCGAGCTGGCGGGAACATCCGTCGCGCCGGCCGCTGCCGCTCCGGCAGCACCCGCCCCGAAGCCGTAGCCACGATGGAAAACGGCCTCGTTCGAGGCCGTTTCGACAACCCGCGGCGTGCCGCGGTTTAGACGATGGTCAGGTGCTCGGTTCCGGCGGCGAGGTCGGTACTGCGCGCACGCTGGCTGTGCAGCTTGATCTGCAGGCGCAGGTCGTTGACCGAATCGGCGTTGCGCAGCGCGTCCTCGAACGTGATCGCCTGGCCTTCGTAGAGGTCGAACAGCGCCTGGTCGAAGGTCTGCATGCCGAGCTCGCGCGAGC
>JBDTVC010000325.1:0-5126 GCA_040007475.1 Burkholderiales bacterium
GCGACATCCAGCTCACGCTGAGCCAGCGCGTGCCGCTGACCGGCGCGGTGATCGTCACGACGCCACAGGACATCGCGCTGCTCGATGCGAAGCGCGGCACCAAGATGTTCGAGAAGGTCGGCGTGCCGATCCTCGGCCTGGTCGAGAACATGTCGGTGCACGTGTGCGAGAAGTGCGGCCACGTCGAGCATGTGTTCGGCGAGGACGGTGGCAAGCGCATGGCGGCCGAGTTCGGCATCGACTTCCTCGGTGCGCTGCCGCTGAACCTGTCGATCCGCGTGCAGGCCGACAGCGGCCGGCCCAGCGTCGTCAGCGACCCGGACGGCGAGATCGCCGCGCTCTACAAGAGCGTGGCGCGCCAGATCGCGGTGAAGATCGGCCAGCGTGCGAAGGACTTCTCGGCGAAGTTCCCGACCATCAGCATCTCGAAGACCACCTGAGCCGGCAAGGGCCGATCCCGACGGCGGTGCGCGACGCGTCGACCTAGACTTCACCCATGCCCCACGAACCCGCTTCGCCGCCCGAGTCGCGCCCGGCCCTGCACGTCGCCGTGGTGATGGAACGCGAACGGGCGCCTAACGAGTGGGAGGACTGGCGCTTCCGCCTGGTCGACGTCGTGCCGCAGCAGCCGGCGTTCGGCACGGAGCCGCGCGTGCTGCGCGACGACGGGAGCACCTGCCGGACGCTCTATCCGGGCTTCACGCTCGAGCTGTTCCGCGACGAGGGCGAGGGCTACCACCTGAACCTCAGCTCCGGCACGCCGGTGTGGTTTGTGGTCTGGCGCGTCGACGACGAGGATCCGTCGCGGGCGTGGCCCGAGACTGTGAGCGTCTCGTACACCGAGGCCGGCCGCTGGCTCGACGCGCAGGAGCGCGTCGACAACGTACCGCTGCCGCCCGAACTGATCGGCTGGCTGCAGGAGTACACCGACGCGCACTACCGGCCCGAGCCGAAGAAGCGCCGCCGCCCGCAGTCGTTCCTGGCACCGGACCAGAGGCGATGATGGGCGAGCAGGCCGACGGCTTTCTGTCGCGCTGGTCGCGGCGCAAGGAGCAGGCGCGCGGTGGGGCCGAGCCCGCGCCGCCGCCGGCGGTGGACCCGCCTGTGCCGCCCGCGCCGCCGCTCGAGCTGCCACCGGACGTGCCGCCGCCCGCGCCCGTCACGGAGCCGCCCGCACCGACGATGGCCGACGTTGCCGCGCTGTCGCGCGACTCCGACTACGCCCGCTTCGTGGCCGGCAACGTCGATGTCGATGTGAAGCGCGCGGCGATGAAGAAGCTCTTCAGCGATCCGCACTTCAATGTGATGGACGGCCTGGACACCTACATCGACGACTACGGCAAGCCCGACCCGATCCCGATGGCGATGCTGCGCCAATTGAATCAGTCCACACTCCTGCGCCTGTTCGAGACCGACGACGAACCGGCAACCACCGACGTGGTGGCCACCGCGCCTGCCCCGGCCCTCGACACCGAGCCCACCCATGACGACCCTGATCTGCGACTGCAACAAGACGATGACGCTGGACGGGGCGGGCCTGACGAAGGCACTCGGGCCTGACGCCGGGGCCGGCCTCGACACCGTCCACACGCTGTTGTGCCGTCGCGAGGCCGGGGCCTTCCAGCGCGCGGCCAAGAGCGGCGACGACCTGCTCGTGGCGTGCACGCAGGAGAGCCGCCTCTTCCTCGACCTGAACGCGCAGACCGAAGGCGCGGCCGGGCTGGCCGAGCGACCGATCCGCTTCTTCAACATCCGCGAGACCGGCGGCTGGGCCAAGGATGCCAAGCGTGACCCGGCCGCACTGACGCCGAAGCTCGCCGCGCTGATCGCGCTGGCGCAGTTGCCGGACGCCGAGCCCGTGCCGACGGTGGGCTACACCTCGGCCGGCCGCGTGCTGGTGATCGGGTCGGCCGACCGCGCCGCGCGCGCGGCACAGATGCTGGCCGACAAGCTCGAGGTCACGCTGCTGCTGCAGCCCGGCGGTGGCACGCTGCCGCAGCAGCGCGCGATGGTCGTGCATGCTGGCGAGGTCACCGGGATCAGCGGCTGGCTCGGCGCCTTCGAGGTCAGCTGGTCGCAGACGAATCCGATCGACCTCGACCTGTGCACCCGCTGCAACGCCTGCATCGAGGTCTGCCCCGAGCAGGCGATCGACTTCAGCTACCAGATCGATCGGGCGAAGTGCAAGAGTCACCGCGACTGCGTGCGCGTGTGCGACGCGGCCGGCGCGATCGATTTCCAGCGCGGCGCGCAGACGTTCAGCGAGCCCTTCGACCTGGTGCTCGACCTCAACGCCGCACCGCTGCTCACGCTGCACCAGCCCCCGCAGGGCTACTTCCATGCGGGCGACGACGCCGCGCTGATGGCGGCGGTGCTGCAGCTGCGCGAGAGCACCGGCGAATTCGAGAAGCCGAAGTTCTTCCAGTACAAGCAGAAGATCTGCGCTCACAGCCGCAACGAGAAGATCGGCTGCACCGCGTGCATCGATGTCTGCTCGGCGCAGGCGATCCGCAGCGATGCGTCGATGAAGGGTCGCTCGGCGGCGCCGGGGTTGTCGGGCGCCGGCATCATCGTCGAGCCCCACCTGTGCGTGGGCTGCGGTGCCTGCACCACCGTGTGCCCGAGCGGGGCGATCAGCTACGCGACGCCACGACCCGACGCTCAAGGCAAACGCATCCGCACCCTGCTGTCGACCTACCAGCGCGCCGGCGGCCGCGACGCGGCGCTGCTGATCCACAGCCAAAGCGGTGGCGTGAAGCTGATCGATGCGCTCGGCCGTGCGGCGCGCACCGACGCCGGTGTGCGCGGCCTGCCGCTGCGCGTGCTGCCGATCGATGCCTGGCACACCGCATCGATCGGCATCGAGCTCTGGCTGTCGGCGATCGCGTTCGGCGCGTCGCAGGTCTGGGTGCTGATGACGGACGAGGAGGCGCCCCAGTACCGGGCGGCGGTGGCCGCGCAGATGCAGGTCGCGCAGGCGATCCTCGCCGGGCTGGGTTTCGCCGGCGAGCACGTTCGCTTGGTCACCGCGAACGACGCGCCCACGCTGGACGCCGCGCTGCGCACCGCGCCGGCGCAAACGGTCGCCAAGGCCGCCAACTTCGCGGTGCAGGCCGACAAGCGCGCGACCCTCGACCTGGCGATCGAGCACCTGATGGCGCAGGCCGCCGCCGTCCCCGACGCGATCGCGCTGCCGGCGCCGGCGAGCCCGCTCGGCAGCCTGACCGTCGATGCCGACAAGTGCACGATGTGCCTGAGCTGCGTCAGCGCCTGCCCCGAGGCGGCACTCGCCGACAACCCGGACAAGCTGCAGCTGCGCTTCATCGAGAAGAACTGCGTTCAGTGCGGCCTGTGCGCAAGCACCTGCCCCGAGCAGGCGATCACGATGGAGCCGCGGCTCTGGCTGCGCGATGCCGGCAAGGCGCGCAAGCAGCTGCGCGTGCTCAACGAGGTCGAGCCCTATCGCTGCATCCGCTGCTCCAAGCCCTTCGGCACGCCCAAGGCCGTCGAGCTGATGATCGCCAAGCTCGGCGGCCACGCGATGTTCCAGGGCGCGGCGGCGGACCGCCTGAAGATGTGCAGCGACTGCCGCGTGATCGATCTGCACACCAACCCCCACGAGGTCAGGATCACCGATGTCTGAGGCCCCATTGCAGTTCGGCATGCCCGACGACCGCGAGGAGCTCGCGCGCGCCGAGGCCTACGGGCTGCTCGCCACGCTGTTCCACGCCGAGCCGGCGCACGATCTGTACGAGCAGCTGCGCGTCGCGGTGACCGAGGCGCCGACGCCGGGGGCGTTCCTCGAGAGCTCGTGGTCGGAGCTGGTCGCGGCCTCGCGCCGCCTGACCCGCGCCGCTGTCGCCGAGGAATATTCAGCGCTGTTCGGCGGTGTCGGCAAGCCGGAGATCTTTCTGTACGGGTCGTGGTTCGTGGCCGGCTTCCTGAACGAGATGCCGCTGGTCGAGGTGCGCCGTGCGCTGGCCGAGCTGGGTCTCGAGCGAACGAGCGGTGTGCTCGAGACCGAGGACCACCTCGCCAGCCTGTGCGAGGTGATGCGCTACCTGATTGCGGGCGACGACGCGGCTGTCAGCAACCTCGCAGCGCAGCAGCGCTTCTTCAATGCGCACCTGCGGCCCTGGGTCGAACGCCTGTGCGATGCCATCGAATCGCATCCGAAGGCCGACTTTTACCGTGCGTTGGCCGCGTTCGCCCGTGACTTCTTCGCCGTCGAGGGCCAAGCCTTCGACCTGATGGATGCGTGATCGACCGGAGACAAACTCGTGTCGCTAGCCGTTATGCTTTGCACAGTATTTCGCAGGCCTGCGCAATCCCCAATGCGCCACCCAAGGAGTTGATCGATGAGTTCCCCGTCTGCCGACAAGAAGCCGTCAGTTGAACCCGCCGCACCGCTGAAGCGCCGTCAATGGGTGCTCGGTGTCGGTGCCGTCGGCGCCGCCGCTGTCGCCGTGAAGGCGCTGCCTGGCGCCATGCCCGTCGCTCCGGCGGTGGCGGTCGCGAAGGACCTCGTCGACGAAGGCGGCGGCTACCGCCTCAGCGCGCACGTGCAGCGCTACTACGACACCGCCAAGGCCTGATCGCTGCTGGAGCCCCTCAATGCTGCTCACCCGCAAGTCCACCACCTCCAGCGCCGCGACGGCGATGTCGTCCGGCCTCGTCAACAGCCTGTCGCGTGGCGTCTCGCGCGCGATCCCCACGATGGACCGGCGCGCGTTCCTGCGCCGCTCCGGCATGGGCGTCGGCGTCGGCCTCGCGGCCACGCAGCTGACGCTGGTGCAGAAGAAGGCCCACGCTGCCGACGCGCCCGCGGCCGGCTCGGCACGCAAGATCGAGGTCAAGCGCACGGTCTGCGGCCACTGCTCGGTCGGCTGTGCGGTTGACGCGGTGGTCGAGAACGGCGTGTGGGTGCGCCAGGAACCGGTGTTCGATTCGCCGATCAACCTCGGCGCGCACTGCGCCAAGGGCGCGGCGCTGCGCGAGAACGGCCACGGCGAGTACCGCCTGCGCACGCCGATGAAGCTGGTGGGCGGCAAGTACGTGAAGATCAGCTGGGACGACGCGCTGAACGAGATCAGCGCCAAGATGCTCGAGCTGAAGAAGCAGAGCGG
>JBDTVC010000326.1:0-5092 GCA_040007475.1 Burkholderiales bacterium
GCGCGCGGCATCGCGTAGTCCTGGAAGCTCGCGGTCAGCATCTGGCCGCTGTCGGGGTCGTAGACGACGGCCTCGCACAGCGCCTGGCCGATGCCCTGCACCGCGCCGCCCTCGATCTGGCCGGAGACGATCGTCGGGCTGACGACGCGGCCGATATCGTTGACCGAGCTGTACGCGACCACATCGACATGGCCGGTGTCCGGGTCGACCTCGACCTCGCACACGTGGCAGCCGTTCGGCCAGCTCGGGCCGCCGGCCGTGCTCGACGACTCGATGAAGATGCGGCGATCGGCCTGCTTGCCGGCGAGGTCGAACAGGTCGATGCCCAGGTCGGTGCCGACGACGCCGAAGCGGCCCGCACGGTACTCGATGTCGGCCGGTGCGGCTTCGAGCACGTCGCCGGCGAGTTGCTTGCCCTGCTCGATCACCTGTTCACTGGTCACCTGCACGGCCGCACCGCCGGTGAACAGCGAACGCGAGCCCGCACTGCCGAAACCGTTGGCGCGGTCGGTGTCGCCCTGCACGATGCGCACCCGATCGGGCGAGACGCCGAACACGTCGACTGCGAGCTGGATGTAGCTGGTCGCGATGCCCTGCCCCATCGCCTGCGTGGCCGAAACGACCTCGATGAACCCGTCGGCCGACACGGCAACGCTCGCGTGTTCCTCGAGCGCGTTGCCGCCGGTCCACTCGAGAAAGCTCGCGAGGCCGCGGCCGCGCAGCTTGCCGCGCTGGCTGCTCGCAGCGCGCCGGGCGGCGAAGCCATTCCAGTCGGCCAACAGCAGGCCCTGGTCGAGGATCTGCTCGAAACGCCCGGTGTCGTAGACCTGCCCCATCGCGTTGGTGTACGGCATCTGCTCCGGCCGGATCATGTTGCGGCGGCGCAGCTCGGCCGGGTCCATCTTCATCTCGCGCGCAGCCGCGTCGAGCAGCCGCTCGGTGATGTAGATCGCCTCGGGCCGGCCCGCGCCGCGGTACGCGCCGGGCGGCGTGGTGTGGGTCATCACCGCGGTGAAGTGGAAGTCGATCGTCGTGATGTCGTAGATGCTGGACGCGACCCACGGGCCGATCAGCAACTGGATCGCGACGCCGGCGCCGGTTGGATATGCGCCGACGTTCGCGAGCGAGCGCACGCGCATCGCCAGCACGCGGCCGTCGGCATCGAGCGCGAGCTCGGCGCGGCTCGTCACGTCGCGGCCGTGGGTCGCCGAGAGGAACTCCTCGACGCGATCGGCCTGCCAGCGCACCGAGCATTTCAAGTCACGCGCGGCGTACGCAACGACGATGTCTTCGGGGTGCGGCGTGGTCTTCATGCCGAAGCCGCCGCCGACATCGCCGACGACGACGCGAACGTTGGCCGGCGTCAGCCCGGGAATCGCTTCGCACAGCGTGCCGCGCATGGCGGTCGGCATCTGGCTGCTCGCGCGCACGGTGAGGCGTTCGCCGTCGAAGGTCGCGTTGATGCCGCGCGGCTCCATCGGGCTGGGTGCCAGGCGCTGGTTGACGAGGTCCAGCGCGACGGTGTGCGCAGCGCGTTCGAATGCGGCGGCGGCCGCGCTCGCGTTGCCGTGCCGCATCTCGGCGCAGATGTTGTCGGGAGCGGCCTCGCACAGCAGCGGTGCGCCGGGCGCCATGGCCCGGGCCGGCTCGGTCACCGCGGGCAGCTCCTCGTAGTCGACGAGCGCCGCTTCGGCCGCATCGCGCGCAGCCAGCCGCGTGCGGGCCACGACCGCGACCACCGCCTCGCCGACGAAGCGCACCGTCTCAAGCGCCAACGCGCGACGCGGCGCGCTGGCCGGCGGCGATCCATCGGCGCGCTTGAACCCCGCCGGCCCCTCCATCGGCTTGACGCCGACAGCCGCGAGCTGCTCGCCGGTGTAGACGGCGAGCACGTCCGGCATCGCGGCCGCGGCCGCCACGTCGATCGACAAGATGCGCGCATGTGCATACGGCGAGCGCTGGAACGCGATGTGCGTCTGCCCCTCGACCAGCACGTTGTCGACGAACCGGCCCTGGCCGGCCAGCAATGCGGCGTCCTCGACGCGCTTGACAGCCTGGCCGCTGCCGAACCGGACGGCGTGGTTTTCGTTGGTGCTCATGGGGTGATGCCCTCTCGTTGGAACCCGAACCCTACAACAGCTTCACGATCAGCATCGCCAGCAGGCTCAATACGACGCTGCTCGCGAACGGCACGAACCACTCGCGGCCGGCGAACCGGAACCTGAAATCGCCTGGCAGCTTGCCCAGACCGAGCTTCTCGAGCCAGGGGCGCAAGCCGCTGAAGAGCAGCAGCGCGAGGAAGACGACGAGGAGCCAACGGATCACGGTCGGGCTCTCATCACAGGGTGTGTGTCCGGTCGCCACTTGAAAACCCGAGCGGCGCCGCAGTGAACGAAGCGTCGCATTCCCGCGCGAACGCGATCACCTTGAACAGTTCGCCCATCTCGTGCTCGGTCAGCAGCTTCTGCGTGTTGGCGATGCTCTTCAGGTCGGCACCGACGAGGTCGCCGAGCACGCCGCAGTTCATCAGGAAGTGCGCCTGCGTCGTGTAGCCGAGGACGTCGAGGTCGGCGTTCTGCGCGGCCAGTGCGATGCCGGTGAAGTTGACGTGCGCGGTGATGTCCTTCTCGCCCACGTCGATCAGCGGGTCGGTGTCGGCGAGATGGGCGCGATGGCACATCAGCGTGCCGCCGCTGCGCTGCACGTGGTAGTACTCGGCCTCGGGGAAGCCGTAGTCGATGAAGAACGCGGCGCCGCGCGTGAGGCGCTCGGCGAGCGTGGCGATGAACGCCTCGGCCTGGGGGTGGATCTCGGTCACGGTGCCCGGCGCGAACGGGCCGCTTTCCGGACGATCGAGCGGGGGGCGCAGATCGGTCTCGCGGTCGCTCCAGGCGAAGCCCTCGCCCGCAATCACGACACCGCGTTCGGCCCACGCCCTGCCGTCGAAGTGCAGCAGCTGCACCGGCATCGCATCGAGCACCTCGTTGCCGACCACGACGCCGGTGATCTGATCCGGCAAGGCATCGACCCATTGCACACGATCACCGAAGGCGCGCAGCCGCTCGCGCTGGCGCTCGCGCAGCGTGCCGGAAAGGTCGACGATCGTGTAGCGCGTGACGGCGTCGCCGAGCGACTCCAGCAGCTGCAGCGCCAGCGCGCCCGAGCCCGCGCCGAACTCCCAGATCTCGCGGGTATCGCTGGCCCGCAGCGCCTGCGTCAGCTGGCGGGCCAGCGCGCGGCCGAACAGCGGCGACAGCTCCGGGGCGGTGACGAAGTCGCTGCCCGATTGCGGCAGCACGCCGAACTTGCGGCTGCGGTTCGCGTAGTAGCCCAGGCCGGGCGCGTACAGCGCCATCGCCATGAAGCGGTCGAACGGCAGCCAGCCGCCGCCGCGCGCGATGGCCGCGTGCAGGAGTCGGGTGAGTGGCACCGATACACTGGCGCTCTCGCTGGATTGCATCGCCTCATTGTAGGAACCCATGGCCTCTCGTCCCGTCGTGCTCGTCACCGGCGCTGCCCGCCGCCTGGGCCGCGCGATGGCACTCGACCTCGCGGCCCACGGTTTCGACGTGGCGGTGCACTACCGAGGCTCGCAGAGCGATGCACTCGCGACGGTCGCCGAACTGCAGGCGCTGGGCGCGCGAGCGCACGCGTTCCAGGCAGATCTGTCGGACGAAACGGCGTGCCGTGCGCTCGTGCCGGCGGTCGCCGCGCACTTCAAACGGCTCGACGCGGTCGTCAACAGCGCCTCGACCTTCGAGCACGACGACCCGGCGACCTTCAGCGTTGCGGCGATGGAGAAACACTGGCGTGCCAACACCGCCCCGGCGGTCATCCTGGCGCAGGCGCTGCATGCGCACCTCGACGGCTGCACGGAGGCTCAGGCAAAGGGCGGCGGCTGCGTCGTCAATCTCATCGACCAGAAGCTCTGGAACCCGAACCCCGACTACTTCTCGTACACGCTGTCGAAGGCCGCGCTGCAGGCCGCGACGGTGATGCTCGCGCAGGCGCTGGCGCCGCGCGTGCGCGTTTGCGGCGTGGCGCCAGGCGTCACGCTGCTGTCGGGCCCGATGAACCAGGGCGAGTTCGACGCGGCGCACCGCATGACCCCGTTGCATCGCTCGTCGTCGCCGGAGGACATCGCGCGCGCGGTGCGCTTCCTGATCGAATCCCCCGCGATCACCGGCACGACGCTGCTGGTGGACGGCGGCCAGCACCTGACCGCGCAACCGCGCGACGTGCTCTACCTTGCAAAGCAAACCTAGGATGCAACCACCCCCACGCTCACTTCGCTCGCTTCCCCCCGAGGGGGCGCGTCAGCACCTTCGGACGGCCGGGCGGTACTGACATGCACAGCCTGTTGAGCCACCCCAGCCTGATGGACTGCCGGCGCCTGTTCCTGCGCAACTACGAGCTCTTCATCAACATCGGCGTGCACGCGTTCGAGAAGACCAGGGAGCAGCGCGTGCTGATCAACGTCGACCTCTACGTGCCGCTCGCGCTGTCGACGCCGACGGCCGACGAACTCGACGAGGTCGTCGACTACGACTACATGCGACGCAGCATCGCCGAGCGCGTCGGCCGAGGCCACATCCACCTGCAGGAAACGCTCTGCGACGACGTGCTCGCGCTGATGCTGACGCACCCGAAGGTGCGCGCCGCGCGCGTCTCGACCGAGAAGCCCGACGTGTACCCGGACTGCGAGTCGGTCGGGTGCGAAGTCTTCGGCATGAAGGAGCCCCGATGAGCGCTGTTCTCGAACCCCAGCCCAAGGAGGCCAGGCTGTCCGTCGACCTGCAGAAGCTCAGCAAGCGCCTGCACCGCCAGGTCGGCCAGGCGATCGTCGACTTCAACATGATCGGCGAAGGCGACAAGGTGATGGTCTGCGTGTCGGGCGGCAAGGACAGCTACGCGCTGCTCGACATCCTGATCAACCTGCGCGCCCGCGCGCCGATCCATTTCGACATCGTGGCAGTCAACCTCGACCAGAAGCAGCCCGGGTTCCCCGACCATGTGCTGCCGGACTACCTCGCCAAGCTCGGCATCCCGTTCCACATCGAGAACCAGGACACCTACTCGATCGTCAAGCGCG
>JBDTVC010000327.1:0-5091 GCA_040007475.1 Burkholderiales bacterium
AGGTGGCGAGCGGCAGCCAGAGCAAGTCGTCGGCGCAGCGCGTGCGAACGCCCTTCCCCGACGGCGGATGCCACCAGTGCTGCACATCGCCTTCGACGAACTGGCGCGCGGCGGCACGCAGCAGGTGCTCTCGCACGAGGGCAGGCGCCGCGTGGACGAGCGCCATCACGTCCTGCAGCTGGTCGCGAAAGCCGAACGCGCCGCTCGATTGATAGAACGCGTTGCGGCCCCAGAGGCGCGACGCGATCAGCTGGTAGAGCAGCCAGCCGTTGGCGAGCACGTCGAGTGTCGGATCAGGCGTGTGCACCTGGACCGCGCCTAGCGTGTCGCGCCAGAACGCATGGACGGCTTCGAGCGCCTCGCCGGGCGCGCCGGGCCGGCGCCAGCGGCGCACCAGGTCGCGCGCTTCGCCGATCGTTTTGCCGGCGCCGAGCCTGAACACCACCACCTGCGATTGCCCCGGCGCCAGGTCGACACCGACGCGCAAGACGGCGCACGGATCGAGCGCGGCGCCGACCCGCCCCGACAGGGGTGCCGATCCGGGCGCGAGCAACGCCGCCGGCGCGGCCAGCGTGCCGGTCGCTCCGAAAAAATCGGCGCGGTCGCAGCAGATGTCGTTGTCTGCGTCGTCCGCATCGAAGAACGCGGTGCGGCCGGCGAAGTCGGTGTTGTAGCCATTGCGCGCGAACAGTGTGCCGGTGGCCGGGTCGCGCTCCGTCACCACCTGCATCCGCGTCTTCGTGCGTTCGTCGCCAAGCACCCAGTCGACATAACCGGTGACCGACAGCCTGCGCGGCCGATCCGACCGGTTACGCAGCGTCAGCACCGAGAACTTGACCGGGCTGTCGATCGCGACATGCATGCGCAGTTCCGACTCGATGTCATCTTCGGTGTGCTCGAAGACGCTGTAGCCGAAGCCGTGGCGCGTCGTGTACGCGCCAGTCGTGCGCGTGGGCAGCAGCGTGGGCGACCAGAACCGACCGCTGGCCTCGTCGCGGATGTAGAACGCCTCGGTGTTGGGGTCGCTCACCGGGTCGTTGGACCACGGTGTCAGGCGGAACTGCTGCGCGTTCTCGCTCCAGGTCGTTGCGCTGCCGCTCTCCGACACGAGCGTGCCGAACTCGGGGTTCGCGATCACGTTGACCCAGGGCGCAGGCGTCATGTGCGCGGCCGACGTCGTGACGACGTATTCGCGCCCGTCGGGCGTGAAGGCGCCGAATCCGTTCGCGGCGACCGGGGTGGCGGATGGCACGCGATTCACGAGCTCAGCGTTGCGCGTGGTCAATGGTGCATCGGCGGGCCCGGCCTTCACATGGACCAGGCGTCTCGCAACCTGTGCGGCGAGTGTGTCGCCATCGCTCAAGACGATGCTCGCGACGCTGGCCAGCAGGCCGCCATCGGCGTCGTCCATCGCGTTGCCGTCGAGCACGAAGATGCCGCCGGGTTGGCCTGCACGGTTCGCACCGGGGCCCGCATCGATCTCGCGCCGAACCCGATCGAAGCAGCTCGGCTCGCCGTCGGATGAGCGCGCGCACACGACAGCCAACTCGCTGCGAACGCCGAAGGCATTCCACCAGGCCTGCGCCTGAACCACCTGGCGCGTGACGGCCGAAAACTCGGGGCCGGCCACTCGCAGAAGCACGATCGGCAGATCGCCAGAGATGCCGAAGCGCCAGAGATCCGACTGCCCTCGGCGGTTCTGCTCGATCACGCCGACTTCGGCTCGCAGCGCGGCCGAGCCGTAGACGAGCAACGCCGCCATGCGCTGGTACAGCAGTGCGTCGGCATTGGCGGCACCGAGCGTGTGCATGACCGTGCGCCGATAAGTGCCCGCCTGCGCGAGGATCTGCCTCACCGCTTCGTCACAACGGACCTTGCGCGCCAGCGCGACGCAGGCCTCACGCGAGGCCGCCGCGCCGGTCAGCCAGTCGATCGTGATCGACGCACCGGGTTCGAGCACGAACGCGACGCGGATCGCGGCCACCGCGTCGAGCACCGCCCCTGCCGTGCCCGACAGCGCAGCATCGTTGTCGAGTGCCTGGGGATCGCCCGCGCCGCGGCCACGCCCGATGAATCGCATGCGGTCGGTCTCGAACGACAGGACTGCAGCCGGCGAACCACCGATCAGTGCGAAGTGAAAGAGCCAGGGCGTAGGATCGTCCGGCGTGCTCGGCCGCCGGCTCGCGAGAATCGCCTGCAGCGCCGGCTCGATCTCGGTCTGGACGAACAGCTTGCTGAACGCCGGATGCGCGGAGTCGGTCGCCGGTGGCGACAGTACGATTTCTGCGTAGCTTGTCGCGCTCGAGGCTCGGGGCGTGTCGCAAAGATTCGTAATGACGACGCGGCGCAACGACACCGGGTCGTCGCGCGCAACCGCGATCTCGGTGCGAGTCTCGATCCCGCGCCCGCGCCCGCGATGTTGGAAGGTCGCGCGCCCCTGCTGGAAATCGTGCCCGCCTTCGGCAGGTGGCGATAGCTTTTTCGAGGGGTCTCGCACGTTGCAGCGCGCGCCGCCATCGTCGAGCGATGCATCGGCGCGCCAGCGCGTGAGCGCCATGTCGTGCCAGCGGCTGTGGGCGTGGCCCGATGCGGTGACCAGCAGGTGATACGCGCCGTTGGACAGCAGTTGAAGTTCGGACATGACCCACGAAGAGTGCACGCGAGGCGCGGTGTCCGTCCGTGCGCTGTCGAACAGACGATGGCCCACCGAGGGGCCACGCTTGGGGCCAGTCAGCTACACGACATCCCGTCGGTCTTTTGGCGCCGGGAGCGCAGAGTCGTGCGACTGCGAGCCATTGCAAGCCATTGCGACCCATTTTCGAAGGAGTAACCCACCATGCTGCGAACCCTCGAGGAACTGCACGACTACACCATCGGCGCCGTCGACGGCGACATCGGTCACGTCAAGGACCTGTACCTGGACGACAAGGCCTGGGTCGTTCGATACCTAGTCGTCGAAACCGGCGGCTGGCTCGCGAGCAGAAAAGTGCTGATCTCGCCGATCGCGATCGGCGAGCCGGACTGGGCGAAGCGGCTGCTGCCGGTCTCCATCACGAAGGACCAGGTCAAGAACAGCCCCGACTTCGACTCGGCGAAGCCGGTGACGCGACAGCACGAGAGCGACTACGCTGGCTACTACGGCTATCCGTACTACTGGGGCGGCACCGGCTACTGGGGCGGCGGGATGTACCCGAACCTGATGCTCTCGGGCTACGGCGGGTATGCCACGCAGCAGGCCATGGAGCAGGAATTACGCCACGCGAATGCCCCCGACCTGGCGAGGCGCGACGCGGATGGCGATCCACACCTGCGCAGTTGCGAGGCGATCACGCGCTACCACCTCCACGCCAGCGACGGCGAGATCGGCCACGTCTGCGGCATGCTGATCGACGACGCGACCTGGGCCGTGCGCTATCTCATCGTCGACACGAGCAACTGGTGGCTCGGGCACCGGATGCTCGTCGCACCGTCGTGGATCGAAGGCGTGAGCTGGTCGCAACGCATGGTGAACATCGGCCTGACACGCCAAGCCGTGAAGGACGCGCCCGCTTATGAGCCGCTCGAGCGTCTGACCCGCGCCGAAGAAGCCCGCTTGCACGAACACTACGGCCGCATCGGGTACTGGGCGGACAGCGAGAGGCGGGAAACCGAGATCTCGCGCATCTAGCGCCGTGGCACGGCTCGCGGCCGCTTGGCTTCTCTGCAGTTCACACACAAACACATCACTCGACACCCGACCATGACGCTCGACCGCTCATCCAAGACAGCAAAGCACCACTCGGCGGCGGCCTCGACGACCGCGCTGACAACGGCGTTGACGATTCCACCGACGCTGACCGCAGCGCCGGCCCGCGTCGCTCCCCGCGGCGAGGCCAAGGTGCGCCGCAAGCACTACAAGTCCGAGTTGCACGACCTGCAGGTCGAACTTGTCAAGCTGCAGCGTCACGTCATCGGCCATGGCGATCGCATTCTCGTGCTGCTCGAGGGTCGCGACTCGTCCGGCAAAGACGGCAGCATCAAACGCATCGTCGCGCACTTGAGCCCGCGCGATACCCGCGTCGTCGCGCTCGGCAAACCGTCGGACGACGATCTGCGCAGCTGGTACTTCGAGCGCTACGTCGGCCAACTGCCGAAGGCCGAGGAGCTCGTCCTCTTCAATCGCAGCTGGTACAACCGCGCCGGCGTCGAGCGGGTGATGGGCTTCTGCTCCAAAGAACAGACGGCGGAGTTCCTGCACTCTGCGCCGCGCTTCGAGCAGATGCTGGTCGACTCGGGCATCCGGCTGCTGAAGTATTACCTCGACATCGGCAAGGACGAACAGAAGGCGCGCCTGGCCGACCGCAAGCGCGATCCGCTCAAGCGGTGGAAGACGAGCCCGATCGACGACGTGGCGGTCAAGCACTGGGATGACTACACCGTGGCGCGCGATGCGATGCTGCTCGCCACGCACGCGGCTGCCGCGCCCTGGCACATCGTGCGCACCGACGACAAGCACACGGCGCGCCTGAACCTGATGCGCGACATCCTGAGCCGCTTGCCCTATGCGGGCCGGAGCAAGAAGTTGGCGGTGCCGGACCGCAACGTCGTTTTCGAGTTCACGCCGGACTGCCTGACCGGCCACCGGTTGGCACCCTGAAAGATGAGCGCGACAGAACCATCGGCAGCGTCTAACGCAGGCGTCGTCACCGCCGTTCGCGGCAGCGTGGTCGACGTGCGCTTCGACGGCCACCTGCCGCCGATCCGCACCTTGCTGCGCGCCGGCAAAGACGCCGGGATCGCGATCGAGGTGCTGACCCAGATCGACGCCCGCCACGTGCGTGGCATCGCACTCACGCCCACGCAGGGCCTCGGGCGTGGCATGCCGGTGACCGATACCGGCGGGCCGCTGAAGGCGCCGGTGGGCAAGGCGATCCTGTCGCGCATGTTCGATGTGTTCGGTCACGCCATCGACCGCCAGGACGAGCCGAAAGGGGTGTCATGGCGGTCAGTGCACCGCGAGCCGCCGCCACTGGTCCATCGTTCGACCACCTCGGTCGTCTTCGAGACCGGCATCAAGATGATCGACGTGCTGGTGCCGCTGGAAACCGGCGG
>JBDTVC010000328.1:0-5073 GCA_040007475.1 Burkholderiales bacterium
AGAACTTATCCGTAAATAATATTGACTGTCAACTTTACCTTGCGGAACGCGATGATCGCGGCGGCAATGTGGTTGAGCGCGACGAAGCTGCGCTCCAGTTTTTCGTACCGCACGAGCAGCTTGCGGAATCGGTTGAACCAACTGTGGCAGACCTCGACAACCCAGCGCCTGGCCTTCTTCGTCGGATCTCGCCGCTTGGCCTTCGCCTCCGTGCGGCGATCCACGACGTGAGGGATGTAGCCATGCGACTTGATGATCTCCAGTGCAGGTCGGCCCCGATAGCCCGCGTCGGTGCACAAGTGCTTGCTGCGTCGAATGCTCGGCGTCTTGCGCTTGACCATAATGGCTTGAAGCACCACGTCGATCTGCGTCACGTCATGCTCATTCGCTCCGGTCACGACGAGCGACAACGGGACGCCACGGCCGTCCACCAGCAGGTGTCGCTTGCTTCCCTTTTTTTCCCCGATCCGTCGGGTTGCGCCCCACGGCCTCTTGCGCCAGGGGCGCCTTGAACATGGCCCCATCGATGCTCTGCCATCGCCAGGAGATGCCTTCCATCTGGTCGTACTCGGCCAGTCCGGCTTTCCAGATGGCCTCGAACACGCCCGCCGCCTCCCATTCCAGGAAGCGCTTGTGCACCGCGCTGGCGCTGCCGAAGCGCTCTTTGGGAAGTGCCTTCCATTGGCAGCCCGTGCGCAGCACAAATACGACCGCTTCGAACACCTGTCTGGCCGGCTTGGGCGGGCGGCCCGCGCCGGGCTTGCGAACGTACTCTTTGCTCGCCGGTCGCTCGCGCACCGGAATCAATGGCTCGACCCGCTCCCAGAAGTCGTCCGTCACCGTCCACGATTCCACTCGCTTGCGTGTCGCCATGCCTTCGTCCCGTCGCCACGTTCAATGCGGCTCGGGACGATAGTTTACTATTTACGGATAAGTTCTTAGAAGCTGTTTGCAGAAACTTGGCGACAGCACGCTAAACAATCCACCGGCTATGCGCCGAACCGGTCAGGCGACACGATGAACTGCCCCCGGACGCCACCGCAAGCGGCAAGCGGCGCTCAGCGCGGACCGTGCTGGACCACGCCACGTATCTAATGTCCGCATTAGTGTGTGTACGAATCAATGTGTTCACACCACCATCATGGTGTGAAACGACTCACCCCCCGCGTGGCCCTCGGTTTGCGCATTAAAGAGCTGCGTACAGCGCTCGGCATGACGCAAGAGCAGCTCGCTGATCACGCAGGTTTCTTTCGCACCTACATGTCGCGTTGCGAGACCGGCGCAGCCAATCCCACCTTCGACGCACTGCTCATTCTGGCCACGGCGCTGCAGGTCGCGCCGGCGGCCTTGTTCGAGCCTCCGTCGAGCACCACCCTCAAAAGTCTGAGGATTCCGGCGGGCTCTTCGCGAGGTCGTGTTTCGCGCTAGGGCGAAGGGTCTCTTTGGTGTCGCTCTCGCGCGACGAAACGACGGGGCTTGTCTTACGTGGTGTACTTGATGTACGCTGCGCCACATGTGTTCCGCCTGCCAACCTCCGCGCCGCTTGGTCTCGATGACCAATCCGGTCCCGGTCGTCATAACTACGACGACCGGCCTGTGCTCGCGCCTGCGGTTCACGACATCGATATGACCTGAGTCCTCCCACCGCACCCAGCACAGGCCCCGCATCCCGGGGCCTTGTCGTTTGCGCTGATCGCAGCCGACAGGTGTCCCGTCATCAACCACGGAGACCCCATGTCCAAGCCATCTTCTCGTCCCGCCGGGCCGGGCGCCGCAGCAGGCTCGCAGCACGTGCCGCCGAAGCTCATCTTCTTCGGCGACCCCCACGGCGACTTCAAGCCCATCATCCGCGCCGTACAGCGCTACCGGCCCGAAGCCATCGTCCTGCTCGGCGACATCGAGGCGCGCCAGCCGCTGCAGGTCGAACTCGCCCCAATCCTGACCCTGACCGAGGTCTGGTTCATCCACGGCAACCATGACACCGATTCGGAAGCCGCCTACGACAATCTTTGGAACTCGGCACTGGCCCACCGCAACCTGCATGGCCGCGTCATGACGGTGGCCGGCCACAAGGTCGGCGGTCTCGGGGGCATCTTCCGCGAGTCGATCTGGGATACGAGCCTCATGATGCTCGAGGCGGAGTTCCTCTCCGCCGAGAAGCTCCGGCGTCACATGAAGCCGCAAGAACGCTGGCGCGGCGGCATCGCCCTGCGCCACCGCTCCACCATCTTCCCGGACGAGTTCATGCGTCTGGCCGGGCAGCGTGCCGACATCCTGGTGACGCATGAAGGGCTGGGCGGTGCCATGCACGGCCAGCCCATCCTGGACACGTTGGCGCGAGCCATGGGTGTGAGCCTCGTCGTGCACGGCCACCTGCATCGACACATCGACTACCGCCGCGAGGGCTGGCTCGAATCGAACGCGACCTATGCGGCCTTCGGCATCGACAAGGACAGTCACCTGTGCTGGCCAGCCGAACCCGACGCAGCCCCGTCCACCCACTTCGCCCAATGAATCCCACACCGACTCACCCATCCAAGGAGCCCGACATGACGACGCACGTGAACATGCTGGACCGGGAAGAGGCGCTTGCGTCATTCCATCACCGCTATCCCCTTCTCTTCGCCCGCAAGATCGGGCTTGAATGCGGCGTGGGCTGGAACTTCCTGCTCGACGAGGCCTTCTTCAGCCTGGAGGACGAGATCCAGCGCGGCCTGGAATGCGGCGACTGGTTTCCCCATCCCCCGCAACGCGGGCATCCACTGAATCACCCGCCCGCTGTTGGCTGGCCCCACGCCGAGCAGATCAAGGAGAAGTTCGGCTCCTTGCGCATCTACCTCAGCCATCACACCCCCGAGCTGGACGCGGCGATTCGGCTCGCGGAGGAGCGTGCCGACAGGACCTGCGACCAGTGCGGCGAGCCGGGTAGCCTGATCCCCCGCGGCTGGATGCGCGTGCGCTGCGCGCACCACATCGACCGCCGACTGGGGGAGCCATGAGATTCCTCATCCTCAGCGACCTGCACCTCGAGTGGGCCAAGTTCACGCCGCCCGCTCCGGACCGCTTCGACGCGGTGATCCTGGCCGGCGACATCTCCCAGGGCCCCAAGGCCGTGGCGTGGGCCCAGCGTCAGCCCGAGTTCGCCGGCAAGCCCGTCGTGCTCGTGCCGGGCAACCACGAGTTCTACGGCCTGGAGCGCGAGCGGACCCTGGAGCGCATGCGTGAAGGTGCAGCGAACTCCCATGTGCACGTGCTGGATCGCGATGAACTCGTGCTGCCGGGCGACGGGAGGGCTTCGGGATCCGTGCGCGTCCTGGGCACGACGCTCTGGACCGATTTCAAGCTGTCCGGTCCGAACGTCGATGCCGCGATGGCTTACGCGTGCCGCGGGATGAACGACTTCTCCGGCTCCATCCTGCAGCGCGAGTTGCTGGGCCACGGGCGGCGTCGGTTCACGCCGGCGGATTCGCTGGTCGAGCACCAGCGCAGTCGGGCCTGGCTGCGCGATCGCCTCGAAGAGCCCGGCCCGGCCGAGACGGCCACGATCGTCGTCACGCACCATGGCCCGAGCGTGCACAGCATCGCGCCGCAATACGAAAGCAACGCCCTGAACTCCTGCTTCTGCAGCGATCTGCCGGCGTCCTTTTTCGAGCGGCCTGCCCTGTGGGTTCACGGCCATGTGCACAACTCGTTCGACTACTGGATCGGCCGCACTCGGGTGGTCGCGAACCCGCGGGGCTATTTCTTCCGGCGCAGCGGGCAGTTCGAGAACGACTCGTTCCAGGCCGACCTGGTGATCGACGTGCAGCCGCAGGGGTCGCCATGAGACAGCCCATGGAACTGGCCGGCGCCACGCAAGGTGGCGCGACACGTCCCCTCCCGTCGTGGGCGCTGGACTGGGTGATGCTGCGCAAAACTGAGCATGCCTTGCCCGGAAGCCCCTCGGCGAACGTCCAGCTGTACGTGCCGGTGACCATCGGGCAGGTGGCCAACGACGCCCGGCTGCGGCTTTCCTTCCGGGACCACGGCGACGACGTCGGCAAGCTTCGGGCGCTGGCGCTTCTATCGCCCCTTCCGACCAACGGCAAGACCGACCAGGCCGATTTGCCGATCGATGCGTCACCGTCGCTGCCTGCGCACCGGAAGCCGGCGGTTTCGCCGGCCGTGGCGGCGGCACCGGGGCCTGGCGCATCCGCCCCGGCGGCCAAGCCGCGCTCGCCCGTGCGCCTGCCCGGCGTCCGGGTCCGGATCATGACGGACGAGGCGCTACAACGCTACCGCGCGGAGCTCGAAGTGCTCGGCAAGCGCAAGAGCCGGGACGACGCCAAGGGCGACCGCGAACTGAGCGCGGCGCTGGTGGCACGCGGCGGGCTGCGAACGGTCGTGCTCGCGCGGACCTGGCGGGCCGGACTGGATCGGCTAGCCGCGGACATGCCGAATTTCGCCACCGTAGTGGCGCAGGTTCGCAGGTGCTGCACCGTGGCGCGCCTCACGGGCCGACCGCTGCACATCGCTCCGTTCCTGCTGGCCGGCACGCCGGGCCTCGGCAAGACGTTGTTCGCGACACGGCTGGCGGGCGCACTGGCGGTGCCGCAGTTCGTCTACGCGCTGGACAGCGCCGAGACGATGGCGACGCTCACGGGCAGCGACAAGCATTGGGCGAACACCGAGCCGGGCCAGCTGTTCCGGCTCATCGTGCTGGGCGAGGTCGCCAACCCGGTGGTCGTGCTGGACGAACTCGACAAGGCGAGCAGGGGGTCGGGCAGTTCGAGCAGCTATCGCCCGGCGACGGCGTTGCACGGTCCGCTGGAGCCGTTGACCGCGAAGGCGCTGCGGGACAAGAGCGCGGACCTGTGCTTCGACGCGAGCCACGTGATCTACATCGCCACGGCGAATCGGCTGTCGTCGATCGAAGGGTCGCTGCTGTCGCGGTTCAAGTTGTTCCACATCGAGGAGCCCGATGCGCGGACGGCCGTTGCGATCGCGCGCTCGGTGGCCAGGTCGGTGCTCGGTGAGTTCGGGCTCGCGCGCAGGTTCGAGGCGGTCACGGGCGAGGTGCTGCAGCAGCTCGCG
>JBDTVC010000329.1:0-5050 GCA_040007475.1 Burkholderiales bacterium
GGATGATCGCGAAATACTTCGCGACGTCGTTGGCGATCGAGAAGGTCGTCAGCGAGCCGCGCGTCATCAGCATCTGCTTGCCGATCTCGACGACCTCGATCAGCTTGGTCGGGTTGCTGTCGAGGTCGACCATGTTGCCGGCCTCCTTCGCGGCCTGCGTGCCGCTGTTCATCGCGACTGCCACGTCGGCCTGGGCCAGCGCTGGCGCGTCGTTCGTGCCGTCGCCGGTCATCGCGACCATGTAGCCCTCGGCCTGGTACTGGCGGATCAATGCGAGCTTGGCCTCGGGCGTGGCTTCGGCGAGCACGTCGTCGACGCCGGCCTCGGCACCGATCGCTGCGGCCGTGAGCTTGTTGTCGCCGGTGATCATCACGGTCTTGATGCCCATGCGGCGCAGCTCGCCGAAGCGCTCCTTGATGCCGCCCTTGACGATGTCTTTCAGCTCGACCACGCCGAGGATCTGCGCGCCGTCGGCCACCACCAGCGGCGTGCTGCCGCGCCGCGCGACATCCTCGACCAGGCGGGTGACCTCCGCGGTGAGGGCGCCACCGAGCCCGGCGACGTGCACGGCGATCGCGCTCGCCGCGCCCTTGCGGATCTGCCGGCCACCCCAGTTGACACCGCTCATGCGGGTGTGGGCGCTGAACGGCACATAGGTGGCCTCGGCCGGCGAGAGCACGCGCTCGGCGAGGTTGAACTTCTGCCGCGCCAGCGTGACGATGCTGCGGCCCTCGGGGGTTTCGTCGGCGAGCGACGAGAGCTGCGCGGTCTCGGCCAGCTGCTGCTCGCTGACGCCGCGCACCGGTGCAAAGCCGGAAGCCTGGCGGTTGCCGAGCGTGATCGTGCCGGTCTTGTCGAGCAGCAGCACATCGACGTCGCCGGCGGCCTCGACGGCGCGGCCCGAGGTCGCGATCACGTTGGCGCCCAGCATGCGGCTCATGCCGGCGACACCGATGGCCGACAGCAGACCGCCGATCGTGGTCGGGATCAGGCACACCAGCAGGGCGACGAGCACGGTGATGGTGACGGGCACGCCGACCTTGGCGGCGTCGACGGAGTACAGCGAATACGGTAGCAGCGTGACGGTGGCCATCAGGAACACCAGCGTCAACGCGACCAGCAGGATCGTCAAGGCCACCTCGTTCGGCGTCTTGCGCCGCGTCGCGCCTTCGACCATCGCGATCATGCGGTCGAGGAAGGCCTCGCCCGGGTTCACGGTGCAGCGGATCACGATCCAGTCCGACAGCACGCGCGTGCCGCCGGTGACCGAGCCGAAGTCGCCGCCGGCCTCGCGGATCACCGGGGCGGATTCGCCGGTGATCGCGCTCTCGTCGACCGAGGCCACGCCTTCGATCACTTCGCCGTCACAAGGCATCGTGTCGCCGGCTTCGACGAGCAGCACCGCGCCGATGCGCAGCTCGTCGGTCTCGATCGGGATCCAGGTCGCGCCGTGTTTGGGCTCCAGCAGCTTTTTGGCGATTCCGCGCTTCTTCAGGCTGCGCAGGCTGGCGGCCTGGGCTTTGCTGCGGCCTTCGGCGAGCGCCTCGGCGAAGTTCGCGAACAGCACGGTGAACCACAGCCACAGCGCGTTCGCGCCGATGAACCAGGCGGGCGCTTCGCCCTGGCTGACGAGTGCCTGCACCCACAGACCGGTGATCAGGATCGCACCGACCCAGACGACGAACATCACCGGGTTGCGCCATTGCGCGTTGGGGGCGAGCTTGATGAACGCGTCGCGTAGCGCGGGCTTGACGAGTTCAGGGGCGAACAGATCGGCTGTTCGTGAAGGGGACGTCATGGCGTGCCTCACTTGTAAAGGTTCAGGTGCTCGACCAGCGGCCCGAGCGCGATCGCCGGGATGTAGGTCAACGCACCGACGAGGACCACCGTCGAGATCAACAGCACGATGAACAGCGGGCCGTGTGTCGGCATCGCGGTCATCGAGCCGTCCTCGCTGATGCGCTGCACGCGCTTCTTCGCGGCGAGCGAGCCGGCGAGGGCGAGCACCGGCACGATCACGCTGAAGCGGCCGAACCACATCGCGATGCCGAGCAGTGCGTTGTAGAACGGCGTGTTCGCCGAGAGGCCCGCGAACGCGCTGCCGTTGTTGTTGGCGGCCGACGAGAACGCATAGAGCACTTCCGAGAACCCCTGGGCGCCGGGGTTGGCCATGCCGGCCTTGCCGGCCTCGGTCAGCACGGCGATGGCGGTGCCCGAGAGCACGATCAGCGGCGTGATCAGGATCGCGATGGCGACCAGCTTCATGTCCGTCGGCAGGATCTTCTTGCCGAGGTACTCCGGCGTGCGCCCAATCATCAGGCCGGCGATGAACACGGTGAGCAGCGCGAACACGAGCATGCCGTACAGGCCCGAGCCGACGCCACCAAACACGACTTCGCCGAGCTGGATCAGCAGCATCGGCACCGCGCCGCCCAGCGGCGTGAACGAGCCGTGCATCGCGTTCACGGCGCCGCACGATGCGGCGGTCGTGATCGCGGCGAACAGCGAACTGGCGGCGATGCCGAAGCGCGTCTCCTTGCCTTCCATGTTGCCGCCGGCCTGCAGCGTGCTTGCCATCTGGTCGACGCCGAGCGCACCGATCTTCGGGTTGCCCGATTGCTCGGCGACCATGATCGCGACGACGGCGGCAACGAAGATCAGCGTCATCGCGATCAGCAGCGCCCAGCCCTGGCGCTTGTCGCCGACGAGCTGGCCGAACCCGAGGCACAGGCCAGCCGGGATCAGAAAGATCGCGAGCATCTGCAGCACGTTGCTCCACGCGCTGGGGTTCTCGAACGGATGGGCCGAGTTCGCATTCAGGAAGCCGCCGCCGTTGGTGCCGATCATCTTGATCGCCTCCTGCGAGGCGGTCGGGCCCAGCGGCAGCGTCTGCGTCGTCGCCGTCTTCGCGATCTGCGTCGGCTTGCCGTCGGCGCCGTTCGGGCCGGCGTCGGTGTAGGCGACCGGCTCGGTCAGCGTGACCTCGACGTTCGGCTTGAAGCTCTGCACCACGCCCTGTGCGGCGAACACCAGCGCGAGCACGAGGCTGAGCGGCAGCAACACGTACAGCGTGATGCGGGTCACGTCGGCCCAGAAGTTGCCGAGCGTGGCCACACTGTGGCGCGCGAAGCCGCGGATCAGCGCGAACGCGACCGCGATGCCGGTGGCGGCGGAGAGAAAGTTCTGCACTGCCAGCGCGAGCATCTGCGTCAGGTTGCTCATGGTCGACTCGCCGCCGTAGCCCTGCCAGTTGGTGTTGGTCACGAAGCTCACCGCGGTGTTGAACGCCGAGTCGGGCGACACGGCCGCAAAAGCCTGCGGGTTGAGCGGCAGCGCGCCCTGCAGGCGCTGCACCGCATAGACCACGATCACGCCGAGTGCGTTGAACACGAGCAGCGCGGTGGCGTACTCGCGCCAGCTGTGCTCGCGATCGGGCGATGCACCGCAGGCGCGGAGCAGGGCACCATCGAAGCGTTTCAACGCACCGACCTGGCCTTGCGCGACCGCCCCGAGCCAGCGGCCCATCGGCACGGCGAGCAGCAGCACCGCCGCCACGTAGGCGGCGAGCAGAAGCGTGGATTGCGAGGTCATCAGAAGTCCTCAGCGCGCACCAGCGCGATCACGAGGTAAACGAGCAGCAGCAGCGTGACCGCGCCGCCCAGCCAATACATGCCGACCATGAGCGTGACTCCGATTCAATGGCGAGTGGGTTTGCGCTCGGCGCCGAGGCGGTCGCAAGCGATCAGCAGTGAGCCGATGCCGGCGCACAGCAGCACGAACAAGAAGATCCAGAGCAGTTCCATGAGGCTCTCCAAAGGGGTGGAGGGAGCGTAGGGAACGGCCCGAAACAACGGTCGAAAAATGCGGCTCGCCCGTGTCAACGCGGCGTAAACGACAAAGGCCCGCTGATCATCGCGATCAGCGGGCCTCGAGGGGAGCGCGGCGGGTCAGGCGGCTCGCTTGTCGATGCCGCCGTGGCGCGTGTAGAGGAAGTCCAGCACCTCCTTGCGGCAGTGCACGTAGCGGCTGTCCTCGGCGAGCGCGACGCGGTCGCGCGGGCGCTCGAGCTCGACGCTGAGGATCTCGCCGATGGTTGCGGCCGGGCCGTTGGTCATCATCACGATGCGGTCGGACAGCAGCACGGCCTCGTCGACATCGTGCGTCACCATCACCGTCGTGCTGTGCGTGCGGGCGACGATCTTCAGCAGCTCGTCCTGCAGGTGCGCGCGGGTGAGGGCGTCGAGCGCGCCGAAGGGCTCGTCGAGCAGCAGCACCTTGGGCTCCATCGCGAGCGCGCGGGCGATGCCGACGCGCTGCTTCATGCCGCCGGAGATCTCGTGCGGCCGCTTGGTCAGCGCGTGGTCCATGCCGACGAGCGCCAGCGCGGCCTTGCTGCGCTCGGTGAGCTGTGCTTTGGTCTCTTTCGCGCCGAAGACGCGCTCGACGGCGAGGTGGACGTTCTCGACGCAGGTCAGCCACGGCAGCAGCGAGTGGTTCTGGAACACGACGGCCCGCTCGGGGCCGGGGGCGGCGATCTCGCGGTTGTCGCACAACAGCGTGCCGCTGGTCGGGGTGGTCAAGCCCGCGATCAGGTTCAGCAGCGTGGACTTGCCACAGCCCGAGTGCCCGATCAGCGTGACGAACTCGCCTTTGGCGACGGTGAGGTTCACGTCCTGCAGCGCGTGGAAGCGGCCCTTTTTGGTGCTGAACACCATCTCGGCGTGCTGGATCTCGATGAAGTTCTTCATGGTCGGCTCCGGGTTCAGACGTCGTCGTAGGTGAAGCGCTTGGCGACCGTCACCAGCAGCTGCTCGAGCAGCAGGCCGACGACGCCGATCACGAAGATCGCGATCAGGATGTGCTGCACGTTGAGGTTGTTCCACTCGTCCCAGACCCAGAAGCCGATGCCGACACCGCCGGTCAGCATCTCGGCCGCGACGATCACCAGCCACGCGGTGCTGACCGAAAGGCGCACGCCGGTCAGCATGTAGGGCAGCACGGCTGGGAAGAGGATCTTGGTGATGATCTTCCACTCGCTCAGGTTGAGCAC
>JBDTVC010000330.1:0-5022 GCA_040007475.1 Burkholderiales bacterium
CCGGGCGGGGCTTGCACCCGCTGGAAAGCGCCGCCTTTTCACGGCGCACACCCATCGGCGACGTTCGACCGGCGCGACTACTTGCCGCCAAGCCGACACTCGACGTTCGGCTCGTAGGAGTTGAATGGCGCCGGCGCCGGCGACCCGCTGCCCATGAACTCATGACGCCCTGGCGCTCGCACGACCCACCCTGATGAGCGCCAGGGCGACCCAGGGGGCGACAAGGGCGATTGGAGCGCATCATTGCGCGTTGCTGGACTGCGCAACAGCATCCTTCAGGAGACATCATGGCTTTGCCGCACGCCCAACCACTCGACGTCATCGACGTCCGGCCGCTCGACGCCGGCCTTCCAGGTGCGGTGACGACCAGCCTGTTGAAGACCCCGGCATTGCAATTGATGCGCCTGGTTTTGCGCGCAGGGCGCGGGCTTCCGGAGCACAGCGTGCCGGGGGCGATCACGATCCACTGCCTAGAGGGCGAAGCAGCCGTGACGACACCTTCACGCACCTGTGATCTCCGCGCGGGCCAATTGGTCATGCTCACCGGCAGCGAGCCCCACGCCGTGAAAGCCACTACGGACGCGTCGCTGCTGGTCACCGTGTTGCTGCAACCCCCCTCTTCGGAAGGCCACCCATGACCATCGCAAGTTTCGACGAGCTGCTGCGTGCTGCCAACGAGCAACCAGAGCCTCAGCGCCTGCTGTTCGTCTTTGCCACCGCCGGCGTCGATGCCGATGCCACAGCCGAACAAAGGGCGCGCTTCGAGGCCGGCCAGGGCGGCACGTTGACACCACTGATGTGCGTCGACAAGTTGCCGAGCGAACTGGTCTCGTTCGACGCGCTGCTTGAAGAGTCACGCGAGTTCGAGCAGGCCTGGGACATGGTGTTCGTCGCCGCGCTGCCCGGGTCAGGTGGCATCAGCCCGACGAGTCTGCAGGCCGAAGCGCCACTGCAGCGCATGGTCGACTCGATCAAGTCCGGCAGCATCGGTGGTTTCATCCCCTTTGATACGCAAGGCAGGCCGGTGCAGTTCAGCTGAGCGCGGGGTCGACGTGTCTGGGTCTTGACCTGAATCAACCACTGGCGGTGCATCGAGCCTACGATGGCTGCATGGAGCATGGATCTTTATCAAGAAGCCTGTCTCGCTCGGTCACTTCAACCAAGTGCGGCTGCGACCTCTGAACCGCCTGCGGCAACGCGGGCCATTGCGGCTGATAAGGATGTTCTGATGGAAGAAGCCATCACCATCGAACTCGTCCTGCAGTCGGACTATCGCTTCGAGGTCGACTTCGGGCTGCCCGATGTCCCGACGCTCGTGACCGATTCGACCGCGCCTCTGGGTCAGGGTGCAGGCCCCGACTCGGAGAAGCTGCTGCTCGCCGCGGTCGCGAACTGCCTGTCGGCGAGCCTGCTCTTCTCGCTGAGAAAGTTCAAGAATGACACGGTCCCGATGCGCGCAACTGCCGGCGCGCAGCTGGCGCGCAATGAGCTTGGGCGACTGCGAGTCGGCAGTATCCAGGTGGAGATTCGGCTCGGCGTTCCGGCCGCTGCGCTGAGCCACCTCGACCGAGCGCTCGCCCAATTCGAAGACTTCTGCGTCGTGACGCAAAGCGTGCGTGCTGCGATCCCGGTCGGCGTCAGGGTGCTTGACCGCGATGGTCTCGTGCTCGCGGGCTGATCGCCGCTCGCGCTACTGAACCAGCGGCGTGTTCGCTGCGTCGAGGTCGATGCCCTCGACCGTGGCCTGCCCGGCCAGCAACTGCAGGCACTGCCGCAACGCCGTGACCCAGGCCTGCTGGCGCAGCGCCAGCCCTACCGCACCGCGCACGGCCTCGTAGCTCTGCGGCGCGCCGCCTTCGCGCTCCAGCACCTCCACCACATGCAGGCCGAAGCGGCTGTGCACCAGGCGCGGCAGCACGCCGACCTCGACGTGGCCGAACAGTTCGCGCGCGAACTCAGGGGCGCAGTCCTCGGGTTTCAGCCAGCCCAGCTCACCGCCTTGTTCGCCGCTGGGGCAGTTGGACAGCTCACGGGCGGAGCGACCGAAACCGTCGCTGGCCGTGCCGTCGTGGCAGCGCACATCGAGCAAGCAGGTCTCGGCTCGATTGCGCAGCGCGACCACGTCGGTGCCCGGCGTCACCGCGAACAGGACGTGGCGGACCCGTACCTGTTCGCCGGTGCGATAGCGCGCTGCATGTGCCGCATGGTGGCGCTGGCACGCCTCGTCAGACGGTTCGGGCAGATGCAGTTCCGCCTCCAGCCAGGCGTCGATCGCCTGCGAGGCTGCTTCGCTGACGACGCCGTCGACCGCCGCGGAATCGTCTGGATCGAGCAGTCCGTCGCGAACCGCGGCCTGGCGCAGAAGCTCGGTGTAGGCGCGTTGACGCAGAGCCTCCGTCGCGAGGACTTCGGATTCGGCGTTCAATGCCACGCCGTTGATGCGGGCCACGCGAATCGGTACTCGCTGCGCATCGGTCGGGAAGTCGGCGCTGAGATCGACAGTTTCGACAAGCATGGGAGGCTCCAGTCGGGTTCAGACGCCAGCGCCGGGCTGGCGCGGCTGGTTGTGCCCGGCCGGCACGTTGAGCCGCCGGCTGCGCACGATCTGGGGCGCGCGGAACAAGAAGGTGACGGTGGCGAAGCCACTCCACACGTGCACCAACCGGCTGAACGGGAACAACAGAAAGATCGTCATCCCGAACACGATGTGGAACAGGTAGGGCCAGGGCAGCGTGGCCAGCACGGTGGCATCGACCGGCCGCAGCGTGACGATGCGCTGTGCCCAGTCCGCCAGGATCAGCATCACGCTGCCATCGGCGTGGTGCCACGAAAACGGCAAGGTGATCAGACCCACCACCAACTGCACCCACAGCACCAGCAGTACGGCGATGTCGGTGGCGTGGCTGGTCAGGCGGATGCGCGGGTCGAAGACGCGTCGGTACAGCAGCATCGACAGGCCGACGAAGCAGAAGCTGCCGGCGATACCGCCCGCCACCACGGCCAGCATCTGCTTGTTGCCTGCCGTCATGAACACGCCGTAGACCGCGTGCGGAGTGAACAGGCCAACCATGTGGCCGAAGAACAGGAACAGGATGCCGAAGTGGAACAGGTTGCTGCCCCAGCGCAGCAGCCCGGCGCGCAGCATCTGCGAGGAGTCGCTCTTCCACGTGTACTGGTCGCGGTCGAAGCGGAGCAGGCTGCCCAACAGGAACACCGTGAAACACACGTACGGGTAGACCTGGAACAGAAAACCATAGACGCCGCTCATGGTGCGACTCCTTGACCTTGGCCATTTGCCACGTTGGGTTTGCGCACGATGTGCACGGGCTGCGGCTGGCCGGGCTTGGCCTGTCCCTTGGACGAACAGCCGTCGAAGACGACCGGCTCGGCCCAGCTTTCGTCGAGCGGCAGCTCGGCGGGCGGCGTGACGGGCTCGGCCTTCTCGCCCGCCAGTTCGAGCAGCGCGCCCAGCACGCTGGCGTATCCGCTGGCAAAAGCGCTGCCCTGGTGCTGCAGCGCGCCGAAGATGGCGTTGAAGATGTGGCTCATCTCGCCGAGGAAGGCGCGCGCTTCGTTCGGCGGCTGGGTCGAGACGAACTCCAGCACGGCGGGCAGGTAGTCCGGCAACTCGCCTTCGGTAAGGATCAGCCCGGCCTTCTCGTAGGTCTGGCCGAGATCGATCATCGCCGGGCCGCGCTCACGCGAATCGCCATGCACATGCTCGAACAGGTGAAGTGACGTCGACCGGCCGCGGTCGAACAGCTCGACGTAGTCGGACTCCGCCTGCAGCGGACCGGTTCGCTGGAGGCGGTCGATCAGCGCGGCGAGTTCGTGTTGACGGGGTGTCGATACCGCGTGCTCGTCTTTCAAGACGGCACTCAGTTCGCCCAGCACGCTGCGATGCAGCGCGTCCGGGTAGCTGAGCAGGGCCGCCAACACACGCAGGCTCTTGCTCATCGCGCGCGGAGTGTTCAATGCAAACATGGTCAAACCTCCGCCTTGATCGGGATCGTGCGCTTCTTGTCGCTGCCGAACACGCTGGTCTCGCTGGTGCCCTCGGAGCAGCCGTTGCCGAAGGTGAAGCCGCAACCGCCGCGCACATTGAAAGTGTTCTCGGCGTACTCGCGGTGCGTACTCGGAATCACGAAACGGTCTTCGTAGTTGGCGATCGCCATCACGTGGTACATGTCTTCGACCTCGGCCTGGCTGATGCCGACCTGCTCGAGCACTTCATGGTTGATGTGCTGGTCGACGTGCTTCCCGCGCTGGTAGGCGCGCATGGCGAGCATGCGTTCGAGCGAGCGCACCACCGGCACGGTATCGCCGGCGGTCAGCAGATTGGCCAGGTAGTTCACCGGGATGCGCAGCTGGTTCACGTCCGGAATCTCACCGTTGGCACCCACATGCCCGGCATTGGCGGCGGCGCTGATCGGCGAAAGCGGCGGCACATACCAGACCATCGGCAGCGTGCGGTACTCCGGGTGCAGCGGCAGCGCCACCTTCCACTGCACCGCCATCTTGTAGACCGGGCTCTTGCGCGCGGCCTCCATCCACTTGTCCGGGATGCCGTCGAGGGCGGCTTGTGCGATCACTTTCGGATCGAAGGGGTCCATGAAGATGTCGAGCTGCGCCTGGTACAGATCGCGGTCGTGTTCAACGCTGGCAGCCTCCTGGATGCGGTCGGCGTCGTACAGCAGCACACCCAAGTAGCGGATGCGGCCGACGCAGGTTTCGCTGCACACCGTCGGCTCGCCCGCTTCGATGCGGGGATAGCAGAAGGTGCATTTCTCGGCCTTGCCGCTCTTCCAGTTGTAGTAGATCTTCTTGTACGGGCAGCCCGACACGCACATGCGCCAGCCACGGCACTTGTCCTGGTCGATCAGCACGATGCCGTCTTCCTCGCGCTTGTAGATCGAGCCCGACGGGCAGCTTGCCACGCACGCCGGGTTGAGGCAGTGCTCGCACAAGCGCGGCAGGTACATCATGAAGGTGTTCTCGAACTGGCCGAGCATGTCCTTCTGC
>JBDTVC010000331.1:0-4918 GCA_040007475.1 Burkholderiales bacterium
CGCTGTTCAGGCCCTGGTTCTTCCACAGGCTGATCGCCCACTGCCAGCGCCGCGCGAGTGCGTTGTCGCTGCTCGCGCCGGCGTCCTTCAGCACGCCGAGCACGTCGTCGCTGTCGAGGATGCTGAACTGCGGCTTCAGGCCCAGCCGCTCGCCATCACTGCGCAGGATGCGCACGCCCAGCGAGTGGAAGGTGCTGACGACGAGGTGCTTGGCGGCGCGCGGGCCGACGAGCTCCTTCGCGCGTTCGCGCATCTCCTGTGCGGCCTTGTTGGTGAACGTGATCGCAGCGATCTGGCCCGGCTCGTAGCCGGCCTGCAGCAGCCGCGCGATCTTGTGCGTGATCACGCGCGTCTTGCCCGAGCCCGCACCCGCGAGCACGAGACACGGTCCACCGAGGTGGTGGACCGCTTCGAGCTGTGCCGGGTTGAGCGACGGGGGTGCGGTGGTCACGGGGGAGTGCAGAGGCAGTGGATCGCCGCAGTGAACGGCTTGCGCGTGTCGGCCGTGGCCGCGAGCCAGCCGAGGTCGCCCTGCACCTCGCTCACCAATGACTTCGGCACGCCGGTCGGCAGCATGCGCGCGTCGATCTGCTGGGCGACGAAGCTCGCGGTCGCGCCGCCGAAGGCTTCGAGCAGCCGCGCGATGCGGCCGGGCTCGGGCTCGATGTAGCTGACGCGGTAGCTGCCCTCGTCGCCGAGCTTGGCGCGCTTCGCCGCGGACTGGAGCGCATCGCCGAAGCTGCCGAGCGTGTCGACGAGCCCGCGCTCCTTGGCCTGCTCACCTGTCCATACGCGGCCCTGGGCGACGGCGTCGATCGCCTGCGGCGTGGTCTTGCGGGCCTTGGCCACCTTGCCCGTGAAGTCGGCATAGATGTGGTCGACGCTGGTCTGAACGAGGGCGAGGAAGCGCGGGTCGGCCGGTCGGCGCAGGTCGCCCGCACCTCCGAGCCAGGTGGTGGTCGTGCCCTCGGTGTGCACGCCGAGCTTGTCGAGCGCCTTGTCGGCGCTGGGCATCAACGCGAACACGCCGATCGAGCCGGTGATCGTGGCGGGGTCGGCGATGACTTCGTCGGACGCGGTTGCGATCCAGTAGCCGCCAGAGGCCGCGACGTTGCCCATCGACACGACGACCGGCTTGCCGCCTGTGCGCGCGAGTTCGAGCTCGCGCCGCACGAGTTCGGAGCCGAACACGCTGCCGCCTGGCGAATCGACGCGCAGCACGATGGCCTTGATCGCGTCGTCCTCGCGCGCCTGGCGGATCAGCCGCGCCGTGGAGAGGCCGCCGACGGTGCCGGCCGAGGCATCGCCATCGACGATCTCGCCCTGCGCGACGACGACGCCGATCGCGTCGCCGGTGAGCTTCGGGCTCAGGCGCGCGAGGTAGGCGTCGAACGAGATCTGGCGAAAGCTCTTGGTCGCGTCGTCGCGCGCGCCACGCTCGATGAGCAAGGCGCGCATCTCGTCCTGCGTCTTCAGCGCGTCGACGAGCTTCAGGTCGAGCACCATCTTCGCCTCGTCGCCACCGGCCGCGGCGAGGCGCTGCGGCAGCTCGTCGATCGCCTTCGTGATGGTTTGCGGCGGCAGCTTGCGGGCCTTCTCGACGCCTTGCAGATAGGTCGCCCACAGGCCGTTGTAGAGCAGCGCCTCGGCCTCCTTCGCGGCGGGCGAGGGGCCGTTGGCGATGAAGGGTTCGGCAGCGCTCTTGTAGGTGCCCACGCGCACCAGATTGACGGTGACGCCGAGCTTGTCCAGCGCGTCGCGGTAGTAGTTGCGGTAGCCGCCGAAGCCGGTGACTGTGAGCGAACCGAGCGGGTGCATCCAGACCTCGTCGGCATGGGCCGCGATGTAGTACTGGCGCTGGTCGAACCCAGAGCCCCACGCCACGACCTGCTTGCCGCTGGCCTTGAAGCGCCCGACTGCCGCGGCGATCTCGCGCAGCGCGGGCAGGCCGGCACCACGCAGCTCGTCGAGCTTGAGCAGCACGCGCACGATCTTCGGGTCTTTCGCAGCCGCATCGAGCACGGCCAGCACGTCGCGCAGCTGCGTGCTTTGCGGCGCGTCGCCGCGCACCTGTGCCAGCGCGTTCTCGCGCACGCTGCCGCCACGCTGCTCGACGATCGGGCCGTTCAGCGCCAGCACCAGCGTGGTCTTGTCGGCCAGGCCCGCCGGGCCACTTCTGATGATGCCGATCAACAGGGCGACAACGATGACCAGAAACAGCAGGTTGAGCACGGTGCGCCGCGCGGCATCGATGAAGCCCCACAGGTTGCCAAGGAAGCTGCGGCTGGCGCCAAGGAAGGAGGTGGCCATGTGCGGCTCTTTCGGATATTCGGATTCGAAGCAGCGATGCTACCTGCGCCTTGCGATACTCGTTGCCGAATGCAGGCCATCCTCGTCGTCACGCTCCCCTTCTTTGCGCTCGTGCTGTGCGGCTATCTCGCGGCCCGGCAGCGCGTGCTGCCCGAATCCGCGGTGCCGGGGCTCAACGCCTACGTGCTGTACTTCGCGCTGCCGTGCATGCTGTTCCGTTTCGGCGCCAGCATGCCGTTCGCGGCGCTGATCGACCCGACCCTGATCGGCCTCTACGCCGCCTGCGCGCTCGCCGTCGTCGCGCTGACGATCGCGCTCACGAAGCGCCGTGTCGGCCTGAAGAACGCCGCGTTCGGGGCCCTGGTGGCCGCCTTCCCGAACAGCGGCTTCATGGGGGTGCCGTTGCTCGTGGCCCTGTACGGCGATGCGGCGGCGGGGCCGGTGATCGGCACCTTGCTGGTTGATCTGTTCCTCACCAGCACGCTGTGCCTGGCGCTGGCGCACGGCGAGCAACACGAGACCGGCGACTCGTTGCTGCGCTCGGCGGCGAGCGCACTGCGCGGTGCGCTCGCGAACCCGCAGCCGTGGGCGATCGCACTCGGTGCGCTCGCCGCAGCACTCGGTGTGCAGTTGCCGGCGCCACTCGCGCAGTTCGTCAGGATGCTCGGCGACTCGGCCTCGCCGGTCGCACTGTTCACGATCGGCGCGGTGCTCTGGCGCGCCGGGCAGCATGCACACACGCGCACCCCGGTGCGTGAGTTCTTGCCGGTCGCGCTCGTGAAGCTGATCGTCCACCCGTTGCTCGTGGCCGCCGCGGGGCTGGCGCTGCGTGCCGCGGGCTGGCCGGTGAGCGGGTTCGGTCTCACGGTGCTGGTGCTGGCCGCTGCGCTGCCGAGCGCGAGCAATGTGTCGCTGCTTGCCGAGCGCTTCGGTGCGGACAACGGCCGCATCGCACGCATCATCATGGCCTCGACCGCCCTCGCGTTCGCGAGCTTCACGCTGGTGGCTTGGCTGGCGCAGCAGGTCTGAACACTCGGCCGCGGGGGCCTCCGTGAGGAAGTCTCGTTCGTGTGTCCGGGCGGGGACACGCTGCAGTTTCTTGATGCAGCCCTCCGCTCAGTTGGCGCGTTAGACAATCTGCCGCGACCCGCGGCGGCGCATTTGGCCCAATACTTGCGGCCTTGCGCTACCGGCTGCGGCAGGCCTACCCGGCTCGCCATGGCAAGCACCGCCCACCCCGCAGGTCAGCATGTTCAACTTCAACGACATTCGCCAGAAATTCACCTCGACGCTCAATTTGCGCCCAGCGGCAGCGGACATGAGTGTGGTGCGGATGTTCTGCGTGGAACTGCTCGCCGATGTGCCGGCCGATCAGCGCGAGGTCATGGTGGAACGGCTGGGAACGCTGCGTCGCGCATCCGACCTGTGGCACCTGCGCACGGCGCTGTTCAACGTGATCGCCCGCCATCACGGCGAATCGATCGCCCAGGAGCGCCTTCGCGATCTGGACCGGGAACTGCTCCCATACGCAGGCCGGCGCAGCTGACCGCGCGGCGCTCACGCACCGCGCCGGCTCACTTGCGGCGGAACTTGCGGATCGCCGCGATCTGCGCGGCCATCGCGGCGAACTCGCCTTGCGCCTTGGCGAAATCGATGTCGCTCTTGGCGTTCTTCATCGCGTCTTCGGCGAGCTTCTTGGCTTCGCTGGCCTTGGCCTCGTCGAGGTCGCGGCCGCGGATCGCGGTGTCGGCGAGCACGGTGACCGTGCCCGGCTGCACTTCGAGAATGCCGCCGGCGACGAAGACGAACTCTTCTTCGCCGTTGTCGGCACGCTCGATGCGCACTGCGCCGGGCTTGATGCGGGTGATCAGCGGCGTGTGACGCGGCAGGATGCCGAGCTCACCGCTCTCGCCGGGCAGCGCCACGAACTTGGCTTCACCTTCGAAGATGCTGCCTTCGGCCGAGACCACGCTGACGTGCAGGGTTGCCATTCAGTCTTCCTTTGCGCGCCGCGGCGATCAGTTGAGCTTCTTGGCCTTCTCGAAGGCCTCGTCGATGGTGCCGACCATGTAGAAAGCCTGCTCGGGCAGGCTGTCGCACTCGCCGGCCACGATCATCTTGAACCCGCGGATGGTCTCTTTCAGCGGCACGTACTTGCCCGGCGAGCCGGTGAAGATTTCTGCCACGTGGAAAGGCTGCGACAGGAAACGCTGGATCTTGCGAGCGCGCGCTACGGCCAGCTTGTCTTCCGGCGAGAGCTCGTCCATGCCGAGCACGGCGATGATGTCGCGCAGTTCCTTGTAGCGCTGCAGCGTGCCCTGCACCGCACGGGCGGTGTTGTAGTGGTCTTCGCCGACGACGTTCGGGTCGAGCTGACGCGAGGTCGAGTCGAGCGGGTCGACCGCCGGGTAGATGCCGAGCGAGGCGATGTCGCGCGACAGCACGACGGTCGAATCCAGGTGGGCGAAGGTCGTGGCAGGCGACGGGTCGGTCAAGTCATCGGCCGGCACGTAAACAGCTTGAATCGAGGTGATCGAGCCGACCTTGGTCGACGTGATGCGCTCTTGCAGACGGCCCATTTCTTCGGCCAGCGTCGGCTGGTAACCCA
>JBDTVC010000332.1:0-4915 GCA_040007475.1 Burkholderiales bacterium
TGGCCCGGCACCGCTTCAGCGCCGAGTTCCGCGACTGGTACTTCCTGCCGATGATGGGCAGCATCTGGTCCTGCCCGGTCGACCAGATGCTGCGCTTCCCGGTGGCGACGATGATCCGCTTCTGCCACAACCACGGCCTGATCCAGGTCGCGAACCGGCCGCAGTGGTACACGGTGCGCGGCGGCGCACGGACCTACGTCCGCAAGATGCTCGAGGCGATCCACGACGCACGGCTCGACACGCCGGTGCTGAGCGTGCGCCGCCTCGGCGACGGCCTCGGCGTGCTGATCGCGACCGCGGCCGGCACCGAGCGCTTCGACGAGGTCGTGATGGCCTGCCACAGCGACCAGTTGCTGGCCTTGCTGAGCGACGCGAATGCCGACGAAGCCGCGGTGCTCGGCGCGATCCGCTATCACCGCAACCGCGCGGTGCTGCACACCGACACGTCGCTGTTGCCGACGCGGCGGCTGGCCTGGGCGGCCTGGAACTACGAGCGCGCCGCGGACGACTCGCGCGAGGAAGCGGCCGTGTGCCTGCACTACCTGCTCAATCGCCTGCAGCCGCTGCCCTTCAGCACGCCGGTCGTCGTGTCGCTGAATCCGGCGCGCGAGCCCCGTGCCGAGATGATCCACGCGGAGTTCGACTACGCGCATCCGGTGTTCGACACCGCCGCGATCGCGGCGCAGCACCGCGTGCCCGCGCTGCAAGGCCGCCAGCACACCTGGTTCTGCGGCGCGTGGACACGCTACGGCTTTCACGAGGACGGATTGATCTCCGGGCTGGCGGTGGTCGACGGTCTGCGGAAGTCCTGGGCCATCGAACCGCTCGCGGAGGCTGCATGAACGTCGCACTGATCGGCACCGGCCACGTGCGCCATGCGCGCCTGCGGCCCACGCGCCATCGCTTCGTGTATGCGACGTACTTTCTGATGCTACCCATGCGCAGCCTGCGCGGCGCACCGGCCAGCGCACTCGCACACAACCGATTCGGGCTGATCAGCTTCTTCGACCGGGACCACGGCGATGGCCGTGCCGACAGCCTCGCGTGGCTCGACGAGCTGCTCGGCCGCGAAGGCATCGCCGATGCCACCGGCGAGGTCTGGCTGCACTGCTATCCGCGCGTGCTCGGCTTCACGTTCAAGCCGGTGAGCTTCTGGTACTGCCACCGCACCGACGGGTCGCTGGCCGCGATCGTCGTCGAGGTCAACAACACCTTCGGCGAGCGGCACTGCTATCTCCTCGCCGGGCCGGAGATCGCCTTCGGGCGCGAGCTGCGCGCGTCCAAGGTGTTCCATGTCTCGCCGTTCTGCGATGTGGCCGGCAGCTACCGCTTTCGCTTCATGCGCAGCGAAGGTGCGCGGGCGACGACGATTGCCCGCATCGATCACCACGACGCGCAGGGCCTGCTGATCCAGACCAGCGTCTCGGGCAGCCTGCAGCCACTGACCCCGTCAAGTGCGCGCGCCGCGTTCTTCGGCATGCCGTTGATGACCTTCGGCGTGATCGCGCGCATTCACTGGCAGGCGCTGAAACTTTGGTGCAAGCGCGTGCCGTTCTTCCGCAAGCCCGAGCCCCCTTCGACCTTCATCACCCGGTGAGACCTCCGATGAGCAGCAGCCTTCTCAATCCGCCGCGCGTTGTCGAGTCGGCACCTGCCGCCGCACACGCGGTGTTCCGCCTGCTGAGGAGCCTGAAGCACGGATCGCTCAACGTGCAGCTGCCCGACGGAACCACGCTGAACTTCGGCAACGACCTCGAGCCGCGTGCGGCGATCCGGCTGCACAACTGGAACGCATGCTCGGCCGCGCTGAAGTCCGGTGACATCGGCTTCGCCGAGAGCTTCATCGCCGGCGACTGGACCACGCCCGACCTGACCGCCCTGCTGACGCTGTTCATCGCGAACCGCGACGACATCGAGACCATCGTCTACGGCACGTGGTGGGGTTCGCTGCTGTACCGCGCGAAGCACCTGGTCAACCGCAACTCGCGCCGCGGCAGCAGGAAGAACATCCACGCCCACTACGACCTGGGCAACGAGTTCTACCGCCTCTGGCTCGACCCGACGATGAACTACAGCAGCGCCTGGTTCGAGGGCCGGCGCGACGGTGACCTGGTGCAGGCGCAGTGGGCCAAGATGCGCCGCGCATTGAACGAATGCGGCGTGCGCCCCGGTGACCGCGTGCTCGAGATCGGCTGCGGCTGGGGTGCACTGGCCGAATGCGCCGCGCGCGAGTTCGACGCCAAGGTCACGGGCGTGACGCTGTCTGGCGAGCAGCTCGCCTGGGCGCAGCAGCGCCTGGCCGAGGCCGGATTGCCCGGCGACCTGCGCTACCAGGACTACCGTGAACTGAACGCCGGCACCGACGGACCGTTCGATGCGATCGCATCGATCGAGATGTTCGAGGCGGTGGGCCGCGAGTACTGGCCGAGCTTCTTCGAGACGCTGAAGAAGCAGCTCAAGCCCGGCGGCCGTGCGTGCATCCAGAGCATCACGATCCGCGACGATCTGTTCGACCGCTATGTGCGATCGACCGACTTCATTCAACAGTACATCTTCCCGGGCGGCCTGCTGCCGAGCCCGACGGCGTTCCGCAGCGCCGCTGCGAAGGCGGGGCTGCGGGTCGTGAACGAACTCGACTTCGGTCTCGACTACGCCGAGACCTTGCGCCGCTGGCGATCGAACTTCATGGGTGCCGACGCCCGCGTGCGCCAGCTCGGCTTCGACACGCGCTTCATGCGCATCTGGGAGTTCTACCTCGGCTACTGTGATGCGGCCTTCGCGACCGGTAACACCAGCGTCATGCAGTTCACACTGCAGCACATCTGACTCAGCGCAACCAGCCCTTGCGCCGAAAGTAGATGAACGGCGCGGCCACCGAGGCCAGCATCAGCGCGAGCGCGAACGGGTAACCCCAATCCCAACCCAGCTCCGGCATGGCCTTGAAGTTCATGCCGTAGATGCTCGCGATCAGCGTCGGCGGCAGCAGCGCCACGCTGGCAACCGAGAAGATCTTGATGATCTTGTTCTGGTTGATGTTGATGAAGCCGACCGTGGCATTCATCAGGAAGTTGATCTTGTCGAACAGGAAAGTGCTGTGGCTGTCGAGCGAGTCGATGTCGCGCAGGATCTGGCGCGCCTCCTCGAACTGCTCGGCGTTGAGCAGGCGGCTGCGCATCATGAAGCTGACCGCGCGGCGCGTGTCCATCACATTGCGGCGGATGCGACCGTTCAGGTCTTCCTCGCGTGCGATCGCATTCAGTGCCTCGCCGGCGGCCTGGTCGTTCACGTCGTGCTTCAGCACCCGCGCGCTGACCTTCTCCAGGCTGTCGTAGATGCCCTCGAGCGCATCGGCGCTGTACTCCGCATCGGCGTCGTAGAGCTTGAGCAGCACATCCTTCGCATCCTCGATCAGCGCCGGAATGCGCCGCGCGCGCAGGCGCAGTAGGCGGAACACCGGCAGCTCCTCGCCGTGTATCGAGAACAGCACGCCCTGATACAGGATGAACGCGACGCGGACGTTGCGCGGCGTCTCGTCGTCATCGATCAGGAAGTCGGAGCGGATGTGCAACTCGCCGTTGTCTTCCTCGTAGAAGCGGGCGGACTCTTCGAGGTCATCGTCGACCGCGTCTTCGGGGATCGTGACGCCGAAGTGCTGCGCGATCCAGCCCTTCTCCTCGGCCGTCGGCGCATCGAGATCGACCCAGACCGGCCGCGTGCGCGTCAACACCTGGGCCAGCGCGTCCAGGCTTTCGATCTCTTCCTGGGCGAGTCGGCCGTTGGCCAGCGTGAAGACGTTGAGCATGCGAGCACAGGGTTGGCGTGTCAGCCGCGGGGCGCATGCGCTGGCGTCGCGGTACAGCCTTGGATTATTGCACCCACCCACGCCCCGCTTCGCACACGTTTGGGCACAGTTCACGACCTCTCGGAGCGTGGTTTGTGAAGGTCCGTTTCACCCGCTTGTCATGGGCGAGGAAGGTAGGCACACTGGGTCAAACGGCCCCGCGCCGACACCCCTCTTCCCGCACTCGCCTCCTCGCCTCCCGCCTCCCCCACCCCTGCGAAAGGACGCCCCATGAATCTGACCATCAGCGGCCATCATCTCGAAGTGACCCCGGCTCTGAGAGAGTATGTGCTCACCAAGCTGGACCGTGTCACACGCCACTTCGACCAAGTAGTGGACATCAGCGTGCTGCTGTCGGTGGAGAAGCTGAAGGAAAAGGAACGGCGGCAGAAGGCCGAAGTCACTCTGCATGTGAAGGGCAAGGACATCTTCGTCGAGCAGTCGAGCGAGGACCTGTATGCAGCGATCGACCAGCTGATGGACAAGCTGGACCGGCAGGTCTGCCGCTACAAGGACAAGGTGCAGGATCACCACCACACCGCGCCCAAGCGCATCGACACGGCACCAGTCTGAGCGCGCCTCGCGCGGCCTCCACGTAAGCGGCCCGCGGGCCGCTTTTTCACGCCGGCCCGGCTTCCCCGCGTCCGAGGGGGCGCGGTTCGTTGCTGCGATGCAGCAGCCGATGCACAATCTGGCATCGCGCTGAACCTGCTCTTGCCTCGCGCCACGGCATGCGCTTCATAATTCGAGACCCTGACACCCTGGCGGGCGCCGCGTCGCTCACCAGGCCGATTCCTCGCCACGTGTGCCATCGATGAACCGCCTCGCTGCCATCCTGCCTGCCAGCAACGTGCTGGTCGACGTAGACGCCACCAGCAAGAAGCGCGCTTTCGAGCATGCCGGGCTGGTGTTCGAGAACCAGCACGCGATTGCGCGCGCCACGGTCACCGACAACCTCTTCGCCCGTGAACGTCTCGGCTCCACCGGCTTGGGGCACGGCGTGGCGATCCCGCACGGCCGCATCAAGGGCCTGAAGAACCCGCTGGCTGCAGTGCTGCGCGTGCAGCAGCCGAT
>JBDTVC010000333.1:0-4914 GCA_040007475.1 Burkholderiales bacterium
CGGCGCACGGCGTCTCGCCGTTCGGCGCACGCGGCGCGAACTCCGGCGTGCAGGACGCCGACAACCTCGCCTGGAAGCTCTCACTCGTGCTGCGGGGCCACGCCCCCGACGCGCTGCTCGACACCTATGCCAGCGAGCGCGAGTACGCGGCCGACGAGAACATCCTGAACTCCACCCGCGCGACCGACTTCATCACGCCCAAGAGCGAGATCAGCCGCCTGTTCCGCGACGCCGTGCTCGACCTCTCGCGCGAGCACACCTTCGCGCGGGCGCTGGTGAACAGCGGCCGGTTGTCCGTGCCGGCCACGCTGCATGCGTCGACGCTGAACACGCCCGACAGCGCGCACTTCGATGGCCGCATGTCGCCCGGCGCGGCGGCGGCCGATGCCCCGGTCGTGCGGCCCGATGGCCGCGACGGCTGGCTGCTGCGCGAGCTGGGCGACGGCTTCGCGCTGATGATCTTCGACAGCGACGCGCCGCTGCCGGTCGAGTCGCTGCCCGGCGCTCCGATCACGGTCATCCGCGTCGACCCGTGCGGCCACGCGCCGCGCGCCGACCACCTCGTCGATCGCGACGGTGCGATCGCCGAACGCTACGACCTGCTGCCCGGCTCGCTCGTGCTGTTCCGACCGGATCAGCATGTCTGCGCGCGCTGGCGCCAACCATCCGTCGAAGCCGTGCAGCACGCGCAGCAGCGCGCGCTGGCCTGGCCTGGAGTGCCCGCATGACAAACCTGATCACGACACCGCATCTCAGCGCGCCCGACGACTTCTACGAAGCACTGATCGATGCGCACCGCGATCTGGACATCGCGCAGAGCCACGCGCTGAATGCGCGGCTCGTGCTGCTGCTGGCCAACCACGTGGGCTCGCAGAGCGTGCTGAAGCAGGCGCTCGACGCCGCGCGCGGAACCTCCCAAGACATCACCCCCAAGGTGGCCGCATGAGCATTCCCGTCCCGTACCTGCGCTACCAGAGCGGCTTCGGCAACGAGTACGCGACCGAGGCCATCGACGGTGCGCTGCCCCAAGGGCGCAACAGTCCGCAGCGCGCGCCGCTGAACCTCTATCCCGAGCTCGTGTCGGGCACCGCGTTCACCGCGCCGCGTCACGAGAATCGTCGCACCTGGCTGTACCGCCGCCAACCGTCCGTCGTGTCGGGCCGCTTTGAAGCCTATGCGCAGGCGCTGTGGCGCACCGGGGCCGACACGCGCACCCCTCTTGCACCGGAGCCCATGCGCTGGAACCCGTTCCCGATCGGCACGCCGAACTGCGACTTCATCGACGGGATGCGCACGCTGGCGGCCAACGGCCACGCCGAGGCCCAGACCGGCATCGCCGCGCACGTCTACCTCGCCGATCGCTCGATGCAGCGCCGCGCGTTCGTCAACGCCGATGGCGAGATGCTGCTCGTGCCGCAACAGGGCCGGCTGCGCATCGCCACCGAGATGGGGCGGCTCGAGGTCGCACCGGGCGAGATCGCGCTGCTGCCGCGCGGCGTAGCGTTCCAGGTCGAGCTGCCCGACGGGCCGTCGCGGGGCTACGTCTGCGAGAACTACGGCGCGCAGTTCCGGCTGCCCGAACTCGGGCCGATCGGCTCCAACGGGCTGGCGAACGCACGCGACTTTCTGGCACCGGTCGCGGCCTTCGACGACACGCCGGGCGCGTACGAGCTCGTCAAGAAGTTCGGCGGCCACCTGTGGCGCGCACCGATGGCGCAATCGCCATTCAATGTGGTCGCGTGGCACGGCAACCTGGCGCCGGTGAAGTACGACACCGCGAACTTCATGACGATCGGCTCGATCAGCTTCGACCACCCCGATCCGTCGATCTTCACGGTGCTGACCTCACCGAGCGACACCCCGGGCACGGCGAACTGCGACTTCGTGATCTTCCCGCCGCGGTGGCTGGTGATGGAAGACACCTTCCGCCCGCCCTGGTACCACCGCAACCTGATGAGTGAGTTCATGGGCCTGGTGACAGGCGAGTACGACGCCAAGCCCGAAGGCTTCAAGCCGGGCGGCGCGAGCCTGCACAACTGCATGGTGCCGCACGGCCCCGATGAAGAATCGTTCGAGCGCGCAAGCGGCGCGGACCTGAAGCCGCAGAAGCTCGACAACACGCTGGCATTCATGTTCGAGAGCCGCTACTGCTTCGTGCCGACCGACTTCGCGCTGAAGAGCCCGCAGCTCGATGCTCGCTATGCGGACTGCTGGGCCGGCCTGAAAGACCGATTCAATCCATGACCACACGCAACCCCACCCATGACCCGAAGCGGCGCAGCTGGGTCGCCTCGGCGAACACCGCGACGACGGACTTCCCGATCCAGAACCTGCCGTTCGGGCGCTACCGGCGCACGGGCAGCAGCGAGGGCTTTCGCATCGGCGTCGCGATCGGTGATCAGGTGCTCGATCTGAAGGCGACCGGCCTCATCGACACCGACGACATGAACGCGCTGATGACGGCGAGCGCCGCACACCGCAGTGCATTGCGCGCGGCGATCTCGGCGGGCCTGAGCGAAGGCAGTGCGAGCGCATCGACCTGGCGCGCCGCGCTGATCGCGCAGGCCGATGCCGAGATGGCCCTGCCCTGCACGATCGGCGACTACACCGATTTTTATACCGGCATCCACCACGCGACGACCGTTGGCAAGCTGTTCCGCCCCGACAACCCGCTTCTGCCCAACTACAAGTGGGTGCCGATCGGCTACCACGGCCGCGGCTCGTCGATCGGCGTGAGCGGGCAGGCGTTCAAGCGGCCCCAGGGCCAGCTTATGGGCGCGGCCGATGCGCCGGTGCTCGGGCCGAGCCAGCGCGTCGACTACGAGCTCGAGCTCGGCATCCTGATCGGCCCGGGCAATGCGCTCGGCGAGTCGATCGGCATCGAGCAGGCCGAGGAACACGTGTTCGGCGTGTGCCTGCTCAACGACTGGTCCGCCCGCGACGTGCAGGCGTGGGAGTACCAGCCGCTCGGGCCGTTCCTCGCGAAGAATTTCGCGACGACGATCTCGCCATGGATCATCACGCTCGAAGCGCTCGCGCCGTACCGCACTGCGTTCACGCGACCCGCGGGCGACCCGGCACCGCTGCCGTACCTGGACAGCGCGGCGAACCGCAGCGGAGGCGCGTTCGACATCCGGCTCAGCGTCTGGCTGCAGACCGCGACGATGCGCGCCGCGGGCGAGCCGGCGGTGAAGCTGTCGGAATCGGGCGTGGCCGAGAGCGCCTACTGGACGCTCGCGCAGCTCGTCACGCACCACACGGTGAACGGCTGCAACCTGCAGCCCGGCGACCTGTTCGGCTCGGGCACGCTGTCGGGGCCGCGCCCGGAACAAGGCGGCTCGCTGCTCGAACTCTCGCTCGGCGGCAAGCAGAAGATCAAGCTGCCGAACGGCGAGGAGCGCACGTTCATGCAGAACGGCGACACGATCGTCCTGCGCGGGCACTGCGAACGCGCGGGCGCCGCGCGCATCGGTCTCGGTGAGGTCAGCGGGACCCTGCTCTAGCGTGAGAGCGCTAGCTTGACGCCGAAGCCGATCAGGAAGATGCCGGCGAGCTTCTGCAAGCCGCGCGAGATCTTCGGGTTCGCGCGCAGCCGCTCGGCCAGAAAGTGCGTCAGCAGCACGACGACCGCGCCGTAGAGGAAGGTCAGCGCCGCGATCGTCGCGGCCATCACGCCGAACGTGAGCAGCCCTTGATGCTTGACGGGGTCGACGAACAGCGGGAAGAAGGCCATGTAGAACACGATCGCCTTCGGGTTCAGCAAGGTGATCAGCAACGCCTGCTTGAAGTAGTGGTGCGGCTTGATCTCGAGCACCGGCGCATCACCCGGCTTGGCCAGCAGCATGCGCGCGCCGAGCCACGCGAGGTACGCCGCGCCCAGCCACTGCACCGCGTGGAAGGCCGGCGGGTAGGCAGTCAAGAGCGCCGCCACGCCGGCCACCGCCAGCCACATCAGCACCTGGTCGCCGGCGATCAGACCGAAAGTGGCCGCGAAGCCGCCGCGCAGCGCGCCCTTGCTCGTCGACGTGATCAGCGCGAGGTTGCCCGGGCCGGGGATCAGCAGGAACACGATGATCGCCGCGACGAACGCGGGGTAGTCTGCAATGCCGAACATGGTGAACTCCGTGCGAAATGGGGCAGGCCGGGGATCGTACCCGCCGCACCCTGCGCGGTAAACTCGCGGCCTCGTTCCACTCCCGAACAGCCACTGGATGAACACCATGTACCGCTGTGCGCTGGCTGCGACCGTTGTCGCAGTCGCCTTCGTCTCCTCCGCTTCGGCCCAGGCGCTGCGCACCTTCCCACCCAACACGCTGCGCGGCGCGATCGTCTTCGGCGACTACCCCGGCGTGTCGCTGAACGGCCGCGCGGCCCTGCTCTCGCCCGGCACGCGCGTACGCGGCGCGAACAACATGGTCGTGATGGCACCGACCATCGTCGGCGCCAAGTTTCTGGTGCACTACACGCTGGACGTGGGCACCGACCGCATCCGCGACGTCTGGATCCTGACGCCCGACGAAGCCGCGATCAAGCCGTGGCCGACCACGCTCGAGGAAGCGCAGACCTGGACGTACGACCAGAACCTGCGCGTGTGGACCAAGCCATGAGCGGCAGCATCACGAAGGGCCCGAGCGCCCGGCCGCCCGAAGCCGGGCCCGACCTCCTCGGGGGGTCGGTCGCCGTACACGGCGACCGGGGGGCTTCAGCGCCGAAGGTGTTCATCAAGACTTTCGGCTGCCAGATGAACGAGTACGACTCGGACAAGATGGCCGACGTGCTGCATGCCGCGCAGGGCTACGAACCGACGACCGACGTCGAGCAGGCCGACCTGATCCTGTTCAACACCTGCTCGGTGCGCGAGAAGGCGCAGGAGAAGGTGTTCAGCGACCTCGGCCGCGTCAAGCACCTGAAGGC
>JBDTVC010000334.1:0-4910 GCA_040007475.1 Burkholderiales bacterium
CCCGCACGACACCGGCATGGTGACGCTGATCACGCAGTGGCAGAACGAGTTCGAACTGCACGCCCGCGCGATCCTCGGCCTGCCGGTGAACACCGCGCTGAAGAGCCCGGGCGCGAGCGCGGTGATCTACGGCGGCGTCGAGGCGCAGGGGCTGGTGTTCGACGGCGTCGACGCTGCCTTGCGCGTGCCGAACACCGAGCTGCGCCTGTTCGGCAAGCCCGAGAGCTTCGTCAAGCGCCGCATGGGCGTCGCGCTCGCGTTCGATGCCGATGTCGAGCTGGCGCGAACCCGCGCCAAGCAATCGGCGGCCTGCGTCAAGCCGCGCGCGGTGTAGCCGCCATGCGAGCCGCCGCACCGTGCTGCTGGGCGGACACTGAGGCGCCGGCGCCACCGCGACGTGTGGTTTGCGCGCCCGTCTGGGGCTCGGAACGCCGGCTTCGCTGCGGTTGAGATTGCTTGCTGCCGATAAGTTGTTACGCTGAGTGTGTTGCGTGGCGACACGTGACCGCGTGACCTCAGGGAGCAACTCATGACAACCAACGGATGGTGGATGCTGGTCGGCTCGGCGCTGCTCGCCGGCGCGGTGGCGGGCGGGTGGCTGACGCTGCGCATCGCCCGCCTGCGCCACGCCTCGGCGCTGCGCAAGGCGCACGACGAGCTGCAGCAGAAGTTCTCGGCCACGATCGACCAGTTGCGCGCTGCCCAGGTTCGTGCTCAGACCGAGCTCGAACAGGCCCGCAACTCGTTCAAGCGCCAGCTCGCGGTGGCGGCCGACGAGCCGCGTGCGGCGGCGGCGCGGGCCGAAGAGCGTCTGCGGGCCGCCTATGTCGAGATGGACAAGATGCGCCTCGCCGGCGCAGCACCGGACACCGGCACGTCCGAACTGTCCGACGGTTTCGCGGCCACGCGGCCGATGCGCGAAGGCATGTGACCCAGCCGCGTCAGTCGTCTTCCTTGACCTGATACTGGCTCATCAGCGCCGCCTGCGCCGAAGGCGGCACCGCCTCGTAGTGGCTCAGCTCCAGCGTGTAGCGGCCCTGCCCGCCGGTCATGCCGTTCAGCCGTGCCTGGTAGTTCGACAGTTCCGACAGCGGCACCTGCCCGTTCACCATGTAGGCGCCGCCGGCCAGCGCCTGCGTGCCGTTGACCTGGCCACGCTTGGCCGAGAGGTCGCCGGTCACGTCGCCCATGCTGTGTTCGGGTGCGGTGATCTCGACCTTGACGATCGGCTCCAGCACGATCGGGCTCGCCTTCTTCACCGCGTCGATGAAGGCCTTGCGGCCGGCGGTCGCGAACGCGATGTCCTTCGAGTCCACCGAGTGCGACTTGCCGTCGTAGACGATCACACGCACGTCCTTCACCGGGTAGCCCGCGACCACGCCGGTGTCCAGCACCTGCCGGATGCCCTTCTCGACGGCCGGGATGAACTGCGTCGGGATCGTGCCGCCCTTGACCTGATCGACGAACTCGAAGCCCGTGCCGCGCGGCAGCGGCTCGATGCGCAGGAACACCTCGCCGAACTGGCCCGCGCCGCCGCTCTGCTTCTTGTGGCGATGGTGACCCTCGGCGTTCGTCGTCACCGTCTCGCGGTAGGCGATGCGCGGCGGGCGTGTGTTCACCTCGCACTTGTAGACGTCGGCCATGCGCTCCAGCAGCGTGCGCAGGTGCAGGTCGCCCAGGCCGTAGACCACGGTCTCGTTGGTCACGCCGACATGCTCGACCTTCAGGCACGGGTCCTCGTCGACGAGCTTCTGCAGGATCTCCCACATGCGCTGCTCGTCGCCGCGGCGCTTGGGCTCGATCGCCACGCCGTGCACCGGCACCGGGAAGGGCAGCGGCAACAGGTGCAGGTGATCGTCCTCGGCGGCGTCGTGCAGCACCGCGTCGAAGTGCATCTCGTCGACCTTCGCGACGGCGCAGATGTCGCCCGGCACCCCCTTGACGACCTCGACGTGCTCCTTGCCCTGCAGCATGAACAGGTGGCCGACCTTGAAAGGCTTGCGGCCGTCGCCGATGTAGAGCTGGCTGTCGCGCGTGACCGTGCCCTGGTGGATGCGGAACACGCCCATCTTGCCGACGTAAGGGTCGACGGTGATCTTGAACACATGCGCGATCACGTGCTGCGCCGGGTCGTTCTTGGCGTGAAGCTCTTTCGCGTTCGCGCCTTCGCCTTTCAGGAACTGCGGCGGGTTGCCTTCGGTCGGGTTCGGCATCAGCGCCTCGAACACGTCGAGCAACTCGGCCACACCGGCGCCGTTGCGCGCCGAGACGAAGCAGATCGGGATCAGGTGGCCTTGCCGCAGCGCTTCTTCGAGCGGCGCGTGCAGCTCGCGCGGGTCGACATCGCCGTCGTTGAGGTAGCGGTCGACGAAGTCGGGATCGACCTCGACGACTTGCTCCACCAAAGCCCTGTGCGCTGCCTCCACAGAAGAAAAATCCGCCTCGCCGGACGGATTGAAGAAGCAATCGACGACTTGGGTGCCGCCCGCCGCAGGCAAATTCAGCGGCAGGCACTCCTTGCCGAAGGCCGCCTGGATCTGCTGCACCAGCCCGGCCAGATCGACACCCGCCGCGTCGATCTTGTTGACGATCACCAGCCTGCAGAGCTGCCGCCCGCCGGCCCACTCCATCATCCGCGCGCTCATCATTTCGATGCCGGTGCTGGCGTTGATCACGACCGCACAGGTGTCGACCGCCTCCAGCGCCGTCATCGACTGGCCGACGAAATCGGGGTAGCCCGGCGTGTCGAGCAGGTGGATGCGCGCTCCTTTGTGCGTCAGGTGCAGCACGGCCGAGTTCAGCGAGTGCTGGTAGCGCCGCTCCATTGGGTCGAAATCGCTCACCGTCGTGCCTCGCTCCAAGCTGCCGGGCGCGCCGATCGCACCGGACTTGCAGAGCAGCGCCTCGGCGAGGCTGGTCTTGCCCGCACCTGTCTGGCCGACGAGCGCGAGGGTTCGGATCGCCTGGACGTCGGCGTGCGGGGTCGGCTGCGGCATGACGCTGTCTCCTTGGGGCGCGCTCGCGTCGGTCGCATCGCGTGCCCGTGTGAACGAGCTTGCTTCGTGCGAAACAGACTAAGGGATAGCGAGACCCACGGCAATCGGTGCTCGCGACACGGGCGCCAACTAAAATGCGCGGTTGACATCCGGTAACAGACGACGTGACCAGCTCGCTCACCCTGCCCGCCAGCAGCGCCCCCCGCGCGCGCGGCCTGAAGCCGACGCTCGCCGTCGCTGTCAGCCTCGCCGTGGTCGTGGTCTGGGCGCTGTGGGCCGCGGTGTTCAACACCGCGCAGTTCGGCGACAACGTCGAGCAGTTCAACTGGGCGCAGAGCCTGGAGCTCGGCTACCACAAGCACCCGCCGTTCCCGTCATGGCTGCTGGGGTTGGTGATCAAGCTGTTCGGCCCCTCGGTCTACTGGGCCTATGTGCTGGCCACGCTGTGCCTGCTCGGCACCGCGATCTTCACGTGGCTGATCGGCCGCGAGCTGGTGGGCGAGCGGGTCGCCGCCGCGGCCGTCGTGCTGTGGGGCTTGAACATGACCTTCTCGCAGCGCGTGCAGCTCTACAACCACAACACGGTGCTGGTGCTGTGGTTCGCAGCCACGGCCTGGTGTGCGATGCGCGCGAGCCGGGCGGCGCGCACCGCGCCGCTGTGGTGGCTGATGACCGGGCTGGCCGCCGGCGCCGCGACCTTGTCGAAATACCAGGCGCTGGTGCCGCTGGGCGGGCTGCTGCTCGCGCTCGCGGGCTCGGGCCGGCTGAAGCGACCGGGGCAATGGGGCGGCGTGCTGCTCGCGATCGTCGCGATGCTCGCGGTGTGCGCACCGCACGCGGTCTGGGTCGCGCAGCACGACTTCAGCACACTGCGCTACGCGTCGGAGGCGATCGAGACCTCGGGCCCGCTCCAGCGCATCGGCTTCATCGTGTCGTTCGCCGCGAACCAGATGCGCTTGTGGTTCCCGGCGCTGCTGGCGATCTGGCTGTGCTGGGGCTGGGGGCGTTGGTGGCCGTCGACGGCTGGCAACACCGCCCGCCAAGCCGCCAACGAGACCGCACCCGACTTCCGCGTCTGGATGATCGGCCTGCTGTGGGCCGGCCTCGCGGTGCTGGCCGTGATGGCGCTGGCGGCCGGTGCCAGCCTGCGCAACCACTGGGGCGTGCAGGCGCTGCAGTTCTTCGCGATCTGGCTGGCCTGGCGCTGGGATCGCCGCTGGGGCATCGACCTCAAGCGCCTTGTCTGCATCGCGCTCGCGGTGCACATTGCGAGCCTGGCCTGGTACGCGAGCGAACACCGCGACCCGACGACGGTGCTGACGAAACGCCGCATCGACACGATGTACCCAGCGCGCCGGCTCGCGCGCGCGGCGGTCGCGCACTGGGCTGCGAGCACCAATTGCCCGCTGCGCTACGTCGCCGGCACCGTGTTCGACGCCGGCCTGGTGTCGCTCTATTCCGGCGGCAGCCTGGAGGTTTTCGACACCGAATCGGCCACACCCTGGGTGCACCCCGAAGACCTGAAGCGCCAGGGCGCGCTCTACGTGCTCGACGACGACGACGCGGTGCCGGCCGGCGTGACGAATGTGATCATGTTCGATGTCGTCCCCGGCGACCGGCGCGGCCGGCCGGCGAAGACGATCAAGCTCGGCGTGTTGCCGCCGCAGCAGATCTGCAAGTAGCGGGCTACTGAAACGCCACTTCCGCAAAGCTGCGCAGCTTGCGGCTGTGCAGCTGATCGACGCCCGCCTCGCGCAGCAGCTCGATCGCGCGGATGCCGATGCGCAGGTGCTGGTCGACGCGCTCGCGATAGAAGTGGTTTGCCATGCCCGGCAGCTTGATCTCGCCGTGCAGCGGCTTGTCGCTGACGCACAGCAAGGTGCCGTAGGGCACGCGGAAGCGGAAGCCGTTCGC
>JBDTVC010000335.1:0-4905 GCA_040007475.1 Burkholderiales bacterium
CGATGCCGATGTCGATCTTGCCCTCGCTGACCGAGCGCACGATGTCGTGGCTGAGGCGCTCGCGCATGTCGATGTTCACGTCCGGGTGGTCACGCAGGTAGGTCTGCAGCACCGGCGGCAGGAACTCGCCCATCGCGGTGGCGCTGGCCCACACGCGCAGGTGGCCCTTGATGCCCTGCGCGTAGTCCTGCAGGTCGCCACGCAAATGCTCGAGCTGCGACAGCACCAGCCGGGCGTGGTGCACGAAGGCCTGGCCGGGCGGTGTCAGCGTCACGCCCTGAGGCGTGCGCACCAGCAGCTTGGTGCCGATGCTCTCCTCGAGGTTCTTGATGCGCGTGCTCGCGGCCGGCGTCGACAGGTGCGAGGCCTCCGCGCCGCCGGTCACGCTGTTGGCTTCGGCCACCTTCACCATCAGGCGCAGGTCGGTCAGGTCGAAGTGCAGGGTGGACATGCGAGCGTTTTAGCACGCGCGTCATCAAGCCTTCATGCCGCCTCGTCACAGTCGGGGGCTTGACTCACTTGTGGACTGCCCATGGCCGCCAATCGCCTCGTTCTGTGTTCGCTGACCGCCATCTCGCTCGCCCTCACCGCCTGCGGCGGCAGTGACGACCCCGCGCCGGCCTTCGCCACGCTGGACGGTCAGGCGCCGATCGTGATCGCGCACCGCGGCGCGTCGGGCTACTACCCGGAGGAGACGCTCGAAGCGTATGCGCTGGCGATCGCGATGGGCGTCGACGTGATCGAGCCCGACATCGTCGTCACCAAGGACGGCGTGCTGATCGCGCGTCACGACATCACGCTGAACACCTCGACCAACGTCGCCGACCACCCCGAGTTCGCGGCCCGCCAACGCGCCGGCGAGAACGGTGACGGTGAAGCGGTCGCGGCGGACTGGTTCGTCGCCGACTTCACGCTCGCCGAGATCCAGACGCTGGGCGCCAAGTCGCCGAACCACCCGGCGGCGCAGGTCTACAACGGCCTGTTCAAGGTCGTGACCTTCCAGCAGATCCTCGACCTGATCAAGCAGAAGGCCACCGAGACCGGTCGCACGGTGGCGGTCTACCCCGAGACCAAGAACCCGACCTACCACTACAACCTGTGGCAGGCCGGTGCGATCCCCGCGCGCCTGGAAGACACGCTGGTCGCGCTGATCAAGAGCAACGGCCTGAACAGCCACGACGCGCCGATCTACGTGCAGAGCTTCGAGCCGACGAGCCTGAAGTACATGCGCAGCATCGGCTCGGTCGTCAAGCAGGTGCAACTGATCGACGCCTACGACGTCGACTTCAAGACCGGCCTGATGATCTACGGCACCGCACCCGGCAACCTCGTCTACAGCCAGCCGACCGACTGGAAGGTGGCTGGCCTCACGACGCTGTTCGACAGCATGCTCACGCCCGCCGGCCTGGCCGACATCAAGACCTACGCCGACGGCATCGGCCCGTGGAAGCCGATGATCGTGCCGGTGAAGTGCACGCAGGACGCCACCGGCGCCTGCAAGGACCTGAACGGCAACGGCACGTTCGACGGCTACAACGACGCCAACTCACAGGCGCCGACCACGCTCGTGGCCGATGCGCACAAGGCGGGCCTCTTCGTGCACGAGTACACCTTCCGCAGCGAGAAGGGTGGTTACTACAACGTCAGCTTCGACAACGGCGGCGACCCGGTCAATGAGTACCTGCAGCACTACCGGCTGGGCGTCGACGGCGTGTTCTCGGACCAGGCAGACACGGCGCTCGAAGCCCGCGCGAAGTACCGCAAGGAACTCGGGCTCTGACGACCCGCCCGGCGGGTGGCCTCGCGTACTCGCGAGGCCGGGTGCCCCATCACTCCACGCCGATCGCCTTCGCGGCCGGCGGCAGCTTCTTCGGGCGGCCGGACTTCAGCAGCGGCAGGCTGTCGAGCGCGGTCTGCAGCTGCTTCTGGTTCATCGCGGCGAGCGCCCGCAGCCCGGCGCGCAGCAGCTCGCTCTTCTTCGTCGGGCGCTTGAAGGTCAGCGCGCGTTCCTTCAGGATCGCGATCAGCTCGAAGTCACTGCGCGGCATCGTGAAGCTGTCGCGCACCAGCTTCTCCTTGTACTTGGGTTCGGGCAGCGGCGCGGCCGCGTGCACGACGACGGGCGGCGCCTTCCTGGGCGCGGGCGCGGCCGGCTTCTTCTTCGCGACGGCGATCTTCTTCGGGGCAGTTCGGGTGGCCATGAGCGGGGTCCGTGTATTGGTATAAACGATTTATACAATACCTCGGTCCCCGCGCGCAACCTCGGCGCTCAGCGTTTCGCGTCGGCGCCGCCCTGCACCGACGTGATGGCGCTGGTGCTGGCACCATTCGTCGAGGCGCTCACCTGGCCGGCCTTGTCGGCGTGGGTCGTGGCCGACGAGGGCGCGTCGGGCAAACGGCTGGCTGCCGCGTTGCCGGCGGCTACACCCTTCTCCTTGGTCTGCGCCGCGGCGTCGGTTGCCTTGTGGCGTGCACTGCCGGACACGCCGCGCAGTGCGCTGCCGTCCGGCGTCGTCGCGGTGGCACCGAGCTGTCCGGCGAACTGGCCGTTGCCCCCCAGGCGCACCGCCCCGCCGCCGCCACCGAGCAGCCCCGCCTGAGCGGGCGTGAAGGCGGCACAGAGCACGGCGCTCAGTGCGGTGGCGGACATCAGGTGCGAAGCCTTGTTCGAAATGCGGGTCATGAAGTTCTCCTTGACGGGTCGTGCGCCGCGGCCACTCCGCGGCACTTGCAACTCATACAACGAACCCGGCGCGCGGTTTCATCCACGCGATCCGCAAGTTTTTGTAACGCGTCAGCGCAACGCGACGGGGTCGATGCGCTCGCGCTCGGCGAGCAGCCCCAGGCCGTAGACCGGATCGCGCCCGGGCGCGCCGAGGTCGATGGCCTCGCGCGTCAGCTCGCCGATCGCTTGCGCGGCGGCGTCGCGGCCCGCTTCGCGCAGTCGCAGTGCCAGCAGCCCGGCCACCAGCGGCGCGGCGAACGAGGTGCCGCGCGCCGCGCTGAAGCCGTCGCCGCTGGCCACGGCAAGCGCGGCGCCCGGTGCGGCGAACATCACCTGCGGCCCTTGCAGGGCTTCGGGCAGCACGCGCCGGCGCGAGTCCACGCCCGTCACGCCGACGACCCCGGCATACGCCGCCGGATACAGCGGCGGCGCTGCGGGCCCGTCGTTGCCGACCGCCGCGACGATCACGTGGCCGCGTGTCGTCACTGCGCGCACGACCCGCTCCAGCGTCCGATTCGCGGCCCCGACGAGGCTGATGTTGATCACCGGCACCTGCTCGCGAACCATCCAGGCGAGCGCGTCGGCGATCGCATCGACGGCCGCGTCGGCGCAGGTCACGTCGGCCGTGAACAGCGAGGCCTGCGGCAGCACGCCGTGAAACGCGCCCGAGCGTCCGACCAGCAGCGAGGCCACGGCGGTGCCGTGCGCGCTGGCCGGCGCGGGCCGCGCGCAGCCGCGTGCATGGACGTCGACGTGGCGCAGCGCGCGGTGGCGGGCATCCACCGCGCCGTCGATGAGGCCGATGCGCAGGCCGGCGGAGGCGTCCGCGGTGTCGCCCGGCGCTGGCCCGAGTGGGGCGCGCTCGCCGCCAGCCTCGTGCTCGGCGTGCTCGGCGGCCGGCTGATCGGTGACGGCGATGCGGTCTTCGAGGTCGACCGCGGCGCTGCACTGGTCGCGCGCGGCCCGCTCGCCGAGGCCTTGTCCACCCAGCTCGCGAGCGCGCCGCCTGCCGGCGCCGCGGTGCGCGTCGGCGTCAGCTTCGTCGATCTGGACGGCGCGTATTGCCGCAGTTTCGCGGTGGGTGGCGGCGGGGCGACGGCTGGGCTGGCCTGTCGCCAGGGTGCGCAGTGGCGCAGCGAGGCTGGCAGCGCTGATCGACGCTGTCAGCTCTGGCGCGCGGGGGTCACGGTGCGCATCACCGAATCGATCAGGAACGCTTCCCAGTGCGCGAGCGCGTCGGGCGTCTCCAGCGGCTCGCCGAGGAACGCGGCGAGCGTGAAACGGTTGGACAGGTAGAAGTAGCCCATCGCCGCGATCATCAGGTACACATCGCGGGCGGCCACGTCGTCACGGAAGCGTTTCTGCGCCACGCCGCTGGCCAGCACCTGGCCGAGCATGTCGACCGCGGGCGACGAGAACTCGCGCGCGCTCCGCGACTTCGAGATGTGCTTGCCGCGGTGCAGGTTCTCGGTATTGAGCAGCGTGATGAACTCGGGGTTGCGCTGGTAGTAGCCCCACATGAAGCGGATCACCGCGGTGAGCGCCTCGACCGGGCGCGCGACGTCGATCACCAGCTGGGCTTCGGCCTCGTTGAAGCGGCGGTACATCTCCTCGATGACGGCGATGAACAGGCCTTCTTTGCTGCCGAAGTAGTAGTAGATCATCCGGTCGTAGGACTTGGCCGCGGTCGAGATCTGCTCGATGCGGCCGCCCGCGAAGCCGTGCTTCGCGAAGACCTTGATCGCCGCCTTGAGGATGCTCTCGCGGGTGGCGGCTGCCGCGAGCGCGCGAACGCCTGGCCGCTTCGTGATCGCGGTCGTCATCGCGGGGCGGGCCGAGCGCTGGGCCGCTCCCGAGCCGGCCCGCGCCCCAAGGGCCACCCATGGCCCCTTCGTGGCCCTTGGGGGTCGATTGGCGTACCCGCCAAGCGGGGGGCCGTCATTGCTCGGCGAACGCCCGCTCGATCACGAACGCGCCCGGTGTGGACGTGTTGCCTTCCTTGAAGCCGCGGCCTTCGAGCATGTGCTTCAGGTCGCGCAGCATGCCGGGGCTGCCGCAGATCATCACGCGGTCGTGTTCGGCATCGAGATTGGGCAAGCCCAGGTCGGTGAACATCTTGCCGGTTTCCATCAGCTCGGTCACGCGGCCCATGTTCTTGTAGGCCTCGCGCGTCACGGTGG
>JBDTVC010000336.1:0-4889 GCA_040007475.1 Burkholderiales bacterium
AGACCCGAGTGATCGACTGAGGCGTCAGCGACCGCGCGATGTACTGGAAGAAGAGATAGGACGCGTAGCCGTAGCCGTCCGGCGCGCCCTTGTCGAGCGGCAGCAGGTGGTCGACGTAGAGGTATTCGGCGAGAAAGCCGCCGCTTCGGACCTGGCCGCCGACCCGGGGCAGACCGTCTTCGAGTCCGGGTGCGGCCAGCTGGTTGCGCGGGATCGTCGGCACGACGAAGTCCATCGCCCATTCGGCCGTCGCCTCGTCGAACCATCGGGTGTCGTCGCAACTCGCCTTGCGGGTCATCGCCAACTGGAGCACGTGCAGGAACTCATGGGCCACCACGCTCTTGACCGCTCCGGTGGAATCGGTCGCAGGTGGAGTGAGGGACGAGAAGAAGACCGGATGAAACAGATTCAGGATGATGAAGCTCGGCACGCTCTGGCAGCCCACGCCGTAGCCGATCGTCTGGCCCGCGAGCTTCAGGTTGTTCAGCGGCACGAGGTAGATGTCGATGCCGGCATCCCCGCCGTTGCAGGGCAGGCCGGCGTCGGAGAGCGGGAATCGACCGAACAGGCCGGTCTCGGCGTCGTAGGTCTCGACCGCGGCGGCGGCGATCTGCGCGGCGAGCGGTGCCTGAGGGTCGGTATCGCCGTGGAGTGGAAAGTAGTAGACGTTGAACGTGAACTTGGAGTCGGTCGTCGTCGCGGACACCTTGCGGTAGGCCGTCGGACCGGCGGCGACGCTGCAGTTGATCTCCAGCGGCCGGAGCTGCGTCGCGTATGGCTGCAAGCGCGCCTGCGCACCGGGTCCTGACGCCCAGCCGAGCGACTGGGCGTGCGCACTCTGCGCATAGATCGGCGGCAGGAAGAACGGACGCAACAGGTCTTGCGTCGCGGCCGACATCGTCCCCAGGCGGGCCGCGATATCGCGAATCAGCATATGGTCCGGCGCGACATCGGGCGCACCGTCGTAAGCCGTGGGGAGCCGTGGATCGCCGAACAAGGCGTACATGCGATAGGTCAGCGCCTGCTCCGAAGTGATCATGCCGGCAGCCAACGCCTGGGCGATCAGCGACGTGCTCGTCGGGTCGCGGTTCACGCCGCCGGGACGGTAGACCCTGACGATCGACGAGGCCGTAGACACGCCGGAAGATGCGGTGATCACCGCGCTGCCCTTGGCCAGCGCAGTCACGTGCCCATCGGCGTCCACGCTGGCGACAGAGGGGTCACTCGACGTCCAGGTCGGCGTGCCGGGAGGATTCCAGGCCAGCAGCGTCGTTTGTCCGTCGACCCCGATCTGTACCGCCGGCGGGATCAGCTGGAAGTCTGCGGTCGTGCCGCTGCCGTTTCCGTTGCCTCCGTCGTTACCGGCGGAAGACGCCGTCGTGTCTGCGTCGCCGCCCCCGCAGCCGGTCAGCAACGCCACCAGCGAGAAAGCGGCGAGCCATCGCCATGCCGCACCTCGGCGCGGGTCGGGCGTCTGCGGGCTCGTGTGCATCGTGTTCTCCCTTGTGGCAGGGCGCATTCGGGCTCTCCACCGGTCGGCCATGGCTTTCAGCGAGGGGCGCGTTGCCGCCGACGTGCCACGCCGGCCATCGTCGCCGCACCCGCGAGCAGCAGCAGCCAGCTGTCGGGCTCCGGTACCGCTGCGACGGTGATGGCCTCGGCGCCGGGGCTGACGAAGAGCGTGAACTCGCTCGCGCGGGCGAAGCTCGGGTCGATGGTGATGAGAGGGTCGAGCATGGCGTTGAACGTCCCGAGGTCGCCGGCGTCGCCGCGAAGCACGCCGCCGGCGGAGATCGAGATGAAGGTCTCGTAACCGCTGAGCGCCGATTGCTTCAGCACGAAGCCCTGCGAGTGATTTCCGTTCGACGAATCGCAGTCCGCGGTGGTGCTCGACGAGCATCGAAACGTCATCACATAGGTCATGCGGAAGCGGTCTTCGCCGAGGGCGAGGCCGCCAGACGCATAGCCGCCGCCGTCGTACGACGCGGAGTAGAGACCGCCGATGAGGATCGGCACCGTCACGCCGGCCGGTCCGAGGATCTCGAACGACCAGAGTGCTCGGGCGCTCGCTTCGTTGTCGGCGCTCGCGATTCTTTCCTGCCCGGTGCCGTGCACGGCAACCGCCGGGCCTCTCGGCCCACCGCCGCCGACGGCGGAGAACGCGCCGCTAGAGACCAGACCCGCCGAGTCGGAGGACTGCGACTGGGCCTGCAGACTGAATTGGAGGGGCGTCAGGCTCGGTGCCTGGGCGCCGGCGGATCCAGTGATCGCCATCGCCACGATCGACAGCAGCAGGCTTTTGAAGGGAGCCATGACGAATCTCCTTGAATGAGTTCGAACATGCTAGGCCCGCCGCGATTACGAAAGACTTACCGATCGCCGCCCTCGTAGAAGTCAGGTCGGCGACCGCAGCGCCGCAGCGATCTGCAGCGTCGCCGCTGACGGCGGGACGCCGAGCGCGTTCGCGAGCGTCGCCCGGCAGCGCTCGAACACGGCCAGCGCTTGCGCCGGCTCGCCCTGCGCGGCCAGCAAGTGCATCAGCTCGCGCGCCGAGTCCTCGGCCAGCGGATCAATCTCGACTGCGCGCTCGAGCAGGTTGCGAGCTTCGGCGGCATCGCCTTGCTCGGCCGCGTGGGCGGCAAGCGAGCGCGCCAGGCGCTTGAACTTGCTTGCCAGCCGCGTGCGTGTCACGGCCTGCCACGCCTGCTGATCGTCTTCGTGCAAGAAGTGCCCCGCATACAGCGCCAGCGCGCGGCGCGCCGATGCGGCAGCCGGGGCATTCATCGGCAGCGCGGCCTGGTTAGCGAGCGACTCGAACGCAAGGCAATCGACCCACACACTCCGCGCGTCGAGACTCAAGCGGCCGAGTTCGAGCGTGATGGCCGTGTCGCTGCCGAGCAGCTTGCGCAGCCGGTGCAGCGCAACGGTGAAGGCCGACTTCGCGTTGTCGCCGTCGAGGTCGGGCCAGAGCGCGAACATCGCGTTCGTCGCGGCCACGTCGGCACCGCCCGAGGCAATCACGAACTGCAACAGCTCGAGCGGCTTCTTCGCCACCTTGCCGCGCAGCACGAGTGGTGCATGGCCGACCTCGATCTCGAAGCGGCCGAGCGTGCGGATGCGGATCGCCCACGGCCATGCGGCCAGGTCAGGCTGTGACGCTTCGAGCTGCCGCTCGCCGATGACGCGGCGCACGAAGGTGGGCTCGACGCCGGCCTCCAGCGCCAGCGCGCACAAGCGCGCCGCCACCGCTGGGCTGGCGCGAAAGAAGCCGCTCCAGTTGAGGCGGCTCGCCACGGCGAAGCCGGCCGCGAGTTCGCCACGCGACAAGTCTTGGTGCCCGGCATCGGCATGGCCGAGCGCGCCGGCGAAGCTCGCCAGGCACAGGCAGTAGTCGGCCTGGGCGCCGGTGGCTGCGCGCCCGGCACGCTCGAAGAACGGCACAGCCTCGAACGGTGCTCCGCGCGCGATGTGCACCTGGCCTTCTTGCATCACCCCTGCGCCCATCCACTGCGTGGGGTAGTGGGCCTGCGCGTTCAGGCGCATGCTCAGTCGCGCGTGGGACAGCGCGTCGGCCAGCCGGTTGTCGAGCATGCACAGCCTTGACGACAGAAAGTGCCAGTCGGCCGCTTGCACAAGCGCGTGCGAATCGAGCAAGGGCTCGCATCGGAGCAATGCGCTGCGGCCGGCCTCGGTGCGTCCTTCGCCGATGGCGATGCGCGCGTCGAGCAGTGCGAGCTTGAGCGCGAGCAGAGGCTTGCCGGCGGTCTGGCGCTCGCGCATCAGCGTGACGCGCTGCGCAGTGTCGCTGTTGGAGTACAGCGCGAGGAGGAGCTCGCTGTGACACTCGCTCTCCAGGCGCGGCGCGAGCAGCGCGTCGGCGAGCAGTTCGCGCATCGCCAGCTCGACCCACCAAATCTTCTCCAGCTCGGCCAGCGCCTTGGCGTACGACAGCACCGCGACCGCCGCCACCGCACGCAGGTTTGCAGCGATCGACCGATCACCGAGCGCCAGCACGACGCGCTCGGCAAGCGTCGGCAGTACCGGGTCTTCGAGCGAGCCGAACCAGCGCGCAACCAGTTCCCCTGCATCGGCCAGCAACTGCTCTGCCGGATCGCGCAACGCCAGGCGCATCGCGAGGTTGGCAGTCACCGCGCCGACCGCCTCGACGAAACCGTCGTAGCGGTCGTCGGCAGCGCCGCTGACGAGGATCAATGCGCTGGCGCCGAGCAGGACGGCGCTTGCATCGCCCCGCGTCGTGTCGGCCGCCAGCTGCACGCGCAGCGGCGCGCGATCGAGTTCGGCGTCGCGCAAGACGTCCAGCGCGATTTCCATCGGGAACTTCGGCTCGCGCATGCGTGGTGCCCTCAATGCCGGAGCGTGCAAACTGCAGCGAGCATGGCTCGCGGCCGGAGGACCATTCTCGTTCGGTTCGCGCCGCAGACAGGCCGGCGCGCGCGGCCGCCGCGTCGGCCCTGGCCGAGGTCAGGCAATGTCGCCGACGTGAACGCCGAACGCGCCGGCGCGGCGATCGGCGAAGAACAGCTCGAGCGTTTTCTTCGTGGTGCGAAAGGCGATTTCGTCCCAAGGGATCTCGGCCTCGGTGAACAACACAGCCTCGATCGTTTCAGGGCCGGGTGCGAAGTCCGTGTCCAGCAGGCGGGCGCGATAGAAGAGATGGATCTGGCCGACGCGAACGACGTTGAGCAACGTGTACAGGCCGAGCATCTCAACGTGCGCGCCGGCCTCCTCGACAGTCTCACGCAATGCGCCATCGGCGGTGTTCTCGCCCAGCTCCATGAAGCCGGCTGGAAGCGTCCACAAGCCGCGCCGCGGCTCGATGTTGCGTCGACAAAGAAGGACCTTGTCTTCCCACACCGGCAGCGTGCCGA
>JBDTVC010000337.1:0-4878 GCA_040007475.1 Burkholderiales bacterium
CCTCGCGGAATTCCTTGAAGGTCTTCTTGTCGAAGTACTGCGAGTGCGGGTCGAGCCCGGCGACCATGCCGCCGATCGCGTCGCCAATCAGCTTCTTCTCGTCGACCGGCTCGACGTAATCGGACTTGATCATGCCGAAGACCGCCGCCATCTGCTGCAACTCCTCGAGCGGCAGCTGCGATACGCCGTTGCGCGCTGTGGCCTGCAGTTGCATCGTGGTGAGCGCGCCGGCGACCGCGCCAACCGCCAGCCACCCCGCGACCTTCAGTTTGGCACCCATCGTTGACCCCTTGTCCTGCCGCGCAGCTGCTTGAAATTGATGCAAATGAACCTCGGCGCCCAGTATATTCCTGCGCTCAAGTCCTTGAGTGGCGCGTGGCGGGGAAAGTTGCACGCAAATGCAGCAGCCACGACGGGGCGCATCGGTAAAGAACGATGAAGCCGGGCCACTGGGGCCCTGAACGCTTCGACACACTCTTCGCCGAGCCGCCCGGTCGCGGGGTGGCCGCGGGTCGTCAGGCTTCTACGCGGCGCAAGCCCTGCGCGCCGTTGAAGAAGGCGTGCGGCTCACCCATGATCCAGCGCGCGAGCTCGTCCATGCGGCCGGTGCCGACCTCGAACGCGGCGAATTCCAGCGTCACGGTCTCGAAACCATCGAGGTTGACGGCCTCGAAGCGCAGGCGGCCGGCATCGTGATCCGGCGTGATGTTGACGGCGGCCTCGAAGTCGGCGACGAATTCGTAGCGCATCTCCTGCAGCTTGTTGTTCACCGGGTTGCGGATGGTCTCGGCGTGAACCTGCGCGCCGCTGCGGCGCAGGCGCGACTCGAGCTGCTCGATGTCGGGTGGGAAGTCCTTCACCAGCGCCAGCCGCTGGCCGCTGGCCAGCCGCCAGCGCAGCGCCACGTGGTCGAACACCTCGGCTCCGCGCAGCCGCTTGCGTCGCGCGTCGGCGCGGAAGTCGCTCAGCGTCAGCCCGGGGAACGCGTGGCGCCGATCCAGTCGGTAGGTCACCTTCGAGCGCGGCTGCAGCACGTTGAGTTGCTGCACCAGCGTATTGAAGTAGCTGGAAGCGGTCTTGCAGGCCACGTCGGCGAGCGCGGTGTTGCGCTCGAGTTGGTGGGTATCGGTGTTCTGTCGCGCCTTGGCTTCATCGGCCTGGCGCTTGAGGTCGTCGAGAAATCCCACGGGCGGCAAGTCTCAGAAGTGGCGGAGAGGCAAGACTAACGCAGCTCCCGTCCGAGCAGCCTCTCGAGCGTGCCGCGCGGCGAGGCTTCGGGGCGCTGCTGCTGCGCGGTGTCGAGGTAGAAGGTCTGCTCGAGCACGTGCTGGCCGCCCATCGCGGCGTGCAGCACCTGGTCGCTGAACACGACCCAGGTCGTGCCGGGCGCGAAGTCCACGCGCGCCTGTGGGCTGTCGCGCTGGAATGCGGCGTCGGCCTTCGCACGGTCGTGGAGCTGCAGCATGACGTGGTCGTACTCAGTGCGGCGCCGCTTCGTGATGCCGCTGCGTTCGAGCAGCCACGCGGAGCCGGGCAGCGGTCGTCCGATGGCCGGCAGATAGCGCTTCGCATGGGCCTCGAAGGGTTCGCCGACGCGCCATGCGCGCGGCTTGCCCGACGGGTTGACGTTGCAGAACACGCGCAGCAGCCGTGTGCCGTGCATCGGGTTGGACGGGAATGCGTCTACGTGCAGCCGCGTGTCGTCCTTGCGCCAGCTCGTCGCGCGCCCCGCCACGTCGACCGGGCGGAACGACGAGTTGCCGCGCTTCAGCGCGCCGCGGTAGTGCGGGAAGAGGCGCAGTGCGAAAACCTCGCTCTGCTCCGCGTAGCGTGTGATCATGGATTGCAGCGCGGCGAGTTCCGCGGGTTTGCCCGCCGCACCGCGCATCTCGCCGCGGGTTTGCCCGTCGCCCCAGCGCAGCGAGATGTTCTTTGCCTTGCCGTCGGCCCAGCGCGCGTCGAGAAACCGCAGCTCGGCTTCCATCAGCGCAAACCGCAGGTGCGGGAAGCGCAGGACCGCGCCGCCTTCCACGACGTTCTCGACGGCTTGCGTCGGCCCGTCGCTGGCCCAGCTTCGGTCGGGGAAGTCAAGGACCTGTGTGACCTCGCCCATCACCGGACCCGCATGCCGGCCTTCGCGCCCGGCCACGGCTCGAGGATGTACAGGCCCGGATCGGCACTCTTGTCGGTTCCGGCGTCGGCGTCGGAGGCGGCGAGCACCATGCCCTCGCTGACACCGAACTTCATCTTGCGCGGTGCCAGGTTCGCGACCATCACCGTGAACTTGCCGACGAGCTGCTCCGGCTTGTAGGCGGACTGGATGCCGCTGAAGACGTTGCGCGTGCGGCCCTCGCCGACATCGAGCGTGAGCCGCAACAGCTTGGTCGAACCCTCGACCAGCGCGCATTCGACGATCTGCGCGATGCGCAGGTCGATCTTGGCGAAGTCGTCGACCTTGATCTCGGGCGCGATGGCTTCGCCACCGGGCGGCGGCAACTCGATCACTGGCGGCGCGAGCAACTCGTCGAGTTGCTTGGCGTCGACGCGCTGCATCAGGTGCTTGTACTCGCCTATCGTGTGCCCGTTGTGGCCACCGAGTGCGCGCGCCGCATCGGCAAAGCGCAACGGCTCGACGCGCAGGAAGGCCTCGACCTGCTGCGCCAGTGCAGGCAGGACCGGCTTCAGGTAGATCGTCAGCAGGCGGAAGGCCTCGATGCAGACCGAGCACACGTCGTGCAGCACGGCGTCCTGGCCGACCTGCTTGGCCAACTCCCAGGGCTTGTTCTGGTCGACATAGCCGTTCACACGGTCGGCCAGCAGCATCACCTCGCGCAGCGCCTTGCCGAATTCGCGCTCCTCGTACAGCGCCTCGATCGTGGCGCGGTGCGCGCGCAGGCCGTCGAGCAGCACGCGGCCTTCGACGCCAAGGTCGGCCGAGATCGCGCCATTGAAGCGCTTGGCGATGAAGCCCGCGGCGCGGCTCGCGATGTTGATGTACTTGCCGACGAGGTCGCTGTTGACGCGGGCGATGAAGTCGTCCGGGTTGAAGTCGAGGTCCTCGACGTGCTTGTTCAGCTTGGCCGCGATGTAGTAGCGCATCCACTCGGCGTTCATGCCGAGCTCAAGGTACTTGAGCGGCGAAATGCCGGTGCCGCGGCTCTTGCTCATCTTCTCGCCGCTGATCTGCAGGAAGCCGTGCACGAAGATGTTGTTCGGTACCTTGCGGCCGCTGAAGTGCAGCATCGCCGGCCAGAAGAGGGTGTGGAAGGTGACGATGTCCTTGCCGATGAAGTGAATCTGCTCGACGGCCGGATCGGCCATGAACGCGTCGAAGTCGCCACCGATCTTCTTGAAATGGTTCTTCAGCGACGCGAGGTAGCCCACCGGCGCATCGAGCCAGACGTAGAAGTACTTGCCCGGCGCATCGGGGATCTCGATGCCGAAGTACGGCGCGTCGCGGCTGATGTCCCAGTCGTTCAGGCCGACGTGGCCGTGCTCGTCGGTCGTGAACCACTCCTTGATCTTGTTCAGCACCTCGGGCTGCAGGCGGCCCGGCGCGGTCGTCCACTCCTTCAGGAAGTCGATGCAGCGCTGCGACGAGAGCTGGAAGAAGTAGTGGTCGCTGCTCTTGAGGACCGGTGTCGCGCCGGTCAGCGTCGAGAACGGGTTCTTCAGGTCGGTCGGGGCATAGACGGCGCCGCAGTTCTCGCAGTTGTCGCCGTACTGGTCCTTCGTGCCGCACTTCGGGCACTCGCCCTTGATGTAGCGGTCGGGCAGGAACATGCCCTTCACCGGGTCGTAGAACTGCTCGATCGTGCGTTCGGCGATCAGGCCTTGCTTGCGCAGCGCGCGGTAGATGTCCTGCGCGAGTTCGTGGTTCTCCGCACCATCGGTCGAGTGCCAGTTGTCGAAGCCGATGTGGAAGCCGTCGAGGTACTGCTTGCGCCCTGCGGCGATGCCGGCGACGAAGTCCTGCGGCGTCTGGCCTGCTTTTTCGGCCGCGATCATGATCGGCGCGCCGTGCGCGTCGTCGGCGCACACGAAATGCACCTCGCTGCCCAGCATGCGCTGGAACCGCACCCAGATGTCGGCCTGGATGTACTCCATCATGTGCCCGACGTGGAACGGCGCGTTGGCGTAGGGCAGGGCGGTGGTGACGAAGAGTTTGCGGGTCATGCCGAGATTCTAGGAGGCTGTCGGGCTTTGGGGCGGTGGCAGGCTCACCCCTGGCGATTGAGCAGTTCGGCGCGCTCCTTCAGCTTGACCAGCGCCTGATCCAACACCTCCCGTTCCCCGGGCGCGAGCGCTTCGAGCAGGAACTGCTCGCGCGCCTGCACCATCGGCACCACCTTGGCATAAAGCGCGCGCCCCGCGGGCAGCAGGCGCAGCAGCCAGCCGCGGCCGTCGTCGGGATCGGCCAGCCGCTCGAGCAGCCCGTCGCGCTCGAGCCGGGTGACGGCCCTGCTGACCTGCATCTTTTCGAGTGTGCTGCTCTGCATCAGGGCAGCCGTCTTGACCTTGCCGGCGTCGGCCAGTGCCGCCAGAACGCGCCACTCGTCACGGGTCAGGCCGAAGCGCTCGCGGTAGACGCGGCCGATGCATTGGCTCACAGCCTCGCTGAGCACGGCGATGCGGTACGGGAGGAACGCCTGCAGATCCATCGGAACACGGGTGAGTTGGGTCGCGCCATGGTAACACCGGGGACCAACGCGCCGAGACAGTCTGCCGAACGACACATCAGCTTATAGGAAAGAGTTCGCTGAATTGCGCCTGTGGGATGGTCAGGCATTCCTTGCAAAACTAGTAACGTCAGTTATTATTGCGTCACCAGTCACCAGTCACCAGTCACCAGTCACCAGTCACCAGTCACCAGTCACC
>JBDTVC010000338.1:0-4852 GCA_040007475.1 Burkholderiales bacterium
GCTCGCGCGGGCCGTAGCTCGAGCCCTTGCGACCGCCGAACGGCACGTGATAGTCGACGCCAGCCGTCGGCAGGTTGACCATCACCATGCCGGCCTGTGCATGGAGCTTGAAGTGCGTCGCATGCTTCAGCGACGTGGTGCAGATGCCCGACGACAAGCCGAACTCGGTGTCGTTCGCGACGGCCAGCGCCTCGGCGTAGTCCTTCACACGGATCACGCTCGCGACCGGCCCGAAGACCTCCTCGCGGTTGATCGTCATCGAAGGCGTCGTGTCGGTCACGAGCGCGGGCTGTTGATAGAAGCCGGCGGTCGCGCGCTGCAGCGTCTCGCCGCCAATCACCGTGCCGCCTTCGGTCTTGGCGAGCGCGACGTACTTCAGGTTGCCTGCCAGCTGCCGCTCGTCGACGACCGGCCCGATGTCGGTACCGGGCGTCAACGCGTTGTCGATCTTCAGCGTCTTGAGCTTGTCGACGACGGCGGCGACGAAGCGCTCGTGGATCGCTTCGGTGACGATCACGCGGCTCGACGCGGTGCAGCGCTGGCCGGTCGAGAAGTACGCGCTCTGCACGGCGGCATTGACGGCCACGCCGAGGTCCGCATCGTCGAGCACGACGAGCGGGTTCTTGCCGCCCATCTCGCACTGCACCTTCGCGCCGCGCGCGGCAGCGGTGGCGATGATGCGGCGGCCGGTCGCGACCGAGCCGGTGAAGCTGATCGCATCGACACCGGGCGAATTGACGATCGTGTTGCCGACCTTCGTGCCCGGCCCCATCACGAGGTTGAACACACCCTTGGGCAAGGCTGTGCGGCTGATGATCTCGGCGATCGCCCACGAGCTCGCGGGCACCAGCTCGGCCGGCTTGAACACCACGCAGTTGCCGAACGCGAGCGCCGGCGCGATCTTCCACGCAGGGATCGCGATCGGAAAGTTCCACGGTGCGATCAGCCCCACGACGCCGAGCGCCTGGCGGAACACTTCGACCCCGACACCCGGCCGCACTGAAGCCATCACCTCACCGCCGACGCGCAGCGCCTCGCCGGCGAAGAACTTGAAGATCATCGCCGCACGCACCGTCTCGCCGATGCCTTCGGGCAGCGTCTTGCCTTCTTCGCGCGACAGCATCCGTCCGATCTCGTCCTTGCGCGCGAGGATCTCGCTGCCCACCGCGTCGAGCACGTCGAAGCGCTGCTGCGGCGTGCTCTGACTCCAGGCGGGGAACGCCGCGCGCGCGGCCGCGATCGCGGCTTCGGTCTGCGCCGTGTCGGCCTGCGCGTAGTGGCCGATCACATCCGAGGTGTCGGAGGGGTTGATGTTCGGCAGGCTGGTGACGCCAGCCACCCACTCGCCGTTGATGAGGTTGTCGAACGTGGCCATCGTGATGAGCTCCGGTTGAATGATTCAGCGGCCCCAGCGCAATGCCAGCACATCAAGACGCTTTGCGGCCCCGATCAGGATACCTCGCCACGCCTTACCTCCCGTACAGCAACTGAACCGAGGCCCTCGCGACCCACCCGGCCCGCGAGGGCGCGAACGCTCAGTACTTGCGGTTCGGGAATTCCTTGGCCGCGACTTCGGCCGGGAACACACCTTCGTTGGTCTTGATCCACTTCGGCAAGGTCTTGCCGGCGACGACATCCTTGGACGCCTGCATCAGCTGCGGGCCGAGCAGCGGGCTGCACTCGACGCTGACGTTCATCTTGCCGGCGATCATCGCTTCGAAGGCGCCCTTCACCGCGTCGACACCGATGACGAGGATGTCCTTGCCCGGTTTCAGCCCGGCTTCCTCGATGGCCTGGATCGCGCCGATGCCCATGTCGTCGTTGTGCGCGTAAAGCACGTTGATCTTCTTGCCTTCGGCCTTCAGAAAGGCTTCCATCACTTCCTTGCCTTTGGCGCGCGTGAAGTCGCCGGTCTGTGAGCGAATGATCTTGTAGCGCGGGTTGGTCTTGATGACCTCTTCGAAGCCCTTCTTGCGCTCGATCGCCGGGTCGGAGCCGACCGTGCCTTGCAGCTCGACGATATTCACGTCGCCGGTCATGGCCTTGGAGTTCTCGAGCAGCCACTTGCCGGCGCGACGGCCCTCTTCGGTGAAGTCCGAGCCGACGAAGCTTGCCACCAGCGTCGGGTCTTTGACATCGACGTTGCGGCTTTCGGTGATGACCGGGATCTTGGCCTTCTTGGCTTCCATCAAGACGGTGTCCCAGCCGGTGGTGACCAGCGGCGCGAGGATGATCACGTCGACCTTCTGCGCAATGAAGGAGCGGATCGCCTTGATCTGGTTCTCCTGCTTCTGCTGCGCATCAGAGAACTTGAGGTTGACGCCGGCCGCTGCGGCGGCGGCCTTGACCGAGTCCGTGTTGGCGGTGCGCCACTCGCTTTCGGCGCCGGTCTGCGCGAAGCCGATGGTCAGCTTCTTTTCCGCGGCGACCGACGCCGCGGGCCAGAAGGCCACTGCGCAGGACAGCCCCGCGAGTGTGGTCAGCGCCTGGCGTCTTGCCTTCAAAGTCATCTTCATCATCGTCTCCTTGAGTGATGGTCGTGAAAGCCGGCGGCGCCGGCGGAAGTGAGCGCTATCCCGGGTACCAGACCTTGCGCGGATCGTCGGCCGCGCGCCGGTAGGCCCACGCGGACTCGACCATTCGTTCCATGTCGAACACCGGGCGCCAGCCGAGCAGAAACCTGGCCTTGGTGTTGTCGAGCCAGGTCGAGTGGTAGCGGTCGCTGATCCGGACCAGCGGCAGCCCGCGCGTGCGCGCCAGGTGGTCGCCCAGGCGCACGTAGTCGATCGGTTCGTCCATGCAGACGTTCATCAGCTGGTGCCGCGCGCGGGGATGGTCGATCGCGCGCTGGATGGCACTCACCAGGTCGTCGATCTGGACGAAGTTGCGCTGCACGCCTGCGCCGCTCGCGTCGAGCAGCACCGGGATCGCGCCCTGGCACGCGTACTCACGCGCTGCGTCGGCATCCACAAGTTCATGCCAGCGCGGCGCACCGAACACGTCCTCCGCAAAGCTCAGGTGCTGGCGCAGATCGTCCTTCTCGACGATCCAGGGTGCACGCAGACAGCATCCGTTCAGGCCGTACTGGATGAAGTACTGCTGGAGCATGGTCTCCTCGAGCACCTTGGACAAGGCATAGCAGCCCGGATAGGCCGTGTGCGGCTGTGCCTCGACGACCGGCAGCAGGTGCGGGTAGTGAAAGTGGCCGATCGCGGCATCACCGCCGATCAGGATGAACTGCTCGAAGGTCGGGCTCGCCCGGCACTCTTCGAGCAGCCAGAAGAGGCCCTTCACGGCGACATCCATCACGTCGTCAGGCGATTCCTTGCTGGTGGCCAGGTGCAGCACATGCGTGACGCCGACGAGCGCGCGATCCACATCGGCGCGACGCCGGATGTCGCCTCGAACAGGCTCGACGCGATCCGTGGCCGACAGCATGCGCTGGTGACACAGCGCTCTCACCTTGAAGTGCGAGAACGACGCATCGCCCAGCAGCTTGGCGATGAAAGCCTGGCCAACCTTGCCGGTGGCGCCAGTCAACAGGATGAGCTTTCCGTTGGACATGATGACGTGAAACCGATCTGTCTTGCCACCTGGCCGACAGGCGCGGATTTGGCCTGACCAATTCACATCCCGCAGTCGGGGGAATCCCTGAGGGCGGACGCTGGCGGGCGCAGCCGGCGCGATGGCGCTGCGCCGTCGCGCTAGCCGTTGATCCAGCGGTCCTCGGACGCCTTGAGGTGCATGCGTATTGCCGCCTGTGCTGCCAGCGGGTCGCGCGCCTCGAGCGCAAGCAACACGGCTTCGTGCTCCTTCAGCGCCGCATTCCAGGTGCGGGTGCTCTCGTAGCGCGAGCTCAGCTTGGCGGAGATGGGGCTGTGGCGCTCGTCGAAGAGATCGGAGATCAGGCGGACCATGATGGAGTTGCCGCTCAGCTCCGCGATCGAGAGATGGAACTGGCGGTCGCGCTCGAGCGGATTGCGCCGCGCGGCAATCTCGGCGCGCATGCCCGTGATGATCCCGCGCAAGCGCACCAGCGCGTCGTCGGTGACACGTGCACAGGCCAGCACCACCACTGCGCCCTCGATCGCCGCGCGTGCCTGCATCAGCTCGGTGGGGCTGTCCCCCAGTGCCGCCGTGCTCTTGGGGGGGCGATCCAGCGGCGAGTTGCACACGTAGACACCCGATCCGCTGCGGATCTCGACCGTGCCTTCGACGTCGAGCGCAATCAGCGCCTCGCGCAACGAAGGTCGCGACACCCCCAGTTGCTGGGACAGGTCGCGCTCGGGCGGCAGGCGCGTGCCCGCCTCGAAGCCCCCCTGCTGAATCAGCTCGCGGATCTGGTCCGCGATCTGTTGATAGAGCCGTCTCGGCTCAACGGGTTTTAGCTGCGGCGGCATTGAAGACTCGGCTGTCGGCGAATTGGCCTGACCATGATAGTCGGCAGCGGCGCGAGAGATGTACACATGCGGGATAGTCCCAAGGGCATGCCTCAATTTGGTCAGGCCAAATGCGCACTTGTTGTAAGGTGGCTTGACCTTCGAAAACTGCGTTGGCCAGCAAGCCGCACCGACAACGCCCTCGACCTGCCCCGACCGGACCCCTCGTTTGCAATCGTCCCGCCCGCCCATCGCCGCCGATGTCGACAGCCCTGTCCGGGCCGACGATGCGCTGCTGCGCCTGAGCGGCATCACGAAACGCTTCCTGAGCGTCACGGCGCTTGCCGACGTGGACTTCACGTTGCGGCGCGGTGAGGTGCATGCGGTCTGCGGCGAGAACGGCGCCGGCAAGTCGACACTGATGAAGATCATCAGCGGCCAGCTCCAGCCGGACGAAGGGCAGATCCACTTCA
>JBDTVC010000339.1:0-4846 GCA_040007475.1 Burkholderiales bacterium
CCGACATCGCCGAGAACGGCGCCGTCGTGCCGGTGGGTGCATCCACGGCGCTGCCGGGTGTCAAGCGAATGCTGCTGCTGGTCGAGAGGAACCCGTCGATGCTGTCGGCGATGTTCGACGTGACCGACGCGGTGGACGCCAACTTCTCGACGCGCGTGAAGATGGGGCAGTCGTCGAACGTCTTCGCCGTTGCGATGATGGCCGACGGCAAGGTGCTGTACGCCGCCAAGGAAGTGAAAGTCACGCTCGGCGGCTGCGGTGGGTGAGCCCGGACACGAAACAGTCCTCGCGGACTGTTTCGTGCCTGACGAACCGGCCGAGCTCTGCGAGGCCGCGGGTGCGCCTGCTGTGCACCCACACTTCCAAACGAATTCATAGGAGATAAATCATGGCAGACCCAATGCGCATTCGCGCCCAAGCCGCCGGTGACAAGGCCACCGTCCGCGTGTTGATGGCCCACGAAATGGAGACCGGCTTGCGCAAGGACGCCGCTGGCAAGACCGTTCCCGCCTGGTTCATCCAGGAGGTCAGCGCGCAGCTCAATGGCAAGACCGTGATGACGGCCCAGTGGGGTCCGTCGGTCGCCAAGAACCCGTTCCTTCAATTCAACGTCAAGGGTGCAAAGGCGGGCGACAAGATCGGTGTGATGTGGGTCGACAACAAGGGTGACAAGCGCAGCGACGAAGCCGTCGTCTCGTGACGCTTCCAGTTCCCACGAAGAAGACGAGGAGACCATGCAAACACACCTGATCGTCGTAACCGTGTTGGCCGCCGCCTGCGCCAGCGCACCGGCCGTGGCGCAGCAGAAGTCGGCCGCTGACGGCATTGCCGAGTACCGCGCGATGCTGGCGGACGGCAACCCGGCCGAATTGTTCGAAGCCAAGGGCGAGGACGTCTGGAAGAAGAAGCGTGGTCCCAAGAATGCGTCGCTGGAACAGTGTGACCTCGGCAAGGGGCCGGGCATCGTCAAGGGCGCGTTCGTCGAGTTGCCACGCTGGTTCGCCGACACGGGAAGAGTGCAGGATCTCGAATCGAGGCTGCTGACCTGCATGGAACGCCTGCAGGGCTTCGACGCTGCCGAGATTGCCAAAACACCCTTCGGCAAGGGCGAACAGGTCACGATGGAAGGCCTCACGGCCTGGATCTCGGCCGAATCACGCGGGCTGAAGTTCAACCTGCCGCAGGCCCATGCCGACGAGCGCAAGACCTACGAGCTCGGAAAGCGCGCGTTCTTCTACCGCGGCGGGCCGTACGACTTTTCTTGCGCCTCTTGCCACGGTCAACCCGACAAGCGCATTCGATTGCAAGACCTGCCGGATCTGACGAAGAACCCGGGCAACGGCATCGGCTTCGCGGCATGGCCCGCCTATCGCGTCAGCAGCGGCGAGATGTGGAGCATGCAGCGTCGACTGAACGACTGCTTCCGCCAGCAGCGTTTTCCGTACCCTGGCTACGCTTCGGAGGTCACGATCGCGCTCGGCGTCTACATGGGCGTCAACGCCAAAGGTGCCGAGTCGATCGCACCGGCCCTGAAGCGCTGAAGGAGCCTCACATGAAGATCAAGAAGCTGATTCTGCTGGCCGTCGCGGCCGTGTTGCTCGCCAGCTGTGCTTCGCAGCAGCCGGCACCCGACTACGATGCTCTGGTGGCGAAGATGATGACCGCATCGTTCCGCGACGAAGGCATCGCCAAGGTCGACCGTCTGCAGCAGGACGCAGCCAATGCGGCCTGCTCCAAGGCACAGGGTGCGAGTCTGCCTGACGACGTCGCCAGCACGATCCAGCAGGCGGCGCTGAAGAGCGTTCGCATGCCTGCTGACGGCCGCTTCATCGGCGACTGGAAGGAGGGTGAGAAGCTGGCCCAGAACGGCCGCGGCATGACCTGGACCGACAAGTCGGCCGCACCCAGTGCCAATGGCGGCAATTGCTACAACTGCCACCAGATCACCAAGGCCGAGATCTCTTTCGGAACCATCGGGCCGAGCCTCTACAACTACGGCAAGCTGCGCGGTGTGACCGACCCGGCCGGTGCGGCGTCGCGGCCCATCGTCGAGTACACGTGGACGAAGATGTGGAACGCGAAGTCCACCAACGCATGTTCGGGCATGCCTCGCTTCGGCCACCTCGGGCTGCTCGATGAAACCCAACTCAAGCACCTGATGGCGCTGCTGCTGGACCCGAAATCGCCGGTGAACCAGTAGGCTTTCGCATGAACCTTTCCAAACGCGAGTTCCTCCAGGTACTGGGGGCGGCCTCGGCCGCCGGCCTGAGCCTGGGCCGCTGGGCCGACGCCGATGCGGCGACGGCCCAGCAAGGCCTGTACGACTTGCCGCGCTTCGGCAACGTGTCGCTGCTGCACATGACCGACTGCCACGCGCAGCTGATGCCGATTCACTTTCGGGAGCCCAGTGTCAACATGGGCGTGAGCGCCATGCAGGGGCAGCTGCCGCACCTGGTGGGCGATGCATTGCTGAAGGCCACCGGGCTGCGGCCGGGCAGCGAACAGGCCTTCGCGTTCACCTACCTCGACTTCGAGCAAGCCGCGCGCAGCTACGGCAAGGTCGGCGGGTTCGCGCATCTGGCCACGCTGGTCAAGCAGATGAAGGCCAGTCGCCCAGGCGCGCTCCTGCTTGACGGCGGTGACACCTGGCAGGGTTCGGCCACATCACTCTGGACGAACGCGCAGGACATGGTCGACGCCTGCAAGCTGCTCGGCGTGGACGTGATGACCGGCCACTGGGAGTTCACGTATGGCATGGACCGCGTGAAGGAGATCGTCGAGAAGGACTTCAAGGGCCAGATCGAGTTCGTGGCCCAGAACGTCAAGACCAACGACTTCGGCGACCCGGTGTTCAAGCCCTACGTGCTGCGCGAGATCAACGGCGTGTCGGTCGCCATCGTCGGCCAGGCCTTCCCGTACACACCGATCGCCAACCCGCGCTACCTGGTCGCGGACTGGAGCTTCGGCATCCAGGACGACAACCTGCAGAAGGTCGTCGACGAAGCCCGCGGCAAGGGCGCCAAGGTGGTGGTGCTGCTGTCGCACAACGGCATGGATGTCGACCTGAAGATGGCCTCGCGCGTGCGCGGGATCGACGCGATCTTCGGGGGCCACACGCACGACGGCGTGCCGGTGGCGATCCCCGTCAACAACGCGGGCGGCAAGACGTTGGTCACCAACGCCGGCAGCAACGGCAAGTTCCTCGGCGTGATGGACTTCGACGTGCAGGGCGGCAAGGTCGCCGACTTCCGCTACCGGCTGCTGCCGGTGTTCGCGAACCAGCTGAAGGCCGACCCGGCGATGGCCGCGCTGATCGCCAAGGTGCGCGCGCCGTACAAGGCCAAGCTCGCCGAGAAGCTGGCGGTCACCGACGGGTTGCTGTACCGGCGCGGCAACTTCAACGGCAGCTGGGACCAGCTCGTCTGCGATGCGCTGATGGATGTGCAGGGCGCCGAGATCGCGTTCTCGCCCGGATTCCGCTGGGGCACGACGCTGCTGCCCGGCGACGCGATCACACGCGAGCTGATGATGGACCAACTGGCCATCACCTATCCGTATGCGACGGTCAGCGAGATGAGCGGCGAGACGATCAAGACGATCCTAGAGGACGTGGCCGACAACCTCTTCAACCCCGACCCGTACTACCAGCAGGGCGGCGACATGGTGCGCGTCGGCGGCCTGGCCTACACCTGCCGGCCGACAGAGAAGATGGGCCAGCGCATCACCGAGATGCGCCTGGCCGGCAAGCCGATCGAAGCGGGCAAGAAGTACAAGGTCGCGGGCTGGGCGCCGGTGGCCGAAGAGGCGCGCAATGCGCCGGGCAACAAGCCGGTCTGGGATGTCGTTGAAGGCTGGCTCAAGTCGCAGCCGGGCGGGCATGTCAAGGCGCGGCGCATCAATACACCGACGCTTCTCGGGGTTCAAGGCAACACCGGCATCGCGAAGGTCTGACGCAACATGGGCTCAATTCGCCATCTCTGTCGTGCCGCCACGGTCATGGCGCTTGCCCTCTGCGGCCAGTTCGCGACCGCACAGCAAGCGACCTATTCCGTGAAACTGCTGACGCCCGAGACCGCGCTCGCTGCGGCCCAGGCGGCGCTGGCGCATTGCCGCAGGGCGGGGTTCCAGGTGGCGGTGGCCGTGGTCGATCGATCCGGTGTGCTGCAGGTGCTGCTGCGGGATCGCTTTGCCGGTGCGCACACCGTCGAGGTGGCCACGCAGAAGGCCTGGACGGCCGCCAGCTTTCGCATGCCAACGTCCACGCTGGCGGTGGAGACGCAGGCCGGCAAGCCGATGAGCGGCATCCGCGCGGCGGCTCACGTGATGGCCATCGGCGGTGGGCAGGTGATCGAGGCGGGCGGCACCACCTTCGCCGGCATCGGCGTTTCGGGAGCGCCCGGCGGCGAGGCCGACGACGCCTGCGCCACGGCAGGTGCCAAGGCCATCGCCGAGGCCATCGAATTCTGACCGTTCAACAAGGAAAATCTCATGAACATTCGCCAGGCGCTGATCGGTCTCTTGCTCGCCATCACCGCCGCTGCCTCGTGGGCCCAGGACATGGTGGTCTACCACTTCGATGACAGCGCGCAGCAGGCCCTGAAAGGCCTGCGCAACATTCGCAATCACCTCGACGTCGACCCCGGCGCCAAGATCACGGCGGTGGCACACGCGGCCGGGATCGACTTCCTGCTGGAAGGCGCGAAGAACGCCAACGGCACGGAATACGCCCCTTTGGTGTCGGCGCTGAAGAACCGCGGTGTGCGTTTCGAAGTCTGCGAGATCACGATCCGTACCCGGGGATTGAAGAAGGACCAGTTCATCCAGGAGGCCGACTTCACGCCGTCGG
>JBDTVC010000340.1:0-4839 GCA_040007475.1 Burkholderiales bacterium
GGCACTCGGGCCACGGCCGCGAGAAGGGCTTCGAGGCGCTGTACGGCTTCTCGACCTTGAAGACCGTCGCGATTCACCACGGGTAGATCACGCAAGAGAAGGACAGGAACATGAGACTCGAAGGCAAGGTGGCGATCGTCACCGGGGGTGGCTCAGGGTTCGGTGAAGGCATCGCGGCGAAGTTCGTCGCCGAGGGCGCGAAGGTGCTGATCGCGGACCGCGACGCGGCGGGCGGCGAGCGTGTCGCGAAAGCGCTGGGTGCGAACGCACGCAGCCTGCGTGTCGACGTGGCGAACGCCGCCGATGTGGCGACGATGTTCGACGCCGCGCAGGGCCACTTCGGCGGCCTCGACATCCTCGTCAACAACGCTGGCGTCTCGCATTTGCCGCAGTCGATGGAAGAGGTGGGCGAGGACGACTTCGACCGCATCCTGAGCGTCAACGTGAAGGCGATCTACCTCGCTGCCAAGGTGGTGGTGCCGCGCTTCAAGCAGCAGAAGTCCGGCGTGATCCTGAACATCGCCAGCACCGCCGGCGTGAGCCCGCGGCCGCGCCTGAGTTGGTACAACGCGAGCAAGGGCTGGGTCATCACCGCGACGCGCGCGATGGCGGTCGAGCTCGCGCCCTTCGGCATCCGCGTGGTCGCGCTGAACCCGGTCGCCGGCGAGACGCCGCTGCTGAAGACCTTCATGGGCGAAGACACGCCGGAGATGCGCGCGAAGTTTCTCGCGACGATCCCGCTCGGCCGTTTCTCGACGCCGCAGGACATGGGCAACGCCGCCTGTTTTCTGTGCAGCGACGAGGCGTCGATGATCACCGGCGTTGCGATGGAAGTCGACGGCGGGCGTTGCATTTGAGCGCGCCGGGCCGCCCCAAGCGCGAAGCTCCCTCCCGGAGGGATGGCGCGCAGCGCCAAGGGTGGCCCATTTGAGTTTTCTCTTTCGCCGCCGCCAGGTCTGGCTGCCCACGCTGTGGGGCTGGCTGATGTTGCTCTTGCTGGCGGGCGCGACGATCGTCGTGCTGGGCCTTTCGGCGCGCAGCCTGCTCGCTCTCGATGCGCCGGCGCGCGGGCACGACGGCCGGGGCGCGCGCACGCTGATCGTCGAAGGCTGGTTGAGCGACGCCGAGCTCGCGCAGGCCGTGGCCACGATCCGGCGCGGGCGTTACGAGCGCGTGATCACGAGCGGCGGGCCGATCGAGCCGTGGATCGATGCGGGTCACTATGGCAGCTTCGCGCTGCGCGCGGCGGGCTATCTGCGCGCCCACGGCATCGTCGAACTGCCGGTGATTGCCGTCCCGGCGCCCGACACGAAAAAGGACCGCAGCTACATCAGCGCGCTGATGGTGCGCGAATGGGCGCAGCGCGAGGGCGTGGCACTGAACGCGGTCGACGTGTACTCGGCCGGTGTGCATGCACGGCGGTCGCGCACGATCTACCGCATGGGGTTGGGCGAGGCCGTCGAGGTCGGCGTGCTGGCGGCGCGGCCGGACGACTACGACGACGAGCGCTGGTGGGCCAGCAGCAGCGGCGCCAAGACAACGCTGAATGAAGTCGTCAGCCTCGCGTGGACGGCCTGCTGCTTCTGGCCGCCGGCGCCGGTCAAGTAAGCGCGTCGTCGAGCACTTCGATCCAGTGCCTGACCGGCGTCTTTGTTCCGGTCTGCAGATGCTGGATGCAGCCGATGTTGGCCGAGACGATGGTCTGCGCGCCGATCGGCTCGAGGTTCGCGAGCTTGCGGTCGCGCAGCTGGTAGGCGAGCTCGGGCTGCAGCACCGAGTAGGTGCCGGCGGAACCGCAGCAAAGGTGCGCCTCGTTCGGCGCGACGCGCACGTCGAAGCCGAGTTCCTTCAGGTGCGTCTCGACGCCGCCGCGCAGCTGCTGGCCGTGCTGCAAGGTGCAGGGCGGGTGGAACGCGAGCTGCGTCGCCACGCGGTTTCCGACGCCTCGCAGGCGGACCTTGTGCTTCAGCTTCGCCACCAGCTCGGGCAGCAGCTCGCTCAGGTCGCGCGTCAGTTCCGCAATTCGCTTCGCCTTGTCGGCGTAGGCCGGATCACGGGCCAGCGCGTGTCCGTATTCCTTCACGGTCACACCACAGCCCGAGGCGTTCATCACGATCGCCTCGATGCCGTCGAGCGAGCCCGGGCCGCCCGAGATCAGCGGCCACCAGGCGTCGATGTTGCGGCGCATGTCGGCCAGCCCGCCCTCGGTGTCGTTCAGGTGCGTGCGGATCGCACCGCAGCAGCCGGCTTCGTCGGCGACGACGGTCTGGATGCCGGCGGCATCGAGCACGCGGGCCGTCGCGCTGTTGATGTTGGGCATCATCGCCGGCTGCACGCAGCCCATCAGCATCAGCACCTTGCGTGGGTGCGTGCGCGTCGGCCACTGGTGCGCACGCGCGGGCGCCTTGGCCGGCACCTTGTTCTTCAGCGACGGCGGCACCAGCGGCCGCAGCGCCTGGCCAAGCTTCATCGCCGGCGCGAACAGCGGTGATGTGAGGCCTTCCTTCAGCAGCCAGCGCGTCGCTTTCTCGCGCGTCGGCCGCTCCACGAGGTCGTCGACGATCGGCCGCACGATCTCGATCAGCTCGCCGTACTGCACGCCCGACGGGCAGGTGCTCTCGCAGTTGCGGCAGGTCAGGCAGCGGTCGAGGTGCAGCTGCGTGCTGCGCGTCACCGGCGCGCCTTCGAGCACCTGCTTCATCAGGTAGATGCGGCCGCGCGGGCCGTCGAGCTCGTCGCCGAGGAGTTGATACGTCGGGCAGGTCGCGGTGCAGAAGCCGCAGTGCACGCACTTGCGAAGAATGGCCTCGGCCGCTTCGCCGTCGGGCGTGCCTTTGAACTGAGGGGCGAGCTTGGTCTGCATGGTTGGATTCGGGTGCGCTGCGCGGGTCAGAGCCCTGGGTAGAGGCGGCCGGGGTTGAAGATGCCCGACGGATCGAACGACTTCTTCACCTCGCGGTGGATACGGTCGAGCGGTGATTGCAGCGGCGCGAACACGCCCGGTGACTTGTCTTTCGCGGCGAACAGCGTCGCGTGGCCGCCAACCTTCGAGGCGGCGTCACGCACAGTCGATGCCGGCATCGCGCTGCACAGCCAGCGCTGCCCGCCCGCCCACTCGATCATCAGCTCGCCGGTCAGCGCCAGCGGCGGCGCCGTCTGCGGCACCGACAGGCGCCACAGCGACGCGCCGGTCTCGACCGCCTTGTGCGCGGCCGTGAAGAACTCGTCGGTGTGGTCGCGCAAGCCTTCCCAGAACGGGCCGGCGAACTCCGGCTCGACGATGTCGCCGCCGAGCCGCACGCGCGCCGCCTGCACCGCGGCGAGCGCGCCGCGCAGGCGCAGGATCAGGTTACCGTCCCACCACGCGCTGGCGTTCAGCGGGATCGGCTGACCGCCCCAGTCGTTGAGTTTCGCGAGCGCCTCGGCCTGGTCCATCTGCAGCCGCAGCGTGACTGTGGCGGGTGCCATCGGCATCACCTTCAGCGAGACTTCGAGGATCAGGCCGAGCGTGCCGAGCGAGCCGGCGAGCAGGCGCGAGATGTCGTAGCCGGCCACGTTCTTCATCACCTGGCCGCCGAAGCTCAGCACCTCGCCCTTGCCGTTCAACATCGTCGCGCCGAGCACGTAGTCGCGCACCGATCCGACCGCCGCGCGCGATGGGCCCGAGAGCCCGGCCGCGACCATGCCGCCGACGGTGGCGCCGCGGTGCTTCACGCTGATGTTCGGGTCGCCGAAATGCGGCGGCTCGAACGGCAGGCACTGGCCTTTCGTCGCGAGCAGTGTTTCGAGCTCGGCGAGCGAGGTACCGCAGCGGGTGGTGACCACGAGCTCGGTCGGCTCGTAGCTCGACGTGCCTTCGAGCACGCGCGTATCGAGCAGCTCGCCCTGCGGTGCCTCGCCGTAGAAGTCCTTGCTGCGACCGCCGCGGATGCACAACTGCGCACCGGCATCACGCGCCGCGTTGACGCGATCGATCAGAACTTGCAGCGCGGGGTCGTTGTGGTCCATGCGGGGGTGGCTAGAAGCGCGGGATGTCGGCGAACGGCAGCAGGCCGCGCCTCACGTGCATCTTGCCGTACTCGGCGCAGCGCGCCAGCGACGGGATCACCTTGCCCGGATTCAGCAGCGCCGACGGGTCGAACGCGTGCTTCAGCGCCAGCATCTGGTCGTGCTCGGCGCGCGAGAACTGCACGCACATCGCCGACAGCTTCTCGATGCCGACGCCGTGCTCGCCCGAGACCGTGCCGCCCATCGCGACGCTCGATTCGAGAATGTCGGCACCGAACAGCTCGCAGCGGTGCAATTGATCGGGGTCGTTCGCGTCGAACATGATCAAGGGGTGCAGGTTGCCGTCGCCGGCGTGAAACACGTTCAGGCAGCGCAGGCCGTACTTCTTCTCCATGCCCTCGATCGCGAGCAGGATGTCGGACAGGCGATTGCGCGGGATCGTCGAATCCATGCACATGTAGTCGGGGCTGAGCCGCCCTGTCGCCGGGAACGCGTTCTTGCGGCCGCTCCAGAACTTCAGCCGCTGCGCTTCGTCGGCGCTGACCTCGATGCGGGTCGCGCCGCTCGCGTCGAGCACCGCTTCCATGCGGCTGATCTCCTCGGCCACTTCTTCGGGCGTGCCGTCGCTCTCGCACAGCAGGATCGCGACCGCGGCCAGGTCGTAGCCGGCGTGCACATAGTCTTCGACCGCGGCGGTCATCGGCTTGTCCATCATCTCGAGGCCGGCCGGGATGATGCCCGCGGCGATGATCGCGGCGACGGCGTCGCCGGCTTTCCTGACATCGGCGAAGCTGGCCATGATGCAGCGCGCCGTCTCGGCCTTCGGAAGCA
>JBDTVC010000341.1:0-4796 GCA_040007475.1 Burkholderiales bacterium
CCAGCGTCCCGACCTGTGATGCAATGGCGAGGCTGCATGGCATGACGTTTGCGTAATTTGGTGCTCCACTCGTCGACCTTTAGCGAGACGTCAGCATGAACTTCTCTTGTTCCACCCGATGGCAACCCCCGTGAGAGCGTCGCTGCGGCATTTTCGCATCTTCGTGGCCACTGCCGAAACGGGACAAATCTCCAAGGCCGCGGCGGTGCTGTTCACGTCGCAACCCGTCGTCACCGAAGCCATCAAGGCCTTGGAGGCGGAGATGGGTGTCAAGCTTTTCCAGCGCCACGCCAAAGGCGTCACACTGAGCTCCGAAGGCACGGTCTTCCTGCTGCATGCGCGCAGCGTGCTCGCCGCGGCCGCCGAAGCCATGCAAGCCCCGCAACGCGTTCGGCACGATATGACGGGCGTGCTCAAGCTCGCCTGCAATCACACGGTTGCCGGGTACTACCTCCCGCCACTGCTCGCGCGTTTCAATCGGCAGTTCCCAGGCATCCGAGTGCAGTTGGTCGAACTTGCGCGGGCCGAAATCGAGCGGTGCCTCCTCAGCGGTGAGATCGAGCTTGCGTTGTGTCTGACGTCTCCGCTAGAGCATCTCGACGAGATCGACTCCGACGTTCTGACGCGTTCGAAGCGGCGCCTCTGGGTCCCCGCGAACCATCCACTGCTGAAGAGGAAGCGGGTGACGCTCAAGGAAGTACAGCCCGAACCCTACATCCTCCTGACCATCGACGACGCCGAGCAGACGACCAGACGCTATTGGAATGCAGCCGGCATGCAGCCGAACGTCATCTTCCACACAACGTCCATGGAGGCGACGCGCAACCTCGTCGCGGTCGGCGTCGGCGTCACGATCCTCTCCGACATGGTTTACCGGCCCTGGTCGCTCGATAACACACGTCTGGAGGCCATCACTCTGATCGACGATGTCGTGCCCAGCATGGACATCGGCATCGCCTGGAAGCGAGACGTCGAACTGGGCCTCTATGCACGCGCCTTCGCCGATGTCTGTCGCGTGGCCAGATCGAACTCGGAATGACCGTTCCGCGCAGGTTCCCTCACGGTTCTGGTTCGGGCAGCGGCGGGACACGGGAGGAGTCTGTTTTGATCCCGGCACATGCACTCCGACCAGATCCGGATCATCGTCGCGACTCGCGGACTCTCCTTCAAATCGACGGGCTCTGGAGGCTGATTCTCCGAATTCGGCCGAGGGTGTCGAAGAACGAATAATCTGGGAGTGGATGAAAACTGGGGGAGCACCCCCGAGAATCGGTAGTCTTGTCGCCCTGCCGGACAGCAGTCATCAACCGTGCCGGTTGATTCAGTCGCCCTCTCGCCCTCACGTGGTCACCTATGCAGGTGGTCTCAGCTTGTCCTTCGCGGCGCGGTTTCCACAATGCACTCGATGAGGTTCAGTGCCGCCAACATGAGCATCTTTGCCGATTCGGTTTTGATGCCAAGAAGGTCACTCTCCTTGAACTTGCCGAAGACTAGGCGAGCAGCTGCTGCTCGGGGTGGTCGCCAACGGCGTCGAGGGTGCCCTGCGTTTGCAGGTGTGGCGACAGGCCTTCGATGAAGCGCACGCGTCCGGAGATCCGCTTGGAACGAGCATGGCTGAAGAACGAAGAGGTATTGCGCATCGTGTGGGCCGATTCAGTGCTGGTCGGTTTGCTCTGAAGCGCTCAGCCGGCCCGGTTGAGCATTCGTAGAGCAAAGCATATCTGTCACTGCTCGCGAGGAGCGCGTTCCCTCTGAAGGTCAGTCTGGGAGTGACACATTTGCCGACGCAGTTTGCGAAGCAAATCTGTCACTTCATCTTTGCGCGAAGCAAATCCGTCAACTTGCGGATGCGCAGCCGCTGGGCTTGCGTAAGGTGTTGATCCATGAAGGATTTCACCGCACGCTTTCGCGCACCGCTGGAGATGACCAGACCTCGTGGCTGCCCGCTGCTCGTGGCCTTCAGCCCCAAGCTGGCGAGACCAATACGCCTCTTCGATCACGTCTCCTTCAAGCAATGGATTCGCCTTGAGGCCGATCCGGCCGTGCAGTCGCTGTGCGAGCGCCCTACCCGCCTCGGCATCAAGCGCGACGGTCGGCTGATCGACTTCTGGGTCCAGCGCCGTAACGGGGAAGAGATGCTGCTGCTCGGGCATGGCGTGGCTGAGCAGGTGGTGCCAGACCAGATCGACGATGTGGCGCTGCGCTTGGTGGCGCCGGCCGAACTCGCCGCAGCCAACACCTGGGTCGCCAACTGGCAGCGCATGCTGCCGGTCATCAACGTCACGCGCACCCTGCTGCCCAAGGGCCTGACCCAGGCCGTGCTGAGTGTCGGCGCCGATGTCGGACTGCCCCGTCTATGGCAACTATGCCGAGATTTGCGTGACCCAGGGCTTGCTGCTCCAAGCAGCGCAAACGCTTCATCGGCGACCCGGAATGCGGGTCACCTGAGCTTCGGCGCCTGGGTCAACTCTACGTCGGCGCCAACACCAGATGCCGCCGAGGCCTCGATCGTCAGCGAGGGGTCATCATCCGTTTCGGACAGCGCGTTCTCGGGTCGGCCGAAGGCCAGCGAAAAAAGGGCGTGGTTGACGTTGATCCAGTGCGCTTGGCCAGGAAACGGGGGCGCGTCCGCGCCGTGCGCCCAGCGCAATGCCAGTTCGGAGGCCTCCACGGCCTCGCGAAATCGGCCAGTGACATAGGGATGAATGGCCAGATCCATTTCAGTCTGACGCATCAAAAAAGGGTCTGCGCGGCGACGCGCGATGTCCACGCCTTTGCGTTGTGAGGCGTTGGCTTGCGCGAACTGCCCCAACGCGGTTTGCGCGCCCGCGAGGGACCCGTAGATCCCCGCCAGATCATTCGCACCGAGCGGTGGATTTGCCTCGGAGATGCGCACGATCTCCGCAAAGGCCTGGCGCGCTTGCTCGTGCTCGCCGACGAACGTTGCGTTGTCGCCGCGCACCTGCAGCGTCAGCAACAGCGCATCGTCCGGTGGGAATCTTCGGGCGATCGTGAGCGCGCGATCCGAGGCGGCCAAACCATGCCGGGGGTCAATGCGGCGGTCGAGCGATGCCTGCATCACCTCGACCCAGAAGCGCGCACGAGAGCCGTTGTCGCCGCGGGCGTCCAGCGTGGCAGCGGCCTGCCGCAGAAGCGTGATTGCCTCCGGGCGTTGCTCCGCCATGGTGAGGGCGTGGGCGAGCTGGGCCATCGCCGTCACGCTGTCATCACTGTTCGGCCCCGACAGGCTGCGCGCCTCCTTCCATTGCTGGCGCCGCAATGCAATCTGCCTGTCAACGAGCGCCATGCCTTCGTACACCGAGGCCAGCACGCTCAGCAGGCGGAGCCGAGCGGCAGGTTGCTGTCGCAATTCGGTATCGATGCGTTCGGCACCGCGGTCCAGCAATTCACGAGCGGTCGTCTCTCGGGCTTTCATGGGATCCGCCTGGTCCCCCGAGTTGGTGAGGAACACGCCCTCTAGAAAGGACTGAACCGCCAGCGCCGTGTTCGCCTCGGCCTGGGCGCGCTGTGCTTGCGCGCCTGCCACAGCGCGACAGATGTGCCTGCGAGCAGTGCAATGGTGACCGCCGCTCCAGCCACGACCGGTTCGCCATCGAGATAGCGCTGCAGATCGTGCGAGAACGCATCCATCGTCGGATAGCGCTCGCTCGCGGCCTTCTTCAGCGCCTTGTTGAGGATCGAATCGAGATCGCCACCATCGCCTGCTTGAGCCCATCGGCTACATCCCGCCGGCCGAAGCCGAGGCGAACTACTGGCGCATGCAAGCTCAGGCGTTGACCACGAACAAGCCCGCCCAGTCGGCGGCGCTGCAGGAGGGTTGAACCATGAGTACATGGCCCAACCGGGGGGCCTCCGGCGGCCCCTGCGGGGGCTGGAATAATGAAAGTCCCAAACAACCAAAAGAAAGTCAGACCACGCCGGTTTGACCTCAAGCCAACAGGCCTCCTCGAAAGCCGGTGCGGTTCACCCACCGCAGCGCAGTCACACGGGGACATGCGCGCAACTGTCGGGTTCGATATCAACCAGACTTTGGCTGAGTATCGGGCGCTGCGGGCGTCTGTCATTCGCATGTGGCTGGAGAGCAGGCCACAGTTGGGTTCGGCCGGGGTGGCAGACCTTGTGCGCTTCAACGAAGCTATCGACCAGGCGGTTGCCGAGTCGATTCACCAGTTCACCGCTTCGACGACAAGAGAAGCGACGCGGCCGTAGCCGCGCTCCGTCTAGGGCGTCAGATAGCTCCCCTTCGCCAACGGCTGCAAATGTTTAGGTTTATCCCAACATCCGCCCTCAGGCCGCGCCACACCACCACGTGGTCTCGTGTCACGGGCGGATATCGGATAAACCTAAACATCAGCTGACAGGTGCGTGAAGATTGTCTCGATGACCGGCTGTTCGAGGATCGCCGCGATGATCTATAGCTGGCCCCCGCAGGTCGGGGTAGTGCATCTGACCTGATGAAGTGGGCCCCAGAGATGGTGGACACCATGACGAGTGGAACAGGGATCGGCGTGCCCGCTCGCCGACACCATGACCGATCGTTCAAGTAGCGCGGTGCGGCGTTCGCGTCGCCAAGAGATCCGCGGCAGGGTTCAGTCCGGTGTGGCCAACACCCCCTACCCAATCGACCGAATCGAATGGCTGGACGGCGTACGTGTCAAGGAAGGCGCCCTCGCACATGACAGACCAGGCCGAGCAGCAGCAGGGTGAAGATCATTCGAAAACGCCGACTGCGTCCGCGAGGCGATTCATCTGTTGCTTCAGGCTCTCGGATGCCG
>JBDTVC010000342.1:0-4788 GCA_040007475.1 Burkholderiales bacterium
TGAGCGCCTTCTATCGCAAGGAAGGCGGTTATATCGATGGCGTGTATGGCACGCCAACCGTTATCGACCCCACCGGCAATGCGGGTCCGCAGGCCTCGGCTACATTCAGCAATGTGCAGGTGCTGCGCCCAGACATGAACTCGAATTCGACCACCGGGTTCCGTGGCGCTTTGAAGGCGCAGGTCGCCGATAATCTATCGTTCACGCCCTCGGTCACCTATCAGAAGGTCGAGCGCGACGACGGTTTCGACACATTCTGGGAGCGGCTGTCGTCGAAGGGTAACTACGCCCGACCCGTCTACTCCGCCACGCCCGCATCAGCAACGAACCGTTTCACCAACATCACGAGCCCGGATGCGGACAAGGGCACGGACACCTTCGTTCTTCCGCAGTTGGGGATCAATTGGGACGCAGGTCCCGTGACGCTGACCTCCAATACCTCCTACTTCGACCGCAAGTTCAAGCAGTATTTCGACTTCACCAACTACTACGTCGGCTTCTATGCCGCCACGCCCACCAAGTTTCCGCGGCCAGGCGACAAGTCTTCCTCACTGTACGACAACCGGCAGAAGAACCTGGTCCAGGAGCTGCGCCTGCAGTCCAACGACAATGACGCACGCCTGACCTGGGTCGCCGGGCTCTATTTTCAGGAGGCCAAGCAGCGTGGCATCCAGGACATTGGTGAAAACTTCCTGACGAAGGCGCCACGCGTGGGTTGGTTTTTCCTGCCGACCTTCCTGCACGCCGTGGACAATGGTGAGCCGTACGGACCTGGGTCTACCGCTTACCAGAACTGGCTGGGTGTCGTCGCCGATCCGGCTACCTCGTCCATCTGGAGCATCGACTTCAATGCCAAGGACACGCAGTACGCCGCGTTCGCGGAAACGCAGTTCAAGATCACGGAAAAGCTCAAGCTGATCACCGGCATCCGATTCTCCCGCAATGAGGTCGCCTTCAGTGCCGACTACGCCAGCCCCGAGAACAACCTCAATGCGCCGCTGGCCGGCCTTGGAACGGTGCCGCCGATCGCCCCCGTCTATTCCTCGGTAGCCTTGAAGACCGCGGAGAATTCGTCCACGCCGAAGATCGGGCTCTCCTATCAGATTGACGACCGCAACATGATCTATGCCACCGCTTCGAAGGGCTTCCGTCCGCCGGGCGCATCGCAGCGTCTGCCGCTGGGTTGCGGACAGGAGTTGATTGATCTGGGCTACGTGGATGGCTCGGGCAATCCGGCCCAGAAATTCCAATACACTTCTGACACGGTGTGGAGCTACGAGATCGGTACCAAGAACCGGTTGTTCGATAATCGGCTCTCCATCGACGCCAGTGCCTACCAGGTCCGCTGGAAGGATATTCAGACCTCAGTCTTCCTTAACAACTGTGGCGAGAGCTTCGTCGACAATGGCAGCAAGGCCAAGTCGCAGGGCTTCGATATCGGCTTGCAGTTGCGCCCGTTTCGGGCGCTGTCGTTGACCACCAATGTTGGCTACAACAAGACTTCTTTCCTTGAGGATTTCGCGTCTCCAGGCGGCGTACTGATCAACACCAAGGGCAGTCGCCTCAATGGCTCACCGCCGGCCTGGGTGTACTCGGTATCTCCCCAGTACGATTTTAAGCTGATGGGAGACCGACCGTTGTTTATCCGTCTCGATCTCTCTGGCAGCAGTCAGGCGCCGACTACGCAAGCCCTCGGTACCAGGCCTCCTGTGGCCGGCTACGGTCTGCTTTCGGCACGCATCGGTACCCAGATCGCCGGCGCCGAAGTGCAGCTGTTCGCGAACAACCTCACCAATAAAGCACCAGATCTGGTGCTCAATCAGGGTGGGCTTTTCGGTGGATTCCAGAACGCGTTCTGGACCAACTCAACCGTGCGCCCGCGCACCATCGGCCTCTTCGTGTCTTACCGACAATAGGCAGTTGCACAGCCTCCACCAGTCTGCGTGATTACACTGGACCCGGGTCGAGTTCCACCACGGACTGAGCCACCTCGCTCGATTTGGCCGAAGGCATCAGGTGCGCCATCTCCTGCATCAGCCAGCGTCGAAACTGAGCCACCTCGGAGCGATGCCATCGGTCGGCGCGCGCAATGAAGACATAGGAGCCCAAGGTCACAGGGGGAAATCGAGCCGGGTCCAGGAGTGGGACCACGCTTGCGGAGGCAAGCTCGTCGGCGACCAGGAACGGGTTGGCCAAGGCAACACCCTGGCCCTGACGGGCGGCTTCCACGGCCACATGACCATACCAGAGCCGAGGGCCGGCAAGATTTTCCGGGCACGCTACGCCGTAGGCTGCAAACCAGGTCAGCCATTGTCCGGCACTTTCTTCATGGATGAGCGGCGCCTTGAGAATGTCCTCTATGGCGTGAAATTCTCCCAGGCTGCGTTTCAGTTCCGGGCTCACTACCGGAAACACCGGCGGACGGGCAAGTTCCTGCCGGTTGAGACTTTCGTCGCCCGCGTCCGATTCGCCGGGCGCCTCGCCAGGGATGTAGTGAATCGAAACATCCGCCTCGTAAGCAGTGAAGTCAGGTATTTCCGCACTGGGGCGCAATTCCAGCTCGATGCCGGGGGCTTGCGTACGGAAAAGGGGAAGCGCGGGCGTCAACCATGCGAAGGCCAGACCCGGCATGCACCAGATCTTCAGTGAGCTTTTGCCTGCGGCGTTTAGAAGCTCGGCGCTGGCGTGCGCGATTTCATCCAGCGCACCGGATATGCGCCGGTGGTAGATCTCGCCCTCTGCGGTCAGCAGCCGTCCCATGCGTTGGCGATTGATCAGCCCGACACCGGCCCATTCTTCCAATGCGCGAAGATGCCGACTGACCACGGCATGGTCGAGGTCGAGCGCTATGGCGGCTCGCCGGATGCCCCCCCATCTTCCCACGGCTTCGAACGCCCGAAGCGCTGAGAAGGGCGGGGGCGACTTGCCAGACACTTCGCGGTGATTCATGCGTGTGGAGTCCAGCGTGCACCAGCGCCGTGATTGGCGCAACTGGGGAGAGCTGAAAATGGTGACCTTTGCGCACCATCGCCGATCGGGTGTGCATCTACCGTGACGCGTCACGGCCGCCGAAGATGTGCCCCCCGGCGTCCGAGGGGGCGCGTCATAGAGTGGAGCAAGATTTGCCGCCGTCCCGGGAATCGAATGCAGCCAGGGTTGAACAGTCCCGCCTCGCCTTGCGCCGTGCCGATCTGTTCCGTCAACAAGCCTTCGTAGGCGGGGCCTGGGTCAGCGCCGACGAGGTGATACGGGTCGTGAATCCTGCAACCGGCGGCCTGCTCGGCACGGTTCCACGTCTGTCGCAGCCCCAGGTGATTGAGGCGGTCGCTGCCGCTGAAGGCGCGCGGTCCGCGTGGTCGCGGCGCCCGGCTGCTGCTCGCGCATCAGTACTGCGCCGTTGGTATGAACTGGTTACGACCCACGCGGACGACCTCTCGCGCATACTTACGGCCGAACAGGGCAAGCCGCTCGCCGAAGCGCGTGCCGAGATCACGTATGCGGCGTCGTTCATCGAGTGGTTCGCAGAAGAGGCCAGGCGCGTTTACGGCGAGTCCATCCCCGCACCCGCGGCAAACCGTCGCATCACCGTGCTGCGGCAGCCAGTCGGTGTTGTTGCGGCGATCACGCCCTGGAACTTCCCCGCTGCGATGTTGACGCGCAAGCTGGCGCCGGCGCTGGCGGTCGGCTGCACGGTGGTGCTGAAACCCTCGGAACTCACCCCATTCTCTGCCTTGGCATTGGCCGCGCTGGCAGAGGAGGCGGGACTGCCCGTTGGCACACTCAGCGTGGTCACCGGCGATCCGGCGCCTGTCGGAGAGGTGCTTACCGGCGACCCGCGCATCCGCAAGTTCACGTTCACCGGTTCGACCGCGGTCGGCAAGCGCCTGGCCGCGCGCTGCATGGACACGGTCAAGAGGGTGTCCCTCGAGCTGGGTGGCAACGCACCATTTATCGTCTTCGATGACGCCGACCTGGAAGCGGCTGTCGAAGGTGCGCTGATTTCTAAATTCCGCAACACCGGACAAACCTGCGTCTGTGCCAACAGGATCCTTGTCCACGAGGCCGTGCGCGAAGAATTTGCGCGGCGCCTGGTCGAGCGCGTCGCGACACTGGTCACGGGTGACGGCCTGGCTGGCGTTACAGATCTCGGCCCGCTCATCAACGCCGCTGCCATGACCAAGGTGCGGGGTCATGTGGAGGACGCCATCGGCCGGGGCGCGCGGTTGTTATGGGGCGGGCACCCGCTGGATCGGCCCGGGAATTTCCATGAGCCGACGGTGCTGACCGACGTGACCCCGGCGGCGCGGCTGTTTCGCGAGGAAACCTTTGGTCCGGTCGCTGGCGTGGTCGGCTTCTTCGATGAGGCCGAGGCCATCGCTCTGGCCAATGACACGAGGGCGGGGTTGGCCGCTTATCTGTACACGAAAGATCTCAGCCGTGCGACTCTGGTGTCAGAGGCGCTCGAGTATGGCATGGTCGGTGTGAATACCGGACTGGTGTCCACGGCCGTCGCACCTTTCGGCGGCATCAAAGAATCGGGGCTGGGTCGGGAGGGTGCAAGACAGGGCCTCGACGATTACCTCGACACCAAGATGGTCTGCACCGAAGTGGGTGTCGGATGAGCCTGTCGCAAGCGTCACGCCGCTGTGACACGTCCTGTCAGAGGCAGTTTAGTTCGAGTGTTCGCGCCGTTATAGCGCGAGTCTCGCGGCGCCATCTCGGAGCGCAGCCAACGACGGAAATCCGCGATGGCTCGGGCGTGCCATCGATCGGCCCTTGCTGAGAACA
>JBDTVC010000343.1:0-4777 GCA_040007475.1 Burkholderiales bacterium
CCCGAGATCAGCGCGGCCACGCGCGTCGAGTTGCTCTTGATCGGCGTGTAGATCACGTCCTGCACATTGCCGTCGAACTTGCCCCACCAGTTCGGGTTGCGCTTGTAGACAGTCTTCGCGTCGGGCGCGCGCGACACGACCATGAACGGGCCGGTGCCGTTCGCGTTCATCGCGGCGTAGCTCTGCTCGCCGGCGTTGAAGTCCTGCGTCTTCGTGACGTTGTTCTTCTCGGCCCACGCCTTGCTCATGATGAAGATCGCGTTGGCGTGCTGCAGGAAGATCGGGTCGACGTCCTTCAGGTTGAACTCGACCGTCAGGCTGTCGATCTTCTTCGGCTCGCCCATCGCGCTGGCGTAGACCTTGATGTCGGAGCTGGGCTGCTGCGCGCGCTTGAACGAGAACACGACATCGTCCGCGGTGAACGGCGTGCCGTCGTGGAACTTGACGTTCGGGCGCAGCTTGAAGCGCCACACCAGCGGGCCGGTCTGCTGCCACTCGGTCGCCAGCATCGGCACGATGGCCAGTTGCTTGTCGCGCCCGGTGAGCGTCTCGTAGACCTGGCCGTTCAGCGAATTGGTGAGCGATTCATTGCGCGAGTACGGGTCCAGCGTCTGCAGGTCGCCTTGCGAAGCCCAACGAAGCGTCTGCGCCTGCGCGGTGGCGGCGAGCAGCAGGCCCGCGGCCACCGCGAGCATCGCGACTGAAGGAGAACGTTTCATCTCTTGCTCCGGCAAATGAAGAAAACCGGCAGTGTAGGGCCGGGGATTCACGCGGCCGCGTCAGGGATTACCTCAGCGCCGGCAGGCAAGATGGTGAGCAAGTTTCAGGCCGCGGGCGCGTACCCTTCTTCGGCGAGCGCGGCGCGAAATGCCTGCGCGTCACGCACCGACTCGATGCGCACGCGGTGCTCCGGCAGGTCGATCTCGACCGTCGCGGCCGGGTCGACGCGCTGCACGGTGCGGGTGACGGTGGCAACGCAGTGGCCGCAGGTCATCGTGGGAACGGTCCATTCGATCATCGACATCATCCTGAGTTGCGCAAGGTCAACAGTATCGACCTTGCCGCCGACACGGCGACCCCACAGGCCTGAAAATCCCCACGCGATGACTGCCGCCGCCTTGCACACCACCGCCCTGCGCATCGAGGGCATGACCTGCGCGTCGTGCGCCGGCCGCGTCGAGCGAGCCCTCAGCCGGGTGCCCGGCGTGCAGAGCGCCTCGGTGAACCTCGCAACCGAGCAGGCCGAGATCGCCTGGCAAGGCGCGGCCGTGCCGGTCGCGGCGCTGGTTCAGTCGGTCGTCGACGCGGGCTACGCGGCGCACGAGTTGCAGCCGGCGGAGCCCGAACCCGCGTTGCCGAGTGGTGATGGCACGCGCGTCGCGATCGCCGCGCTGCTCTCGCTGCCGCTGATCGTGCCGATGCTCGCGACGCCCTTCGTCGCCGACGTACACGCGTGGATGCTCAACGGCTGGCTGCAGCTGCTGCTCGCCGCACCGGTGCAGTTCGTGCTCGGCGCGCGCTTCTATCGTGCGGGCTGGCGTGCGGTGCGCGCGGGCAGCGCCAACATGGATCTGCTGGTCGCGCTCGGCACCTCGGCCGCGTTCGGGCTGAGCCTGTGGCACCTGCTGCGCAGCGGGCCGATGGCGCCGCTCTACTTCGAATCGTCGGCCGTGGTCGTCACGCTGGTGCTGTTCGGCAAGTGGCTCGAGAGCCGCGCCAAACGCCAGACCACCGCGGCGATCCGCGCGCTCAACGCGTTGCGGCCCGAGCGCGCGCGCGTGCGCCGCGGCGAGGCCGAAGTCGATGTGCCGGTGAGCGAGGTCGTGGTCGGCGACCTCGTCGCGGTGCGGCCCGGCGAGCGCCTGCCGGTCGACGGCGTCGTGGTCGAGGGCGCCAGCCATGTCGACGAATCGCTGCTCACGGGCGAGAGCCTGCCGCTGGCGAAGCACCCGGGCGACGCGGTCACCGGCGGCGCGATCAATGCCGAGGGCCTGCTGCTGGTTCGCACCACCGCGGTCGGTGCCGAGACCGCGCTCGCGCGCATCGTGCGGCTGGTCGAGTCGGCGCAGGCCGGCAAGGCGCCGATCCAGCGGCTCGTGGACCGCGTCAGCGCGGTGTTCGTGCCGGTCGTGCTCGGTCTGGCGCTCGTCACGCTGCTCGGCTGGGGCGCACTGCGCGGCGACTGGGCGACCGGTCTGCTGAACGCCGTCGCGGTGCTGGTCATTGCGTGCCCCTGCGCGCTCGGTCTGGCCACGCCCGCGGCGATCATGGTCGGCACCGGCATGGCCGCGCGCCGCGGCATCCTGATCAAGGATGCGGCCGCGCTCGAACTCGCGCACGGGCTTCGAACCGTGGCCTTCGACAAGACCGGCACGCTGACCGAAGGCAAGCCCGCACTCGTTGCCGCGCTGCCTGCGCCCGCATCGGCGCTGACGCGCGAAGCCCTGCTCGCGCTCGCGGCGAGCCTGCAGGCGGGCAGCGAGCATCCGCTGGCGCGCGCGGTGCTGCAGGCGATCACCTCGCCCACGCCGCTCGCGCGCGATGTGCAGGCACTGGCCGGCCGCGGCGTGGCCGGGCGCGTCGGCGATCGGACGTTGCGACTGGGCAGCGCACGGCTGATGCGCGAGCTCGGTGTCGACACCTCGGCACTCGATGCATCGGCGGCCGAGCAGCAGGGCCAGGGCCGCACCATCTCGTGGCTCGCACAGGTGCACGACGATGGCCATGGCGAATTGCTGGGGCTGTTCGCGTTCGGCGACACGGTCAAGGCCGGGGCCGCAGCAGCCATCGCCGAGCTGCACGCGATGGGCCTGCGCACGCTGATGATCAGTGGCGACCAGGCCGCGAGTGCGAACGCGGTGGCGCGCGAGATCGGCATCACCGACGTGCGGGCCGAGGTCTTGCCGGGCGACAAGGCCGCGGTCGTGGCCGCGTGCAAGGCGGGGGGCGATCTGGTCGCGATGGTCGGCGACGGCCTGAACGACGCGCCCGCCCTGGCCGCCGCCGATGTCGGCATCGCGATGGCCGGTGGCACCGATGCAGCCATGCAGGCCGCCGGCATCACGCTGCTGCGCCCCGACCTCGCGCTGGTCGCTCAGGCGCTGCTGATCTCGCGCCGCACACACGCGAAGATCCGCCAGAACCTGTTCTGGGCCTTCGTCTACAACGTCGTGGGCATCCCGCTGGCGGCCTTCGGCTTCCTGAACCCGGTGGTGGCCGGCGCGGCGATGGCGCTGTCCAGCGTCAGCGTCATCGGGAACGCGTTGCTGCTGCGGCGTTGAGGGCGTCCCGCCCGGCCCACAGCTCGTCGAGGTGCTCGAACTTCCATTCGGCGTTGGATTCGCGCACCGCGATCTGGTCGTCGCAGCGGGCATCGCTGGTGTCCAGCAGCTCCACCGGCAGCGGCATCTGTGACTTGGTCGAATAGAAGACCTTGACCCACGGTTTGAGCAGCTGCGTCGCGCTCTGCTCGACCACCACCGCGAGACGCCCCGAGCGCATCCGCACCAAGGAGCCGACCGGGTACACGCCCAGACTGCGCACGAACATCGCGAACACCGTCGGGTCGAACTGCCCGGCCTTGCACCACGCCGTCATGCGCGAGACCGAATCGGCCGGGTCCCAGCCCTCCTTGTACGGGCGGTTCGAGCTGATCGCGTCGTAGACATCGCAGACCGCGCCCATGCGCGCCGCGGTGCTGAGCGCGTCGCCGCTCAGGCCGAACGGGTAGCCGGCGCCGTCCGGGCGTTCGTGGTGATGCAGGCAGACATCGAGCGTGACCTCTGGCGTCGCGGTGCCGCCCTTGAGCAAGTCGTGGCCGCGCTGCGGGTGGGTCTTGATGAGGTCGAACTCGGCCGTGGTGAGCTTGCCCGGCTTGTTCAGCACGTCCAGCGGCATCATCGCCTTGCCCATGTCATGCAGCAGGCCGGCCAGGCCGGCATCGCGGGCCTCGGCCTCGCCTTGCCCGAGCTGGCGCGCGAGCGACACCATCAGGGCGCAGACAGCCACCGAGTGCATGTAGGAATAGTCGTCGTGCGTCTTCAGCCGTGCCAGGCTGATCAGCGCGCCGGGGTTGCGCCAGACCGAGCCCGTGATCTCGGCCACCATCGGCAGGCACTGCTCGGCGTCGAGTGCGCGGCCCATGCGGGCCTCCTCGAACATCGACTTCATCTTGGCACGCGACTCGTTGACCAGCGCCGCCGCGCGACCGAGCTCCTCGGCCATCGTGACCCGCGCCTCGGGTTCAGGCGCGGGCGTGGTCAGGGGTTCGGGCAGAGGGGCGACCGGCTCGACGACCGGTGCCGGTGCGGCGACGATGTCGCTGCCCTTGGAGACGTCGATCCAGCACTCCCGCACACTGCTGCCGCGCAGCAGGGCCAGCTCCTTGGCACTGCGCAGCTCGAACCGTGACTTCCAGAACGGGTGATCGACCCACGGCCCGCACAGACCGTGCAGGTACATGCCCAGCCTGAGGTCGTCAACGGAGATCTTCTTGAGCATCGCGGTGGCTGGATCTGCGGACGGATCGATCCTTCGGTATCGACCGCCGGGCGCCGAACTTGACCGCCGCGCCATGAAAAAAGCCGCTGGTTCGCAGCGGCTTCGGGCGTGGGGGCGCGAGCGGCTCAGCGCCAGCGCGACTGCGCCACGGTCTGGAGCTCGCCGGGCAGCGACGCGAGGTAGGCCGCGAGCTGCTTGGCCTCGGCGTGCGTGAACGGACGGGCCATGCCCATCATGATCGCGTTGTTGCGGCCGACCTGCGGGTTCTTGTCGGTCT
>JBDTVC010000344.1:0-4757 GCA_040007475.1 Burkholderiales bacterium
TCGCGGTCCTTCAGCTTGTCCATCTGGTCCTTGTAGGTCGGCACGCGCTCGAGCCAGCCCAGCGGCGTGCCCATCGCGAGCAGCGTGAACAGCTCGGCATGCTCGGGCAGGCGGCTCTGCATGAAGATCGTCGCGCGCTCGGGGTCGATGCCGGCAGCGAGCCAGTCGATCACCATGTCGTAGACGTAGCGCTCCATCACGCCACGCTCTTCGTAGTGCGTGGTCAGTGCGTGCCAGTCAGCGACGAAGTAGAAGCACTCGTAGTCGTCCTGCATGCGCACCCAGTTCTTGAGTGCGCCGTGGTAGTGGCCGAGGTGCAGGGCGCCGGTCGGGCGCATTCCGGAGAGGACGCGTTGCTTCATGGGGCGGAATTGTAGGGGCGGGCCGCCGCGCCGGGCCGCCCCAAGCAAGGCCCGACCCGCTTGGCGGGTGGCTCTGCGTACTCGCGGAGCCGGGTGCCTTATGTACACTGCGCGCCCCATGAAGCGAATCGTCATCCTCATCTCGGGTCGGGGCTCCAACATGGAAGCCATCGTGCGGGCGTGCGCGGCCGAAGGTTGGGCCGCACGCGTCGTTGGGGTGATCAGCAACAAGCCGGATGCGGCAGGCCTGGAGTTCGCGCGGCAGCACGGTATCGCGAGCGCGGTCGTCGACCACACGGGCTTCGAGTCGCGCGACGCGTTCGATGCCGACCTCGCTCGCGTGGTGGACTCGTTCGAGCCCGACGTGATTGCGCTCGCAGGCTTCATGCGCATCCTGACCGACGGATTCGTCCAGCGCTTCGAGGGTCGGCTCGTCAACGTGCACCCGTCGCTGCTACCGGCCTTCACCGGCCTGCACACGCACCGCCGCGCGATCGAGGCGGGCTGCAAGCTGGCTGGTGCCACGGTGCACTTCGTGACGCCTGAACTCGACCACGGGCCGATCATCGCGCAGGCTGTCGTGCCGGTGCTGCCGGACGACACGCCGGCCGCCCTCTCGGCGCGCGTGCTGGAGCGTGAGCATGTGCTGTACCCGCGGGCCGTGCGCTGGCTGGTGCACGATCAGCTCGAGCGCGATGGCCTGCGCGTGACGCAGCGCGGCGGCGAGGCGCAACTGCTGATCTAGAACAGGCTCGCCGCGATATTGATCGTGAACGCGAGGATGGTCGTGTTGAACACGAACGACAGCAGTGCCTGGAGCAGCACGAGGCGACGCATCGGCCGGTTCGTGATCGCCACGTCGGCGGTCTGCGATGCAACGGCGATCGTGAACGAGAAGTACAGGAAGTCGGCGTAGTCGGGTTCGAAGGTCTTGTCCGGCTCGGGGAACTTCAATCCGCTGCCATGGGCCTTGCGGTAGTACAGGCTCGCGTAGTTCAGTGCGAACAACGTGGGCAGCATCAGCCACGAGCCCGCCACCGTGGCGAGCGCGAACAGCACGTGCGGCCACGCATGGTGCGCGCCTGGCAGCCTGGCGGCGGAAAGCTCCGCCACGATCGCGCCGAGGCTCGCGATCGCGGCGACGATGACCAGCCCCAGCACGACGGTCGCGCCCTCGGCCTGCGCGACGGCCGCGCGGCGCAGGCGCTCGTGATCGGCACGCAGCATCATCGTGCCGATCAACACCAGGAAAAGCCAGACGGCGACGTTCCAGCCCAGCAGCGCGCGGGTGGTGAAGTGGTCGATCCCTGGCACGAGAACGCCCGCCGCGACACCAGCGCCGGCCGAGGCGAACAGCCGCGGCCGCGTCCGCAGGTGCGTGATCAGGCCGCTCACGGGGCGTGAACCGGCGCGAAGCGTGGTCGCGTGACTCCGTCGATGTCGATCGTCTCGAAGAACATCGCGTGCGGCCGCACCCACCAGCCGGTGGCGTTGTAGAGCGGCCGATAGACGACCAGCGGCTCGCCCGTCTCGCTGTGGCGGGCGACGCCGATCACCTCGTACTCGCCGCCCTTGTAGTGGCGATAGCGGCCCAGGGGCGTGGCGGGGAGGGGCGTGAGGTCGTCGTCCTGCATCGGGCAAGGATAATCCCGCGATGCACCCGAACGCCCTGCTCGAACTCTCCACCGAACTGATCCACCGCGTTCTGCAATTGCAGCACCCGGCCGACGGCGTGGTCTCCGACTTCTTTCGCCAGCATCGCGCACTGGGAAGCCGCGAGCGCCACACGCTGGCCGAGACGACCTACTCGGTGCTGCGGCAGCGGCTGCTGTATCAGCACCTCGCGCAATCCGGCAAGGGCGAGATGGAGCGGCGGCTGGCGATCCTGGCATGGCAGGGCAACGAAGGTTTCTTGCGCGCCGCGCTGAGCGAGACCGAGCAGCAATGGCTGGCGCAGGTCAGCACGGTCGATCGCGCGGCGCTCCCCGAGAAGCTGCGGCACAACCTGCCCGAGTGGTTGGCCGAGATCCTGCAGGCGGCGCACGGCGATCAGTTCTGGCCGCTGGTCGAGGCGATGAACACCGGCGCGGGGCTGGACCTGCGCGTCAACACCTTCAAGGCCAAGCGCGACGATGTGCAGGCGGCGTTCAAGGCCGAAGGCATCGAGGCCTTGCCCACGCCCTACTCACCGCTGGGCTTGCGCATCAACAGCAAGCCGGCGCTGCACAAGCTCGACGTGTTCATGCGCGGCGACGTGGAGGTGCAGGACGAAGGCAGCCAGTTGCTGGCGCTGATGCTCGGTGCCAAGCGCGGCGAGATGGTCGCCGACTTCTGTGCCGGTGCCGGCGGCAAGACGCTCGCGCTCGGTGCCGAGATGCGCAACACCGGGCGGCTGTACGCGTTCGACACCTCGGGCCATCGGCTCGCGTCGCTGAAGCCGCGGCTGGCGCGCAGCGGGCTGTCGAACGTCTACCCGGTGCAGATCGCCCACGAGCGCGACGACCGCATCAAGCGCTTGGCGGGAAAGCTCGACCGCGTACTCGTCGATGCGCCGTGTTCGGGGCTGGGGACCTTGCGCCGCAACCCCGATCTGAAATGGCGCCAGTCCCCGCAGTCGGTCGCCGAACTTCGGGTCAAGCAGGCCGCGATCCTGGCCAGTGCTTCGCGCCTGCTCAAGCCGGGTGGTCGACTCGTTTATGCGACCTGCAGCCTGCTCGATGCCGAGAACGAGGAGATCGCGCAGGCCTTCACTGCAGAACGGGCAGGCGATTTTAAGGTCATCCCGGCCCAAGATGCGTTGGCGAAGGCCCACGTCGGCGCGGCCGAGACGCTCGTGCGCGGCGAGTTCCTGCGGCTGTGGCCGCATCGCCACGGTACCGACGGTTTCTTCGCGGCAGTGTGGGAACGATCCTGATCGGAGCACGTTGCCGGCAATTGCCGCTTTCGAGGCGATGAAAGCGAAGACTTGAGATGCCGCAAACAAGTGCCATCTATGACGCCAAATCGAGCGGCGTGGCACTGGGGACGTCCTTTACAATCTTGCACCTGCATATCGCGCAGGCACAAAGGTACCAATGGATTCGTTGACACTCGTTTGGGATGCACTGATCAACCTGCTGGCCAACGGCCTGCTCGGCGCGTCGTGGTGGCAGGTGTTGCTGTTCGCGCTGGTCGCAACGCACATCACGATCGCCTCGGTGACGATCTTCCTGCACCGTGCCCAGGCGCATCGCGCGCTCGAGTTGCATGCGATTCCCTCGCATTTCTTCCGCCTCTGGCTCTGGCTGACGACCGGCATGGTGACCAAGGAGTGGGCAGCGATCCACCGCAAGCACCACGCCAAGTGCGAGACCGAAGAAGATCCGCACAGCCCGCAGACCCGTGGCATCAAGGCGGTGTTGCTGACCGGCAGCGAGATGTACCGTGCCGAGGCCAAGAATGCCGAGACGATCGAGAAGTTCGGCCACGGTACGCCGGACGACTGGATCGAGCGCAACCTGTACACCCGCTACAGCTGGCAGGGTGTGGGCGTGATGCTGCTGATCGACCTGATGCTGTTCGGCGCGATCGGCGCCGCGGTCTGGGCGTTGCAGATGGCGTGGATTCCCATCACGGCCGCCGGCATCATCAACGGCATCGGCCACTGGTGGGGCTACCGAAATTTCGAGGCGGCCGATGCGTCGACCAACATCTCGCCGTGGGGCATCATCATCGGTGGCGAAGAGCTGCACAACAACCACCACACCTACCCGACGTCTGCCAAGTTGTCGGTGAAGCCTTATGAGTTCGACATCGGCTGGGCCTACATCCGTGGCCTGGAGATGCTGGGCCTGGCCAAGGTCCGCAAGACCGCTCCGCAGCTCAAGCTTGGTGCCGTCAAACCGGTGGCCGACGACAAGACGCTGGAGGCGATCATCGCAAACCGCTACGAGGTCATGGCGAAGTACGCGCGCGACCTGCGGCATGCGGCGCACGTCGAGGTCGAGCGGCTGAAGTCCGAGGGCGCCGCGAGCGCGGGCCGGCTGGCCGATATGAAGCTGGCCCAGCGCTGGCTGCATCGTGATGCGGACAAGATCCCGAACGACGTCAAGGCGCAGGTGGCGCAGGCCGTCGAACAGAGCCCGCGCCTGACCAAGCTGGTCACGATGCGCGAGGAGTTGCGCCTGCTCTGGACGCGCACCAACGTGTCCGCCGAGCAGCTCGTGGCCGATCTGCAAGCTTGGTGCAAGAACGCCGAAGAGAGCGGCATCGCGGCGCTCCAGGAGTTCGCGCTGAAGCTGCGTGCGGCCAAGGCGTAGGCCTTATCGTCGCAGCGGAAGAAAGGGGTCGCTTGCGACCCCTTTTTCTTGGCTCTGTTCGCGTTGAGTAGTGACAGGCTCACTTGGTGAGCCACTG
>JBDTVC010000345.1:0-4754 GCA_040007475.1 Burkholderiales bacterium
TGCAGCACGGTGCGCACGGTGTCGCGCAGCAGCGTCGCGAAGTGGCCCGACATCGGCGCGACGACCAGCACCTTGGGCTGCTGCGCGGTCACGTCCTTGCGAAAGCGCAGCAGCGTCGCGAACGGCGTGGTGTGGACGACCTCCTCGGTCACGGCCACCGGCTCGCCCTTCACGAGCACGCTGTCGATGCGCCATGGCGGGCGCTTGTGGGTCACCTCGGCGAGTTCGAGCACGCGGCATGCCGCGGCGGCCTGGCGGGCGCTGGGCTGGCCGGCCAGCCCGAAGGTCGGGTCCTGCAGCATCGGAACGGACATCTTCGCCAAGGTGCGCAGCGGCCACATCAGATCCGAATGAGCCTGGTAGGCTTGATACATCATCTGTTCCCCGGGACTTGGTTCTGAACCACAAGCTCTGCAACTAACGAGCCAGCGAGATCCTGTGGCACATCCCTTGCAATCGGTGCCGGCCAACCACGTCGGAGAGCCGCCATGCCTGTTGCCACCCCCTCCAAGGCCAAGACGGCCCCACGCAAGACCGCGCCCAAGGCCACCAAGGCCGCGGCGACGCTGACGATCAGCAGCAAGAACTATTCGTCATGGTCGCTGCGCGGCTGGCTGATGGCGAAGTTCGCCGGGCTCGAGTTCACCGAGGTGATGGTCTCGCCCGACGACGCCGATGCGCGCAAGGAGTTGCTGCTGCTCGCCCCGTCGATCCGCGTGCCCTGCCTGACGCACGACGGCGCGAAGGTCTGGAACACGCTGGCGATCGCGCAGTACCTGAACGAGATCAAGCCCGACGCCGGGTTGATGCCGGCCGAGCGCATTGCGCGGGCGCACTGTCGCTCGGTGAGCGGCGAGATGAACTCCGGCTTTGCGAACCTGCGCGCGTCGCTGCCGATGAACCTCAAGGGTAAGTTCCCCGGCCACAAGGTCTGGGCCGGCGCTCAGCCGGACATCGAGCGCATCGTCGAGATCTGGACCGAATGCCTCGCGACCTATGGCGGCCCGTTCCTGTTCGGCAAGCAGCGCGGCATGGCCGACGCCATGTATGCGCCGGTCGTCACGCGTTTCCTGACCTACGACGTGAAGCTCTCGAAACCCTGCATCCTGTACTGCCACACGATCATGGCCATGCCCGAGATGAAGGAGTGGCTCGCCGCCGCCAAGCTCGAGCCCGACGACATCGAAGAGCTCGACATGGACTTTTGAAGGGATGGAGCCCCTCGACCGATGGGTACGTCGGCCGATCCCCCAGGGGGATGCGGGCCGGCTTGGGAGCGGCCCGGCGCTCGGCCCGTCGCCGGTCAGGCCCAGGGGGTCGGCGTCGGAACGTCGCAGACGCCCGGCATGTCGATAGACTTGAAGTCGGCCGGGCCGACGATCTCGAGGTACTCCATGTCTGGCGAGTAGTCGAACAGGTAGTGCACGATGCCCGGGCGCTGGTGCACGCAGTCACCGGCCTCGACGAGGGTGACCTTGTTCTCGTACATGAACTTCGCCCAGCCCTTGGTCATGAACACGATCTGGAACTCCGCTTCATGGCGGTGCCAGCCGGTGCCCTTCTCTGGTGCCATGTTGGCCTTCACCAGATGCGCGATCACGCGGCCGGCGGTCGCTTCTGCGACGCCCAGATCCTTGTAGAGGAAGAAGTCGCGCAGCCCATCGCTGCGCCAGGCAGTGTCGGCCGGCTTGACGTGCGAGAACTTCGTGGTCGTCTTGTCCAACATGGGGCAGCCCTCCTGCAGTGATTGAAATGTGCAAGTGCAGCATGCATAAGACGTTCCAACGCGACGCACGCCCGCTGAGCGGCCTGGCGCTCAGACGCCGGAGTGGCTGGTGATCTCCACGGTCGCGGGCCAGGCGCCGGCATCGGCCCAGGCCCAGGGCATCGAGCCGCCGTCGGCCGCCAGCGCCCATTCGCGGTTGGGCGACGCGCGGGCGCGGCTCCTCGCGGCGAGCATGCGGAAGTCGGCCAGGGCGATCAGCGCCTCGGGATGCCACGGCTGCGCGACCGGGTTGGCGGCCAGGCCCATGCCAACGACGATCTGGTCGGCCAGCGACATCTCGCGCAGGGCGTGCTCGATCGGCTGTCTGAGCCGCTCCGAGAAAGCCGCGGCGACGGCGATGTGCGCGAACGACAGCAGCACGGCCAACTCGGCGTGTGCGCTGCGCACGAGCAGGTCGACCGAGCGCAAGCGCCGGTTGACCAGACTCGCGAGCTTGCTGGTGACCGGCGGCAGCACGCGCTCGCCGAGGTGCTCAGACCCCGGCGCCAGGCTGACATCGATCAGGACGAGCGCGACCGAACCTTGTGGCTCGTGCAACTGCTCGGACGCGCGCAGGGCCTGCTTGTAGAGCAGACGCCTGGCCGACGGGCTGGGCGTTTCGTCGGGATCGGGCATCTGGCGCGGGGCACGCTGCGTGGTCATGCGCCATTCTGCAGTGGGAACGCCGCCGGGTCAGCACTCCACGATGTTCACTGCCAACCCGCCGCGAGCCGTTTCCTTGTACTTGGTCATCATGTCGGCACCGGTATCGCGCATTGTCTTGATGACCTTGTCCAGGCTGACATGATGCGTGCCGTCGCCGCGCAGCGCCATGCGCGCGGCGTTGATCGCCTTGACCGACGCGATCGCATTGCGCTCGATGCACGGGATCTGCACCAGCCCGCCGACCGGGTCGCAGGTCAGGCCCAGGTGGTGTTCCATGCCGATCTCGGCCGCGTTCTCGACCTGCTCGGGCGTCCCGCCGAGCACCGCGCACAGCGCGCCGGCGGCCATCGAACACGCGACGCCGACCTCGCCCTGGCAGCCGACCTCGGCACCGCTGATCGAGGCGTTCTCCTTGTAGAGCATGCCGATCGCGGCGGCGGTGAGGAGGAAGTCGACCACGCGCGACTCGCTCGCGCCGGGCACGAAGCGCGTGTAGTAGTGCAGTACCGCGGGCACGATGCCCGCCGCGCCGTTGGTCGGCGCGGTGACGACGCGGCCGCCAGCGGCGTTCTCCTCGTTGACGGCGAGTGCGTAGAGATTGACCCAATCCAGCACCTGCAACGGGTCACGCAGCGCGGCCTCGGGGTTCGCGCACAGCTGGCGGTGCAGGTCCGCGGCGCGGCGCCGCACCTTGAAGCCGCCGGGCAGTACGCCATCGGTCGCACAGCCGCGCACCACGCAGGCCTGCATGACGGCCCAGATCTTGAGCAGGCCGGCGTCGATCTCGGCGTCGCTGCGCCAGTGGCGCTCGTTGCGACGCATCAGCTCGGCGATGCTGCAGTGCTGCTCGGCGCTCAGCCGCAACAGGTCGGCACCGCTGTGGAACGGGTGCGCGAGCACGGTGGTGTCGGGCGCGATCACCTTCTGCTTGCTGCCATCGTGCGCGATCTCGTCGCTGACGACGAAGCCGCCACCGACCGAGTAGTAGATGCGCGTCAGCAGCTCGGCGCCGGTGGCGTCGAAGGCGGTGAAGCGCATGCCGTTGGGGTGGAACGGCAGCGTCTCGCGGCGGTACAGGATCAGGTCGGTCTTCTCGGCGAACGCGATCTCGTGCAGACCGAGCAGCGGCACTGACTTCGCATCGCGGATGCGCTTGAGCCTGGCCGCGATGCCATCGACATCGACGCTGTCGGGCTCGTCACCACACAGGCCCAGCAGCACCGCCTTGTCGCTGCCGTGGCCCTTGCCCGTGGCACCGAGCGAGCCGTAGAGCTGCGAACAAACGCGCGTCGCCGCGCTCAGGTAGCCCTCGTGCTGCAATCGCAGCGCGAACAGCCGCGCCGCGCGCATCGGGCCGACCGTGTGCGAGCTGCTCGGGCCGATGCCGATCTTGAACAGGTCGAAGACGGAGACGGCCATGGTGTCAGCCGGCGCCGGGCCGCCCCAAGGCGGCTGAGCGCACCCTCGGGGGGCAGGAGCAAAGCGACGCGGGGGTCGACATCTCGTCAGCTTGCGTAGTCGCTGAGCGGCGGGCAGGAGCACATCAGGTTGCGGTCGCCATAGACGTTGTCGACGCGGCCGACCGGCGACCAGTACTTGCTGCGCCGCAGGGCGGCAACCGGGTAGGCCGCGTCCTCGCGCGAATACGCGTGCGGCCAGTCGGCCTTCAGCAGCGCGGCGGCGGTGTGCGGCGCGGTCTTCAATGGGTTGTCGTCGGCGGTCCAGGTGCCGGCCTCGACCTTCGCGATCTCGCCGCGGATGGCGATCATCGCATCGCAGAAGCGGTCGAGTTCTTCGAGCGATTCGCTCTCGGTCGGCTCGACCATCAGCGTCCCGGCGACCGGGAAGCTCAGCGTCGGCGCATGGAAGCCATAGTCGATCAGGCGCTTCGCGACATCCTCGGCGCTAATGCCGGACGAGTCCTTCAGTGGCCGCAGGTCGAGAATGCACTCGTGTGCGACGCCGCCGCCCTTGACACCGGCGATGTTGCCGCTGAAGTGGATGTCGTAGTGATCGGCCAGCCGCGCGGCGACGTAATTGGCGGACAGGATCGCGGTCTCGGTCGCCGCGGTCAGGCCCTCGCTGCCCATCATGCGCATGTACATCCAGCTGATCGGCAGCACCGCGGCATTGCCGAGCGGTGCTGCCGAGACCGCGCCGACCTGCAGATCGGTGCCGATGCCTGCGCTGCGGTGCGCCGGCAGGTAAGGCACGAGATCGGCAACCACGCAAGTCGGCCCGACGCCCGGCCCGCCGCCGCCGTGCGGGATGCAGAAGGTCTTGTGCAGGTTCAGATGGCTCACGTCGCCGCCGAACTCGCCGG
>JBDTVC010000346.1:0-4739 GCA_040007475.1 Burkholderiales bacterium
ACGCTGATCCATCGCCGCCTGCCCGACCGCGCGACCATGCTGATGATCGGCGCCGGCTGGCACATGCACCTCGACATCCTGGTCGCTCGCGCGTCGGGCCGAGAGCCCGAGCCCTTCTGGGACGGCTGGGTCCGCCTTCGCAAGGACTACGACCGACGGTTGACGGCGTGACCTAACGATGTGGAGCTCGACATGCGCAAATTGATCGCCGGAATGAAGACCTCCCTGGATGGCCGGTTCGGGGGCCCCGAGGGCTACGCGGACTGGGTCGACGCCTGGTCTGACGACTACGGCCTGATGCCTCAGATCGATGCGTGCCTGTTGGGGGGAGGCATGTACCCCGGCTACGAGCAGTACTGGAGCGCGATACAGAACGAGCCCGACCAGCCGTTGCCGATGACGGGCAAGTCGCCCACGCCGGAGGAGGTCCGGTGGGCGCATTTCGCAGCGCGGACGCCGCACCACGTGTTGTCGACCCAGCTGACGTCGGCCCGCTGGGCATCGACGCGATTTGTTCGGGGGCTCGAGCAAGTTGCTGCCCTCAAGCAGCAGCCCGGCAAGGACATCTATCTCATCGGCGGCGGGCAAATTGCATCGAGCCTGATCGAGGCGGGGCTGGTCGATGAACTCCGGCTCATCGTCTACCCGCTGCTGGCAGGGGCAGGCAAGGCGCTCTTTGCGACGAACGAGCGCCGTCTGCCAATGGAACTGCGGCAGGTCGAGCAACTTCCAGGCGGGCTCGTGCGCATGAGCTATCAGATGCGCTGACGACGACCCGCGTCTGAACACCTGGCGGCGTCAAGGCTTCGCCGGTACGTCGCCCGCAGCGCGACTCAGGAACTCGCGCACCAGCGCCGTCGTCGCACGCGGGTTCTCTTCCATGATCCAGTGGCCGGAATCCGGAACGATGCCTTGAGTGACGTTGTCGGCACCGGCCCGCATCACCGTCGCCATCGTCGGACCGAAGGATTTCTCGCCACCGAGCGCGAGCACCGGCATCTTCAGGCGATCACGCGCCAGGTAGGCGCGGTTGTCGTCCGCATCCTGGTCGAAGGCCGCAAACTGGGCGAAGCCCGAGTGCATTGCGCCCGGCAGGGCGTACAGCGTCGCGTAGTGGCGGCGCGCGGCCTCGTTGAAGCGTGCCGGCGACGCCGAGAACTCGTTCCAGAACCGGTCGAGGTAGATGCGCTCGCGGCCGGCGACGAGACGCTCCATGTCGGTCCCGCCGAAGCGGAAGTGCCACAGCAGGGGGTTCTTCAGGATCTCCTCCCACGGACCGACGCCGGGCACCGGCGCGTCGATCAGCACCAGCCGGCGCACGCGTTCCGGGAACTGTGCAGCGACCTGGAACGCGACCATGTTGCCGATGTCGTGCGCGACCACATCGGCCTGCTTCACGCCGAGCGCGTCCATCACGCCGCTCACGTCCGCGGCTTGGGTCTTCTTGTCGAAGCCGCCCGCGGGCTTGGACGACAGACCGAGGCCGCGCAGATCCGGCACGATGACGGTGTGGTCGCGCGCCAGCTCCGCCGCGAGCGGGACCCACATGTCGCCGGTCTCGCCGTAGCCATGCAGCAGCACCACCGCAGGGCCGGTACCGCCGGAGCGGACGTGGAGGGTCGCGCCGTTGGTGGCGATCTCGCGATTCGTGAACGCCGCGGGAAAGTCGAACGCCTGTGCCGACACGGCGGCGGGCACCACCAGCAACGTCAGCCACGCGCCGACCACGGAAATGAACTGTCGCATCGGGATCTCCTGAAGTAAATCACCGACGCCAGTGTCAACGCGGCGCCGGCAGCCGACTAGCCACAATGCAATGCAATCTGCTTCAACCAGCGGTTTAAGATCAGCCATGGCGCACCTGCAGCATCTGGTCTCGTTCGTGCAGACGGCAGAGCACGGCAGTTTCTCCGCCGCCGCGCGCAGCCTCGGGCTCACGCCGGCCGGCGTGAGCAAGAACGTCGCGCGTCTCGAGGCTTCGCTCGGCGTGCGGCTCTTCCATCGGAGCACGCGCCGGCTGTCGCTGACCGAAGGCGGCGAGCGCTTCCTGCAGCAGGTCGACGGCCCGCTGTCGTCGCTGCAGGGCGCGATGTCCGGTGTGCGCGAGCGCAACGACGAGCCGGCGGGCACGCTGAAGGTCAGCATGGGCCAGGCCTTCGGCCGTCGCTTCGTGGTGCCACTGCTGGGCGACTTCCTGGCGCGCTACCCGGCCGTCATGCCGGACTGGCATTTCGACAACCGGCAGGTCGACCTCGTCGGCGAGGGCTTCGACGCGGCGATCGGCGGCGGCTTCGAGCTGACGCCGGGCGTCGTGGCACGCGAACTCGCCCGGGTTCACATCGTCGCAGTCGCCTCGCCGGCCTACCTGAGCGGGCGACCGTTGCCGCGTCAGCCGGGCGACCTTGCGGCGTTCGACGGCATCATGCGCCGCTCATCGCCGACCGGGCGCGTGCGCCCGTGGACGCTGCGCTCCAGGCGCACACCAGCGCAGCCCGTGGCCTGCCGACCGCGCATCATCTTCAGCGACCCGGAGGCGATCGCTCAGGCGGCACTGCACGGTCTGGGCGTGGCGATGCTGCCGATGCCGTTCGCGTTCGCGCCGATCGCCAGTGGCGAACTCGTTCGCCTGCTGCCGGGGTGGTACAGCGACGCCGGCCCGCTCTCGCTGTATTACCCGAGCCGGCGCATGCTGCCGGGAAAGACTCGGGCCTTTGCGGACTTCGTCACCGAGCGCTTTCGCGCGGCCGACTTCGCCCGTCTGGTCGACGGGCGCTGAGTCCGTCGGGAGCGACAGCCCACGAAATGTCGACACATTGTCGACACTCTGTCTGCCCTGCAGCCCCAAGCGACCATGCCACGCGGCGGGCCATCGCCCGCAAACCGTTGACTGGCGCGGGTTTGATCCAAGTCAATACGTCCCGCGCCGATCTGGCACAGGCGTTGCGCTGAAGGAGACATTCGTCCCCCTGCAACCCTGGAGCGCTGCCATGACCTCACCCGCCGTCCTGATCTCCCCCGCCGAACTCACCACGCTGATGAACAGCGAACCGGTGGTCCTGATCGACACCCGCGACGCCGACACCTACGCCGCCGGCCACATCCCCGGCGCCGTCAATCTGCGCGAGGTCTTCACCTTCCTCGCGACGTCCTCGGTCGAGGGCCTGAAAGAACTGAAGAGCACCTTCACGACGGCGCTCGGCGCCGCCGGCCTGTCGGGCGCCGAGACTGCCGTGTTCTACGAGGACGCGCTGAACAGCGGCTACGGCCAGTCGTGCCGCGGCTACTACCTGCTGACCTGGCTGGGCTACCCGAAGATCAAAGTGCTCAACGGCGGCTTCTCGGCCTGGAAGGCCGCGGGCATGCCGGTATCGGCCGAGGCCGCCACGCCGGTCGCCGCCACCTTCCCGACCGATCTGCCGATGGCCGACGTGATGCTGACCAAGGACGACATGCTCGCGGCGCTGAACAGCGACACCGTGCTGCTCGACGTGCGCGACATCGACGAGTGGATCGGCGACAGCTCGTCGCCCTACGGCAAGGACTTCGCGCCGCGCAAGGGCCGCATCCCCGGCGCGAAGTGGCTGGAGTGGTACCGCTTCATGAAGCCCTCGAGCATGGGCCCGATGATCAAGTCGCCCGACGAGGTGAAGGCCGAGGCCGCCACCGCAGGCATCACGACCGACGACACGATCTACCTCTACTGCTTCAAGGGCGCACGCGCGTCGAACACCTTCCTCGCGCTGAAGCAGGCTGGGTTCAGCGACGTTCGCATGTACTTCGGCTCGTGGAACGAATGGTCGCGCGACCCGGCGCTGCCGATCGAATCCGGTCTGCCGTTCGCCGACGCGAAGCCCCGGCTCGCGATGGCCGCGTGAAGGAGCACCGAGTCATGTCCGCCATCCTGGAAACACCGACCACCGTCAAGACGAGCCTGCGCCCGATCGACCGCGACGGCCTGCTGACCTTCGCCGAGAAGGGCCGCAACAACCCCGGCTCTCGAGGAACCAACAAGGTCCACACCGTGATGGAGGGCCAGTACCGTTCGCTCAGCACGGTGGGCAACCACACGCCCGTGGTCGTCGACGAACCGCTGCACCTGTTCGGGCAGGACACCGCGCCGGCCCCCGGCGAGATCGTGCTGTCCGGCCTGGGCGGCTGCCTCGCGGTCGGCATCACCGCCGTGGCCACTTGGAAGCAGGTGACGCTCAGCAAGCTCGAGATCTTTCTCGAGGGCGACATCGGCAACCCCGCCGCGTGGGGCGCCGGCGGTGCGCTGAAGGCGCCGCCGGAGATGGGCTTCCAGGCGATCCGCGTGAAGGTCGAGATCGAAGGCGACGCGCCGCGCCAGGTGCTGGAGGAGATCGTGCAGCACGCGAACATGTACTCGCCGGTGGCGAACAGCATGCGCAACCCGATCGCGTTCCAGATCGCGCTGGCCTGAGCGAAGGAGCGAACGTGTCCGCCGTCCTCGACACCCCCCTCGCCGCTCCGATCGGCACCACCGAGGCCATGCTCGCCGCCGTGCGCGAGATCGCCGACGGCGCGCTCGCCGAACTCGCCGACGACATCGACCGCCGTGGCGTCTACCCGAAAGGCGTGCTGATGCGCCTGGGCGAGGTCGGCGCGTTCAAGGCGCACCTCGCGCTCGGCAGCGAGCCGGACTACGGTGCGGCGATCCAGGCCATCACCGAGGTCTCGCGCGTGTGCGGCGCGACCGGCTTCATGATGTGGTGCCACGA
>JBDTVC010000347.1:0-4725 GCA_040007475.1 Burkholderiales bacterium
GCGCGCTGCATCATGGCCAGCTTCGACGACATGCAAAAAGCCGGCGACGCGGTCGCGAATGTGATCGCGGCCGGCATCATCCCCGCGGGTCTGGAGATGATGGACAAGCCGATGACCGCCGCGGTCGAGGATTACGTGCACGCCGGCTACGACCTCGACGCGGTCGCGATCCTGCTGTGCGAGAGCGACGGCACGCCCGAAGAGGTGGCCGAGGAGATCGGCCGCATGGAGGACGTGCTGCGCACGAGCGGCGCGACGCGCATCTCGGTGAGCGAGAACGAGGCGCAGCGGCTGAAGTTCTGGAGCGGGCGCAAGAACGCCTTCCCAGCCACCGGCCGCCTGAGCCCCGACTACATGTGCATGGATTCGACGATCCCGCGCAGGCGCCTGGCCGACATTCTTCTGGCGATCGCCAAGATGGAGAAGAAATACGGCCTGCGCTGCGCGAACGTGTTCCACGCCGGTGACGGCAACCTGCACCCGCTGATCATGTTCGACGCGAACGATGCCGACCAGCTGCACCGCTGCGAGCTGTTCGGTGCCGACATCCTCGAGACCAGCGTCGCGATGGGCGGCACGGTGTCGGGCGAGCACGGCGTGGGCATCGAGAAGCTCTCGGCCATGTGCGTGCAGTTCGCGCCCGAGGAGCGCGAGCAGATGATGGCGCTCAAGCGCGCGTTCGACCCGAAAGAGTTGCTGAACCCCGGCAAGGTGATCCCGTCGCTCGCGCGCTGCGCCGAGTACGGCAAGATGCATGTGCGGCGCGGGTTGCTGCCGTTTGCCGACATTCCGCGCTTCTGAACGATGAGCCCACAAGACCCTGCACTTCAGGTGCTGATCGATCGCGTCAAGAGCGCGCGCGACGCCGGCGCACAGCTGTGCATCCGCGGCGGTGGCACCAAGGACTTCTACGGCGAGCCGCCGCAAGGCGAGGTGCTGGACACGCGGGTGCTCGAAGGCACCTCGAGCTACGAGCCCACCGAACTCGTCGTCACGACGCGCTGCGGCACCTCGCTCGCCGAGCTCGAAGCCCTGCTCGACGCGCAAGGACAGTGCCTGCCGTTCGAGCCACCACACTTCGGCGCCGGTGCGACCGTGGGCGGCATGGTCGCAGCCGGGCTCTCGGGCCCGTCGCGCGCGGCGGTCGGCTCGGTGCGCGACCACGTGCTGGGCGCGACGCTGCTCAATGGCAAGGGCGAGGTGATGACGTTCGGCGGCCAGGTGATGAAGAACGTCGCGGGTTACGACGTCTCGCGGCTGCTCGCCGGCTCGATGGGCACGCTGGGGGTGATCCTCGAAGTCTCGCTGAAGGTGCTGCCGGCGCCCCCTGCAACGCTGACGCTGCGCATGGAGATGGACCAGTCCGACGCGATCAAGCAGCTCAACGCGTGGGGCGGCCAGCCACTGCCGCTGAACGCCTCGGCGTGGTGGGACGGCAACCTGATCCTGCGCCTGCGTGGCGCGCTCGCCGCGGTGCAGGCGGCGCGCGGCAAGATCGGTGGCGAGGTCGTCGAGCCGCAGTTCGCGAGCCCGTTCTGGGCCGGCCTGCGCGACCACGACGACGAGTTCTTCGAGAAGGCCCACACGGCCGTGGCGAGCGGCGCCGCGCTGTGGCGGCTGTCGCTGCCGTCGACGACGCCGCCGCTGCCCGTCACCGGCGAGCTGCTGATCGAGTGGGGCGGCGCGCAGCGTTGGCTGTGCAGCGCGATGCCCGCCGGCGCGGTGCGCGACCTCGCCGCCAAGGCCGGCGGCCACGCCACGCTGTTCATGGCGAACGACAAGTCGCCCGGCACCTTCGCGCCGCTGCAGTCGCCGCTCGACAGAATCCATCGCGAGCTGAAGAAATCATTCGATCCGGCGGGGCTGTTCAACCCCGGCCGCCTCTACCCCGGTCTTTGAACAGAGTCATTTGATGCAGACCAACCTCGCCCAGGAATTCAAAGGCACGCCCGAAGGCAGCGAGGCCGAGGCGATTCTGCGCAAGTGCGTGCACTGCGGCTTCTGCACCGCGACCTGCCCGACCTACCAGCTGCTCGGCGACGAGCTGGACGGCCCGCGCGGCCGCATCTACCTGATGAAGCAGGTGCTCGAAGGCGGCCCCGTCACGCGCAGCACGCAGCTGCACCTGGACCGCTGCCTGACCTGTCGCAACTGCGAGAGCACGTGCCCGTCGGGCGTGCAGTACGGCAACCTGGTCGACATCGTGCGGCCGATCGTCGATGCGCGCGTCGAGCGCCCGGCGCGCGAGCGCACGGTCCGCTGGCTGCTGAAGGAGGGCTTGCCCTCGCCGCTGTTCGCCCCCGCGATGAAGCTCGGCCAGCTGGTGCGCCCGCTGCTGCCCGGCTCGCTGAAGAACAAGGTGCCGCCCTCGCCCGGCCCGCGCGCGCACCAGTGGCCGACGCGCACGCATGCGCGCAAGGTGCTGATGCTGATGGGCTGCGTGCAGCCGGCGATGCTGCCCAACATCAACAGTGCGACCGCGCGTGTGCTCGACGCGGCCGGCATCCAGACGGTGGTGGCCGACGAGGCCGGCTGCTGCGGCGCGATCCGCACGCACCTGAACGACCACGAAGGTGGCCTCAAGGACATGCGCCGCAACATCGACGCGTGGTGGCCGCTGGTGAATGCCGGGGGCTTCGAGGCGATCGTGATGAACGCCTCCGGCTGCGGCGTGACGGTGAAGGCCTACGGCCACGCGCTCGCGCGCGACCCGGCCTATGCCGAGAAGGCGCGCCGCATCGCCGAACTCACGCGCGACCTGAGCGAGCTGCTGCCCGATCTGGTGCCGCTGCTGAAGCCGCGGCTGCGCCTGCGCGGCGCGGCGACGCAGCTCGCGTTCCACCCGCCCTGCACGCTGCAGCACGGCCAGCAGCTGCGTGGCGGCGTCGAGACGCACCTGAACGCACTCGGCTTCGACGTGCGCGTCGCGCCCAACGAGAGCCACCTGTGCTGCGGCTCGGCCGGCACGTATTCGGTGCTGCAACCGGAGCTCGCCTACCGGCTGCGCGACCGCAAGCTGGGCCACCTCGCGCCGCTCGACGCACAGGTCATCGTCTCGGCCAACGTCGGCTGCATCCAGCACCTGCAGACCGGCACGGCCACGCCGGTGAAGCACTGGGTCGAGGTGCTGGACGCGGCGCTGAACTGAGGCGCGTCGCTCAGGGAGTCAACCGCTGCGAGACGGCCAGAAACAGCACGTCGTCCACACCCAGCTCAGCGTCTCGCCCAGCACGGCCTTCGTGCCGGCGCTGCTGCGCCACCAGTGATCGAGGTCGAACTCTTCCGGGGTGGCCGCGAGCACGCCGACCTCCACCGCGTCACCCAGCGCCATCTGGTAGAGCATGCGCGAGCGGCGCGCATGCACGCTGGCCGTGTAGACGTCGGCCGCGTCGAGTGTCGTGCCGGTCGCCTGCATCCACTGGCGCACCATCACGGCGTTGGTCCAGGTCCGCTCTTCCTGGGTCTTCGGCGCCGGGACAGCGACCACCCGCTCCGGCGCGACCCCGTGCTCGCGCATGTAGGCCGCCCCGCGTGCCGCAGAGGAGCCCCAATGCCCGGTGTCCTGCGCCCGGCTCATCCAGCCGCCGGTCGAGATCAGGCGCGCATAGCCGCCGCGCTGGAACGCGGCGAGCGCCTGCGCCAGCGCGTCTTCGTCCATCCAGCCTTCGACGATCAGCGTGCGGGCGGGCTGGCCGTCACGGCCGTGTGCCGGCGCCTGCAACGCGAGGAAAGCGGCCGCGTGGCGGGCGAACCCGAGCGCAACGAGCACGAGCAGCACCAGCAGCACGATCGTGCCCTGCCAGGTGGGCCACCACAGCGTGCGCCGACGGAACAGCGCGGGCTTCAGATGCACCGCCCGCCGTCGACTTCCATCGCCACGCCGGTGATCATCGAGGCCTCGTCGCTGCAGACGAAGCACGCGGCATTGCCCAGATCTTCAGGCGTCGAGAAGCGGCCGAGCGGGATCGTGGCGAGAAACTTCGCGCGCATCTCCGGCGTGTCCTCGCCCATGAAGGTCTTCAGCAACGGCGTCTCGCCGGCCACCGGGTTCAGCGCGACAACGCGGATGCCGAACGGCGCGAGTTCCACCGCCATCGAGCGCGTCGCGGTGATGACCCAGCCCTTGCTGGCGTTGTACCAGGTCAGGCGCGGGCGCGGGCTCACGCCCGCGGTGCTGGCGATGTTCAGGATCACGCCCGCCTTCTTGTCGCTCTGCCATTGAGCCTTGAAGCGTGGCACGACCTCCTTGGCGGCGAGGTAGATCGCCTTCACGTTCACGGCGAGGATGCGGTCGAAATCGTCCTCGGACACGCCTTCGAGCGGCTGCGGCACGTGCGCGACGCCGGCGTTGTTGACGAGGATGTCGAGCCCGCCGAACTGCGTGACCGCGGCGTCGACCATCGCCGCCACGTCGGCCGCGTTCGTCACGTCGGCGTGCAGGAAGCGCGCGTTCGCACCGAGCGCAGCGGCGGCGCGCTCGCCGTTGGCCACATCGCGATCGGCGATCAGCACGCGTGCGCCTTCGGCGACGAACTTCTTCGCGATGCCCTCGCCGAAGCCCGAGCCTCCACCGGTGACGATCGCCACCTTGCCTGCCAGTCTCATGATGATGTCCTTGGGGTGTTCAGCCGTGGTGAATCGCGATGGTCTTCAGCGTCGAGAAGCCGTACAGCGCCTCGAAGCCCTTCTCGCGGCCGTGGCCCGAGTGCTTGACGCCGCCGAACG
>JBDTVC010000348.1:0-4695 GCA_040007475.1 Burkholderiales bacterium
AGCGGCGCGGCGCGGTTCAGGATGTCGATCACGCTGCCGTACAGGTGGCCGTCGCGCCACTGCAGCTGCCAGAAGCCGGGGTTGAAGGTGGCGTTGACGGCGAGCAGCAACACCAACGTGGCGACGGGCCACAGCAGGCGATGTTGGAGCAAGGTGCGCATCAGCTGCCCGCCGCGATCAGGTGGTACACGGCCTGCTCGGAGCTGCTGCCCGGCAGCTCGCCGACCTTGGCGCGATCGCGCAGCACGACGATGCGGTCGGACACGCGCACGACCTCTTCCATCTCCGACGAGATGAACAGCACGGCCACGCCGCTGCGCGCGAGGGAGAGGATCTCGTTCATGATTTCCTGCTTCGCGGCGACGTCGATGCCGCGTGTGGGTTCGTCCAGGATCAGCAGCCTTGGTGCGGTCGCGAGCCAGCGCGCGAGCAGGGCCTTTTGTTGATTGCCGCCCGAGAGCAGGGCGATCGGCGTGTCGATGTCGGGGGTCTTGATGCCCAGCGCCTGCACGAAGCGGTCGGCGATCTCGCGCTGCCGCGCCGGGCTCAGGTTGCGCCAGATCCCCATGCGGGCCTGCAGCGCCAGCGCGATGTTTTCGCGCACCGACAGCTCGCCGACGATGCCGTCGAACTTGCGTTCCTCGGGGCACATCGCCAGGCCGTGGCGGATCGCCTGCGCGGGGTTGTCGAAGTGAACGCGTTCGCCGGCGACCTGCAACTCGCCGCTGTCGCTGCGGTCGAGCCCGAACAGCAGGCGCGCGAGTTCGGTGCGGCCCGAGCCGAGCAGGCCGCCGACACCGACGACCTCGCCTTGTCGCAGGCTCAGGTCGATCGGTTGCAGCTGACCGCGCCGGCCGAAGCCGCGCGCGTCGAGCAGCACTGGGCCGCTCGCGGCGGCGGCGCTGTCGTTGCGGCCCGCGGCGGCGCTGAGTTCGCGTCCGACCATCGCGGTGATCAATGCGGCCGGCGGCAGATCGGCCTTCAGGTATTCGCCGACGCGCTCACCGTTGCGCAGCACGGTGATGCGGTCGCAGATCGCGTACATCTGGTCGAGGAAGTGCGTGACGAACAGGATCGCCATGCCCTCGCTGCGCAGCTGGCGCAGCACGCCGAACAGGCGCCCGACCTCTTCCTCGTCGAGGCTCGACGTGGGCTCGTCGAGGATCAAGACCTTCGCCTCGACGCTCAGCGCGCGCGCGATCGCGACCATCTGCTGCACCGCGACGGGGTAGCTCGCGAGCAGGCGCGTCACGTCGATGTCGAGGTTCAGCCGCGCGAGCAGCGCGCGCGCGTCTGAGTGCATGCGTGACCAGTGGATGCGCCACAGCCCGGCTGCGCCGCGGCGCGGGTAGCGGCCGGCAAAGATGTTCTCCGCCACCGAGAGGTTGGGGCAGAGGTTCACTTCCTGATAGACGGTGCTGATGCCGAGCCGCTGCGCCGCGGCGGGCGACGCCGGTTGGATCGCCTCGCCGCCCAGCGACAGCGTGCCGGCGTCGGCCGCGTACACGCCCGTCAACACCTTGATCAGCGTCGACTTGCCCGCGCCGTTCTGCCCCATCAGCGCATGAACTTCGCCCGCGTGCAGGCGAAGGTCCACGCCCGACAGGGCGAGAACACCCGTGAAGCGGCGGGTCAGGCCGCGCGCTTCGAGAACGACGCCTGAGGGCAAGCTCAGTACTTCCGGCTAGGGAACTCTTTGGCCGCCACTTCCATCGGGAACACGCCTTCCTGCGTCACGATGCGCTTGGGCAGCGTCTTGCCGGCTTTCAGGTCTTTGACCGCCTGCATCAGCTGCGGCCCGAGCAGCGGGCTGCACTCGACGCTGACGTTGAGCTTGCCGGCGATCATGGCCTCGAACGCGCCCTTCACGGCGTCGATCGAGATGATGGTGATGTCCTTCGCGGGCTTCAAGCCGGCTTCCTCGATCGCCTGGATCGCGCCGATCGCCATGTCGTCGTTGTGCGCGTAGAGCACGTTGATCTTCTTGCCCTCGGCCTTCAGGAAGGCTTCCATCACCTCCTTGCCCTTGGCGCGCGTGAAGTCGCCGGTCTGCGAGCGGATGATCTTGAACTTCGGATCGGCCGCGATGATCTCCTCGAAGCCCTTCTTGCGATCGATCGCCGGCGCCGAGCCCACGGTGCCCTGCAGCTCGACGATGTTCACCGGCGTCGTCGAGCCCTTGGTCTTCTCGACCAGCCAGCGCCCGGCGCGGCGGCCTTCCTCGACGAAATCAGAGCCCATGAAGCTGACCCACAGCGAGTCGTCCTTCTCGTCGACGGCGCGGTCGGACAGGAGCACCGGGATCTTCGCGGCCTTGGCCTCGCGCAGCACCGTGCCCCAACCGGAGGCGACCACCGGCGAGAACGCGATCACGTCGACCTTCTGTGCGATGAAGGCGCGCAGGGCCTTGATCTGGTTCTCCTGCTTCTGCTGCGCGTCGGAGAACTTGAGCTCGATGCCGGCCTCCTTCGCCGAGGACTTGATGGACTCGGTGTTGGCGGTGCGCCACTCACTCTCGGCGCCGACTTGCGAGAAGCCGAGCACGATCTTGCCCTGCGCGAGTGCAGGGATCGGCAGGCCCGCAGCGATCAGGGCCTGGACAACGGTACGGCGTTGGATATTCATCTCACTTGTCTCCTCGTGGGGGTGGTTGTTCAGTCAGTACTGAATCGGTGCACGGTCGTGCTCTGGAATGTCTCGCCGGGCCGCAGCACGGTGGACGGGAACTCGGGTCGGTTCGGCGAATCGGGGAAGTGCTGCGTCTCCAGGCACACGCCGTCGCCTTGACGGATGGCCTGGCCGTTCGGACCACGCAGCCGCCCGTCGAGAAAGTTGCCGCTGTAGAACTGGATGCCGGGCTCGGTGGTCTCGATGTCCATCACGCGGCCCGAGACCGGGTCCGCCAGGCGAGCCGCGTGCACGAGCTCCTTGCGGCCACCGCGGTCGAGCGCGAAGCAGTGGTCGTAGCCGCGCGCGAGGATCAGCTGCGCTGCGCCGCTGCGGATGCGCTCGGCGATGCGCCGGGGCTGCCGGAAGTCGAACGGCGTGTCGTCGACCTCGGCGATCTCGGTCGGGATCAGCGTCGCATCGACGGGCAGGAACAGGCTCGCGTTGAGCATCAGCTCATGGTCGAGCGCGCTGCCGCCGCCGGCGAGGTTGTAGTAGCCGTGGTGCGTCAGGTTGACGACGGTCGCGCGGTTCGTCGTCGCGCGGTAGTCGATGCGCCATTCGTTCGCCGGCGTCAGCGTGTAGCGCACCCTCGCGTCGAGCCGGCCGGGGTAGTGCTCGTCGCCGTCGTCGCTGGTGAACGTGAGCTCGAGCGCCACGCTGCCATCGGCCTCGGGCGGCAGAGGCTCGATCGCCCACCAGCGCTTGCCGAACCCGCCCGGGCCACCGTGCAGCGCGTTGGGGCCGTCGTTCAGCGCGAGCTGGTGCGGCTCACCGTCCAGCATGAAGCGACCACCGCGGATGCGGTTGCCGAAGCGGCCGACGAGCGTGCCGAAGTTCGGGTTGCGCTCGACGTAGTCGGTGAGCTCGCTGAAGCCGAGCACGACGTTGGCGCTGCGACCTTCGCGGTCGGGGCAGTGCAGCGCGGTCACGATGCCGCCGAGGTTGATCGCGCGCAGCACCAGCCCGCGCCCGTTGTCGAGCGTGTGCTCGAACACCGCACGGCCATCGGGCAAGTGGCCGAAAGCACGCACCATCGTCATGTGATCAGGTCCAGCCGCCATCGACGATGAAGTCCTGCGCGGTGCACATCGCGCTGTCGTCCGAAGCGAGGAACAGCGCCATCCGCGCGATGTGTTCGGGCAGCAGCGGCTGGTCGATGCACTGGCCGCGGGCGATCTCTTCCCTGCCCTTGTCGTCGAGCCGCAGGCGGATCTGCTTGTCCGTCATGACCCAGCCCGGCACCAATGTGTTGACGCGGATGTTGAACGGCCCGAAGTCGCGTGCGAGGCTGCGCGTCAGGCCCTGCACCGCGGCCTTCGAGGTCGTGTAGACCGGCATGCCGCCCTGCTTGAGCTTCCAGCTGATGGAGCCGAAGTTGACGATGGCGCCGCCACCGGCCGCTTTCATGTCGGCCGCCACGTTCTTCGCCGCGAAGAACTGGTGCTTGAGGTTCACCGCGATGCCGGCGTCCCAGCTCTCGGAGGTCGTCGCGTCGATCGCATGGCGCTGGTCGTTGGCCGCGTTGTTGAGCAGCGCGCGGATCGGGCCGATGCGCTCGCGCAGCATGTCGATCGAGCGGTCGAGCGCGGCGATGTCGGTCAGGTCGGCCGCGGCGAAGGCGGGTGCGTGCCGTGCCCCCGCCAGGCCCGCGGCGAGCGCCTCGCCCGAGCGCGCGTCGAGGTCGATGAAGCCGACCCGGGCGCCCTGCGCCGCGAAGTGCTCGACCAGCGTCGCACCGATCCCGGTGGCGCCGCCGGTGATGAGCACGGCGCGATCCTGCAGGCTCGGGTAGCGGGCGAAATCGGACATGGAGGCAAGCGGGAGAGACTCGATAACGTCATACTAAAAGACGACTGATGCGCAGAAGAGAGGGAAAACACTCACTGGTGATGACTTAAAGGCATACTTTATGATTTGCCCCATGCCTGATTCACGTCCCCCGCTGAGGTCCGCTGCCTGGTTTGGTACCACCGACAAGAACGGCTTCATGTACCGCAGCTGGATGAAGAACCAGGGCATCCCGGA
>JBDTVC010000349.1:0-4693 GCA_040007475.1 Burkholderiales bacterium
TAAAACAGCTCTTCAACTCGCACAGTGGTCGCTGGGTGAAATATCCGGGCTAGAGCCTGACACGACCTTCAGCTTCTACGCTCATCACGTCCTGGACCGCATCGATCAGGTTGCGCGGCTCCGTTCTTCGCCGGATGGCTTGGTGACTGTCCCCGTCAACGATTCCGAGAGCGCGACGCACTGAAAGCCCGCCTGCAGGGGCCACAGATCATCTTGGTTCGATGGACGTCAGCTCAGGCTGTTGTGAGATGCGAGTCGCTTCCTTGCGGATGCCAGTCGGCGCAGAATTCACGGGGGCATGGCGAACCACGATCGGCGTCGTCGTGGCGCCACGTTGCGCCTGAACGAGAGCGGGCCCAATAGCTGCGCGGTGTTGCAGTTGAACCGGCGGCGGCCGACTCGGGTCGGTGACGGTCAGTGGCAAGGGGCGCGAGATGCGCGGTTTCCCGTCGTCGCGATCGGTATGCCCCGCACGGGAACGCAGCGCTTGCTGGCGCTCGCGCGACAGTGCCTGGAATGCCTCCCATCGACGTTGCCGATCCGCAGACGACAGGTCGCCCAGGTCGGCATAGCGAAGCCGCGCCTCTGACCGCTGCTTCTGTGAGAGGCCGGCCCAATCGCGCATGCGTTCCTGAATGCGACGCCGTTCATCGACTGTCATCGATCGCATGCGGCCTGCGATCCGAAGCCACTTGTCTCTGCGCCATTGCTCAAGACTGGCCCATTGAGGTCGCAACGGGGCCAGCGACTCCTTTTGAGTCGAAGTCAGGTTGTTCCACGCAGCATCCTCGGCACCGTGGCCTGCCTGGCCAACGCTGCGTTGATCGCTTGCAAGGGCCCATGAGCAGTTGCAGGCCGCGGCCAACAGGACGCCTGCCAGTGTTGTTGCCGAAAATCCAGGCCAGCCGCGCCTACGCTTCCTTGAGAAAGTGTGGGCGTTGGCCAAGTGGGCACCTGTACTTTCGGCAAGCTGTGCTTCGTCGGCCTGCTTTGCTATCGAAACCCACATTTCAATTCTCATCGATGCTTCCACGAGACAGATCGCGCGGCCTTCGAGGTGCACGGCGAGCCACCTCCAATGAACGCCGCGCAGGATGAGCGCGTTGACGAGGCGAGGCGACTTGACGCGAGAAGTCGGACTATCGGAAGCACTACATGTGTACCAATGCAGTTCAAATCTATACTTCAGAGCGCTGCAGCGCCACTGCAACGGATGAGAAAGTGACATGCCTTCACGGATCTCTACGGCTGTTCTCGAGCAGCACGCGCTTCTGGCACTGATGATCGAACGACCACCTCTTGTCGATCCTTCGAGGGCAACTGGCCGGCATGCGTCACTCGCTCCTGCCTGCGCTTAGCGCTTCAGACCCAACTGTAGATCTCGCACATCAGATCGTCGGCAGCTATGCGTGGACGGAACAGGCGTTGACTGCTGCAGTCGAGTCCGACGTCAATTCGCCCATGTTCGGCGAGGCATTTGAACCGCTCGCAGGGGCGACTGCCGCCATGCTGAGCATGGAGCGGGGCGTGCTCATCCCCTGGATGCATCGCGTGCTCCTGCCGACAGCCGCTGAAGAGTTGGCATTGGCACTAGACCACCACTTTGGTCATTCGGACTAGGAACTGTCGTCGCATCATGCCGACGAGTCTGTGATTGGAACCTCGTTCGGAGCCTCGGACAAGCTTCCGCAACCGAGCAGCCCACGTGGAGACCGCAGATCGAAGAGTGGGCAAGTTTCGGCGACACGCCGTGGTGCGGTCTTGTTGGGCAAACATTGAAGGAGTGGGGCATTGCTCGTCGGCCGCATCCGAATCACTGGGGAGGCGGCTCCACGCGATGCGTCAGCGTGCTCGAACCACCCGCCCGATGCTCAAACCCTGCACCAGGATCGAGAACACCACGACGCAGTAGGTCAGTGCCAGCACGGTGTCGCGGTGCGGGCCGACCGGCAGCGACAGTGCCAGCGCCACCGAGATGCCGCCGCGCAAGCCGCCCCAGGTCAGCACCCGCCATGCGGTCGAAGGCAGACCGAAGCGCCGGCCGAGCCCCGCCACCGGCAGCCCGACGCTGAGCAAGCGTGCCAGCAGCGTGACGACGATGGCCACCGCGCCGGCCACCAGCACGGGCACCGAGAAGCTGATCAGCAACACCTCCATCCCGATCAACACGAACAGCACGGCGTTGAGGATCTCGTCCAGCAGCTCCCAGAACATGTCGACGTAGCGGCGCGTGGTGTCGCTCATCGCCAGCGCCCGGCCCTGGTTGCCGATGATCAGGCCTGTGACGACCATCGCCAGCGGGCCGGAGATGTGCAGGTGGCTGGCCAGAGCGTAGCCACCCGTCACGGCGGCCAGGGTCAGCAGGACCTCGACCTGGTACTCGTCGACGCTCTTCAGTAGCCGATACGTCACGTAGCCGAGCAGGAGCCCGAAGACGATGCCGCCGCCGGCCTCGCGCGCCAGCAGCGCCAGCGCCGCACCGGTGGTGGGTGCCACGCCGCTGGTGAGCATGCCCAGCAGCAGCGCGAAGATGACCACGCCGACGCCGTCGTTGAAGAGCGATTCCCCGGCGATGACCAGCTCCAGGTTCTTGGGCGCACCGGCCGACTTCAGGATCCCCATCACGGCGATCGGATCGGTGGGCGAGATCAGCGCGCCGAACAACAGGCAGTACATCAGCGGCAGATCCAGACCAACCCACGGCAAGGCCCACGACAGGCCGAAGCCGACGATCAAGGTCGAGACCAGGGTGCCGACCAGGGCCAGAGACGCCACCGGCCAGCGCAGCGCCTTCAACTCGCTCAGGTCGACGTGCAGCGCGCCAGCGAACAGCAGCAGCGACAGCATGCCCTGCATCAACACGTCGGAGAAATCGATGGACCGCAGCAGCGACTCTTCGTAGCTGCGCAGCGCGTGCGAAACGCCGACGACGTCCAGCGCGACGATCACCAGCGACAGTGCGAGGGCGATGACCATCACGCCGATGGTCGTCGGCAGGCGCACGAATCGGTGGTTCAAGTACGCCAGCAGGGCGGTGACAACAAGGCAGGTGGCGGCGATTTCGAGCATCGTGAATACCAGCGAAGGAGCAGGACCGGGACTTTGCCATGTCCAAGCTGGGCCTCAGACCCATATCAACGCCGCAGCGGTGATCTGCCGCGCGCTGGTCTGTGCGCACGATCCGTGCGCTATCAGCAGTCGCTCAGGGTTCCATGCCAGCACCGTCTGTCGTGCGGCACGGACGGGACCGCGCCGCAGAACGCTGGCGCGCCAGTCGCGTGGTGTGGTGCCATGCTCACCCACCAAGCCGCCGAGTCGCCGAGTCGCATGACCATTCCCTTCCACCCGGAAATGCTTGCCTCGGGGAAGCACTGAATCATGTCGCCGCTGATTGCGGTTCGCGAGGCCCGGTGGAAGAACACCACCTCGGCCATCGCAAATGAACCTCGAGAACGACCTGATCAATTTCTGCCTGCCACGATGGATCCCGTTCGTCCCCCAGCTCGGCGTAGAAGCGCTGCGCGGACTTCCTCCTGGCGAGCCCCGGCGGCTCATAAAGTCGCGCGGAAGGCCAAAGGTCCACCCACTCCTTCAGAAACAGATGGTGCAGCTTATTGGGTGAGACGATGTGGCGCACCGGCCCGATGGACCACACGTCGTCCGCCAGGTCTCGCGTGAGCGCAATGGGCGACCACACCCATGAGCTGCCATCCGCGAGCCTCACCACGGCCATGCGCGTGGGGTTCGCACATGATTCGCGCCGGTCTCGTCCGGGTCGGACAGCGGTCGATGCGCATCGATAGGTGTACGGCGAGTGAGGAAGGGCCGACTCAGCTTCGGACATGTCCGAGGCTCGCTCGTTCGAATGGCTGTGTTTCGAGGAAGTCAGTGACCCCCCAAGGGCCACCGATCATCGAATCCTGGGCTAAAGATGCGCCGAAACTGGCGACAGTCCCTTCGATCTGCCACTTTCGATCTGCAGCCGCGAGCACCGCTGCGACACGAGCCCTGTGGGTTTGCAGATGTCGTTCGAGTTGCAGGCGAAGCACGCGCAACGCAGGATGCCGCGGCAATACCGTATCGAGCTGGCGGACGGCTATCTCAGCGGCCCGAGGCGGCAGGCGCGCAAAGGGATCATTGGGGGAGGACAGGTAACAGGAAGACTCGACCAGAGCCAGATGGCGCAGTCGCGAGCGCGCCGTCGGATCCATGTCAAGCAACTGCGTCAGCGCGCCAACCGGCACCGGCACTGCGCGGCGGCGTGAACTTTCGAGCAACGTTGGCGGTGTAGAAGGCAAGGACGACGCGAACCAACGTTCTGGAATCTGTATCGACGAGGTCGCATTGGTTTGGGCGGATCGGCGGTGGGCCGGCCGCCCTCGCAAACGAGTCGACAGACGGGACCACCATGATGGTTTCGCCGCTATGAGCGGCATCGCCACCGAGTTGGGTGGGGTGTTCATGTTGATGGCGGTATTGACCAGCGGCGCTCTACAAACGATTCAACCGTCGCGAGAGCAGGCGGAGGCCCGCGTGCACCCGCCCCGCCGCCCATATCGGTAGTGCATTGCGATGCCTACAGCCGTAAGGAGCGTTGGATCGTTCCCCTTGTCCAGAGCTGAATTGGCAACACGACTTGTCTGAGAAGCGAGAAGACATGGGCGCAGGCGTGGTATCCAATCGGCTCAGGGGG
>JBDTVC010000350.1:0-4690 GCA_040007475.1 Burkholderiales bacterium
TTCTCGAAGCCAAACGCCTCGCCATAGAAGCGCAGTCCCTCGTCGAGACTCGGTACGTCAACGCTCACCGATACTGTGACCACTGTTGCCTCCGTCGCCTAACGGCTGAGCTGAGCGCCGCGCGCACTGTCGTCTGATCTTGGAACTCTAACTCCCACGCGTGCGCTCCAGCGATTTGTTAGGCAGCACTTACCTTCAACGCGTGCACGTCACTCAAGTCGACGGTACGGCGCGCCTGCCAAAGATCATGGCCATGCTGCATGGCTAGCCAGCTCTCGGGCGAACGCCCCAGGCACTTGGAGAGACGCAGGGCCATTTCCGGGCTGACGCCGCTCTTGCCGGTGAGAACACGGTTCAGCGTGGAAGGCGACACTCCAAGCTTGGAGGCCAGCTCGCGCCCCGTGATGTCGTTGGGCTCGAGGTAGACCGAGGAGATGAACTCGCCAGGATGCGGAGGGTTATGCATGGTCACTAGTGATAGTCCTCGTAGTCGAGCACGTAAGCGTGCCCCTCGCGAAATTCGAACGTGACTCGCCAATTGCCGTTGACCCAGACCGACCAGCGTCCTTTCTCCCGACCCTTCAACTGGTGCAGATTGAAGCTCGGCACATCCATGTCATCGATCCCGCTAGACGTATCCAATGCCACCAGTAGCATTCGCAAGCGCTTGGCGTGCTTGGGCTGAATTCCTGCTGCACTGCCGGATTCGAAGTATCGCCGGAGCCCCTTGTGGCGGAACGACTGGATCACCGAGGTATCGTACCGCGTTGCGCGACGCGCAACAAGTGCTGCCTAACGATTGAGCTGAGCGCGCCGCGCGCAGGCGCCATGTTTGAGCACTTTATCCATCCCGGCTGCGCTCCAGCGACTTGTTAGGTGCGCGCAAGCCCAGCATCACGCGAGCGTGATATATGAATGTGCCTCCTAGAATTCCCACTCACGTTGTGAACAGAAGCGCTGCGTTTGCACCCCCTCCTCCAAAGAGAGGTCTTAGCGTTTGACCAATCGCCGCAGAGGCCGAGGACGACAAACGGCATGGTCCAGCGCCAGACGCTGGCCGTAGCCCAGGATTTGTTTCGTCGCAGGTGGCGTTCGATATCGCCGTCGAAGAAAGCGAAGCCCTAAAGCGGACCGAACCTCAAGAGATTGAAGAAAATGATCGCTGCTGAGCCTAGCAGACCCCTCCCGCTTCCACGAAAGACGCCGGTGCTCCAACGACCTCACCGATGGGGGGGCACTGACGAAGAGGCCCAGAGTAAATCCACCTACGACTAGTGCGATGAAAAGTATGCGGAATGCAATCACGCGCACCTAACGTTGCGGTTGCGCGGAGCGCCACCGCGCTGCCATGGGCACTTTGCGCACGGCGTTGGCGCGCATAATTTCAAGCTTGACGACGCACACGCAAACAAACCGATCGCGTTAACAGACAGCCCGACCGTTTACGTCAGTCGACGCCTACGCAGTTTCGGGGCTGAACCCCCACGCGTTGTCATGGCTCTGCGCATACGATTGATCGGCGCACTGCGTCCCCAACGAGTCAGATCGGGTGCATGTCGACAGACAGCGAACAAGCAGGCCAGCTGCCGACTCGGACGAACGGTCTCCGAGCCGGAAGCGCGTTACAGCGCATTTCCAGGGCAGAGACGATGCCCTGGAGGGCCGTGGGGTCCGGCCCAAGTCACCCGTTAAAAAATACCGACCCGTCCGCAGAGACGGAGCCATTTCCCGCTACGGACGGTGCGCACGCCGAAACTTATTCCGACCCTGCCCCGCCCACTGCCGCATGGCCGACCCTTGTTGGGGGATTCAAACTCATCGAGAAGGTTCATCACAGCCGCATGAGCACCGTCTGGCGCGCGGTCGACGATGCTTGTCGGACAGTGGCTGTGAAACTCGTGCCACTGGATCTCGCACCGAACTTTGATGTGCAATCACTTGCACGGCTTGTTCGCGTTTCCGCACATGCCGGTCTGGTCACAGTGCTGGATCACGGCCGAGAAGGTCGGTGGTGGTACCAGGTTGCAGAGTGGGTAAACGGTGAAACGCTGGAATCATGGTGTCGGAAGACGCCTGCCCTTTCGACTGGCCGGAATGAGGAACTTCCGGTCCTAATGAAAGAAATTGCGTCCGCCCTATTGGTATATCACCGCGCAGGTTTCGTTCACGGCGACATCAAACCCTCAAATGTTCTGGTAGTTGACGGCCACGCCCGCGTCATCGACCTGGTCGGCCTGCGTGTCGGCGGTCAATGGACTCGGCAGGGCGGTTTGACGCCGGCATTCGCCAGCCCGGAATCCCTCAATGGCGCTCCGGCCGATCCGCGTGACGATCTCTATAGCCTTGCTGCCATGATCGTCCACTTGGTAGGTGGTGGACAGACGGATCCCGACCGGGCATCCGATAGAACGAGCCTTAGGCCCCCAGGCTTTAGCCCTTCGCAATGGAGCGCTTTGAAGGACGCTCTGGATCCGGTTCGAGGACGCCGTACCCGTTCCCCCATCGCCTTGGTAAGTGAGCTGTGGGGAAACTCGTCGAAGCCCCAAAACCCGGCACAGCCAGCCGTGCCACGCGCTCCGGCTTCGATGCCTGCACTTCGCGACCTGACGTCGAAGTCTCGTCGCAGAGGGGATGCGCATTGGGGAATGGCGGCAGTCGCCGCGGCGGCCGCCCTGACGGTGGGTACCGACATCGGGCAAATGGAGTTGGCTACGTCAGCCCTTTTCCGGCCGGCGTCGGCGAGTCCGGCTATCGCGTCGATTCCCGCACAAACGCTTGCGTTCCGAGAGACGAAGCCTAAGCGCGCGACTCCTCGATCGAACTTCCAGATTGCGCGTGTGCGCGAGGCGACGCCCGTGCGCCGCGCCGTTGACGAGGCGCGGGATACGCCGGCTCCACTGACACAGGCTGATGTCACAGTGAGCGATCCGTTGGATCTGACATCGATGGCGGCGAGCAGCGCTCCGGCTACCAATAGAGCCACGAGCGGACAAGCAGAGCGAACGCAAATGGACTTGGCAGCAGTACGGACTGTTGCCTTCTTCCCTGATCGGCCACGACAGTTCACTGCCCCGAATCCCGGAAATACGCCCGACCTTCCCCGGGTGCCTGAAGCACCCATCGTACCGACCGCGCCCGAGACCCCCGACCTGCGACCTACGCCTCAGCGGCCCGATGCGCCGGTGGCTCCCGAGCGCCCCGACAAACCCGATAAGCCCGACATGCCTGCTCGGCCCGACGTACCCGTAGTAGCCGAGCGCCCCGACAAGCCCGATCGACCAGAGGTTGCCGCGGTGCCCGAGCGACCCGACGTACCTGCTGTGCCGGAACGTCCTGACAAGCCTGACAAGCCGGATCGCCCCGACAAGCCCGATCGGCCAGAGGTTGCCGCGGTGCCCGAGCGACCCGACGTACCTGCTGTGCCGGAACGTCCTGACAAGCCTGATAAGCCTGAGAAGCCGGAGAAGCCGGAGAAGCCGGAGAAGCCCGACAAAGGGTAGTGATCGAACGGTACAGGGCTCGAAACGCTATTGAATTATCGGGGGACGACCCCCGAGGGAAGGTCTCGAATGCGCCGATTCGTATACGCAGTAGCCTGCATGATCGCGGCTGGCCAAGGGTTGGCGGCGGAGGCCGTGCGAGATGACGGAAGCTACCGCATACAGATGAATGCGGGCGTCGGGCACTTCATCGGTGACTACGGTGAAAAGGAGAACACCACGCTCGACGTGCTCAATTTGAGCACCCGGTGGTACTTCGACCGCGCCGAGTTCCAAGTCGGTCTGCCCTACCTGCGGATCGACGGAGGCGCCGACATCAGCTTCGTGGACGGTCAGCCGATCGCGATAGGCGATGATCTGGCGTCAGACACGCGGCGCACGGAGTCGGGTTGGGGCGACGTAACCTTGCGTGGCGAATACTACTTACGCCGAGGGACGAGCACGAGTCCGTGGGTCATTGGCCTGCTTCGTGTCACGCTGCCGACGGGGGACGAGGACAAGGGACTAGGTTCGGGTGCGACGGATGTCGAAGTGCAAGTCAGTCTCATACAGCGTCTGGGCCGGATCAATTGGCTGGCCGATGCCGGCTATACCTTCGTCGGGCGCAGCAATGGCCTCGATCCCCGGAACCAGCTGCGGTTGGGTGCTGGCGCTTCAGTCCCGTTTGGTAAAGACCAACGCCACAGTTATTACGTCTACCTCGAGAACCGGACCAGTCGGTTCAGCGGCTCCGAAGACAAACGTTCGGTAGCGGTCGGTTTCAGCACCGCGTTCACACAAGCCAAGCGCGTGCGCTTGTCGACTTCCGTGTTCTTCGGTTTGAGCGACTCCACCGAGGATGTTGGCCTCTACGTGAGCCTCGGACGCAGGTATTGACTGCGACGCACGGGCTCAGATGCGGATCAGAACGATTGGGTCGACGGATTCGGCGTAGAAGTGTCGGCAGGGGAATTTTCTGCGCTTCGACAGCTTAGTTGGGGGTGCCCCAGTTCCGTTGGTAGTTTGCACCCCGCACAAATTAGTAACAGCCTCGGCCCCCACGAACGCGAATAGGAGCGCGGAGTAGGTTCGCATGCGGTCTAACGTTGCGGTTGAGCGGCGCGCCGCGGCGCTGCCACGGGCACTTTATTCATGACGCTGCCGCTCCAACCGGTTGTTAGAGGACGGGCCTCAAACGTTTCGTAAGCGCA
>JBDTVC010000351.1:0-4686 GCA_040007475.1 Burkholderiales bacterium
CTGAGTTGGTGCCGCCGATCAGCATGTCCACGCCCTGCGTGTCGAACCACTCGCGTGCCTTGGCGGCGGCCACGTCGGCCTTGTTCTGGTGGTCGGCGACCAGCAGTTCGATCTTCTTGCCATTCAGGGCGCCGCCCATGTCGGCGATCGCCATCTTGATGGCCTCGGCCCCGGCCGGGCCGTCGATGTCGGCGTACAGGCCGGACAGGTCGGTGATGAAGCCGATCTTGATGACGTCGCCCGACACCTGCGCCTGAGCGCCGGCACCGAACACCGTGGTCGCTGCGATGGCGCAGGCGGGCAGCAGTTTCTTGAGTTTCATCGTCAATGTCTCCGTGGAGGAAAGTGGGGTTGAAAACACGGCGCGTCAGACGCCGAGGTACTCGTGGAGCCGCTCCATGCGCGACGGCAGTTCGGCCTGGGTGAACTCTTGAATGACCTGGCCGTGCTCCATCACCATGAAGCGGTCGGCCAGCGGCGCGGCGAAGACGAAGTTCTGCTCGACCATCACGATCGTGTAGCCCTGCTTGCGCAGTGCGATGACCATCTCGGCGAGCTTTTGCACGATCACCGGCGCCAGGCCTTCGGAGATCTCGTCGAGCAGCAAAAGTTTCGCCCCGGTGCGCAGGATGCGCGCCACTGCGAGCATCTGCTGCTCGCCGCCGGACAGGCGCGTGCCCTGGCTCGCGGCGCGCTCCTTCAGGTTCGGGAACATCGCGTAGATCTGCTCGACGCTCATGCCGCCAGCGGCCAGTTGCGGCGGCAGCATCAGGTTCTCCTCGCACGACAGGCTGGAGAAGATGCCGCGCTCTTCGGGGCAGTAGCCCAGGCCGAGCCGCGCGATGCGGTGCGTGGCCATGTCGACGGTCTCGGCGCCGCGCACCTTGATCGAGCCCTTGCGCGAACCGATCAACCCCATGATCGCGCGCATCGTGCTCGTGCGCCCGGCGCCGTTGCGACCGAGCAGCGTGACGACCTCGCCTTCGTTGACGTGGAAGTTCACGCCGTGCAGCACGTGCGATTCGCCGTACCAGCCGTGCAGATCCTTGACCTCGAGGAAGGGAGTGACCATCTCAGTGGGCTCCCTTCAGTTCGGTCTTCGCGCTGCCCATGTAGGCCTCGATCACGGCCGGGTTCTTCGAGACCTGGGCGTAGGGCCCTTCGGCCAGCGTGGCGCCGCGCTGCAGCACGGTGATGGTGTCGGCGATGCTGGAGACGACGCTCATGTTGTGCTCGACCATCAGCACGGTGCGGCTGGCGGCGACCTTCTTGATCAACTGGCGGATGCGGTCGACGTCTTCGAGGCCCATGCCCTGCGTGGGCTCGTCGAGCAGCATCAGCTTGGGGTCCATCGCCAGCGTGGTGGCGATCTCGAGCGCGCGCTTGCGGCCGTAGCTGAGCTCGACGGCCTTGAGCGCCGCGTAGGGTTCGAGGTCGACCTCGCGCAGCAGCTCCAGCGCCTTGGCGTCCAGCGTCTGCAGCGAGCGCTCGGATTTCCAAAAATGGAACGAGGTGCCGAGCTTTCGCTGCAGCGCGACGCGCACGTTCTCGAGCACCGAAAGGTGCGGAAACACGGCGGAGATCTGAAACGAGCGGATGACGCCACGGCGTGCGATCACCGCGGGTTGTTCGGGCGTGATGTCGATGCCGTCGAACAGGATCTGGCCGCTGGTGGGGATCAGGAACTTGGTGAGCAGGTTGAAGCAGGTCGTCTTGCCGGCGCCGTTGGGGCCGATCAGTGCGTGGATGCTGCCGCGCTTCACGTTGAGGTTGACCTTGCTGACGGCCACGAAGCCCTTGAACTCCTTGGTGAGTTCACGGGTTTCGAGGATGTATTCGTTGCCGCTCATGTCACCGCTCCACCCTGGCCCCGAGGCGCCGCGACAGCGCGCGCGCCACCTTCAACGCGACTTCGCGGTGCCGCTCGCCGCGGTCCGCACCGAGCAGCGCCTTGTTGATGCACACCGCGACGCCGGCCACCACGTGGCCCGCAGCGTCGAACACCGGCGCTCCGAACGAATAGACGCCTTCGCGCACGGTCTCGTCGTCGATGCTGTAGCCGCGCCTGCGCGTGAGCGCCAGCTCCCGCAGCAGCCCGTCGACCTCGCGCGGGCCCTTGCGTGTGAGGTGCGTGGTCAGCCCGCCCGCGAACAGCTTGCGGACGGCATCCGGCGGCTGGAACGCCAGCGCCGCCTTGCCGCTGCCCGACAGATAGGCCGGCAACCGCATGCCGACGTTGAAGGCCAGGCCCAGCGGACGCGCGCTGTTGCGCACCGCGACATACAGCGCGTCGGTGCCGCTCAGCACCGACAGCACCACCGTCTCCTCGGGTGCGGCGCCGACGTCCGCCCACATGGCCGTGAACTCCTGTGCCACATCGGTGCCCGCGACGAACGCTTCGGCCAGGCTCATCACGCGCGGGCCGATGAGGAACGCGCCGTCGGACCGGCGGCGCAGGTAGCCGAACGACATCAGCGTGTTGCACAGGCCGTGCACGCTGCTCTTGGGCAGCGCGAGTTCACTCGTCAGCTGCGCCAGGCTCATCGGCTCGCGCCGCTGCGCCAGGCGATCGAGCAGCGCGAGCGCCCGTGTGACGGCGGGCACCAGCGGGGCGGTTCGCATCGATGAAGGCGTCGCGTGCAGGGTGAGCTCCGGTCGACCGGCCATCGCGCGTTCAGCAGGTTGAACGCGGTTCAGTGGGTCAGCGGCGCAGTCTATTCACTCCTGCTCGGGCCGCAAGCCCCGAAACCCGGTTCCGCGGGAAAACACCGAGCTGGATTCACACACCCGACCGACCGCCCAAAGCAGCGCCAGGATCACGGCGGCGGCGCCCGACTGTTCGGCCAACGTGAGCCGGTGCGCGAACCACAGGAACAGCGTCGTCGCGGTCAGCGCCATCACGAACAGCAGCATCGCCACCCACTGCGCGCCTACAGCCATCGGCGGGTCGAAGCGTTCGACGCGCGAGATGTCGAACGCCGGCTTCGGCCAGCGCCGCGCCACATCGGCCGGGCGCCAGCCGGGGTGCTTGAACCAGACGCGCAGCTTGTCTGCCCACGACCGCGCGCGCCAGCTGTCGCGAGCCATGTCGACGTAGTTGTGCAGGTTGGACCACAGCGGGTTCCAGCTGCGCAGCGGGCCGCGCGTGCCGTAGACGCAGGGCACGGCGGCGTCTTCGAGCGCGAAGCTGCCGAACAGCCGATCCCAGACCATGAAGATGCCGCCGTAGTTCTTGTCGAGGTACCTGTCGTTCACGGCGTGGTGCACGCGGTGGTTGCTGGGCGAGCAGAACCAGCGGTCGAACCAGCCCAGCGTGCCGATATGCTGCGTGTGCGGCCAGAACTGGTAGAGCAGCTGCACCAGCCCGACGATGCCGAACACCAGCGGCGGGAAGCCGAGCACCGCCATCGGCAGGTAGAACGCCCAATCGACCAGCCAGCCAGTGCCGGGCTGGCGCAGCGCGGTCGAGAGGTTGTAGTCCTCGCTCTGGTGGTGCACGACGTGCGCGGCCCACATCAGCGCGACGGTGTGGCCGAAGCGGTGCTTCCAGTAGTAGCAGAAGTCGTAGAACACGAGCGCGGCGATCCAGACCCAGGGCTCGCCCGGCGACAACTTCCACAGTGCGACGCGCTCGAAGAAGAACGCATAGATGCCGACCATCAGCAACACGCTGAACACGCCGACGACCTGGCTCATCACCCCCAGGCCGATGCTGTTCAGCGCGTCGGCCAGCCGATAGGTGTTGCGACCGCGCCGCCAGCCGACCAGAAACTCGATGCCGATCAGCAGCAGGAAGACCGGCGTCGCGAGGACGATCACCTGCGGGCCGGTCATGTCGCGTCAGGCCCGCTGGGCTTGTGCGTCGCTGTCGGCGTACTCGTCGAGCGCGCCGTCGTCGAGGTGATAGTCGTCGCTCCAGCCGATCAGCGTGAAGCCCTGCGGCGTGTAGAGCAGCCGGTTGATGCTGGCATTGCCGAGCTGCCATGAGCGCGGCGCGTCGAGCGCGACGCGTGAGGCGGCGCGGTACAGGCAGTCCATCACGCCGCCGTGCGAGACGACGGCGATGGTCTGCCCCGGGTGCAGCGCTGCGAGCCGCGCGACCGTGGCGACGCCGCGTTCGGCGAACTGCCGCAGCGACTCGCCGCCGTCGGCGCCGAAGTCGGGATCGCGCCTGCGCCAGCGCTCGGCCTGCTCGGGCCAGCGCTGGGTGATCTCGTCGTAGCTCAGGCCCTCGAAGATGCCGAATCCGCGTTCGCGAAGCCCCGTGTCGGTCGTGATCGGCAGGTCGCAGCCGCGCGCCACGGCCTGCGCGGTCTCGAACGCGCGCAGCAGGTCGCTGGAGTAGATGGCGTCGACGCCTTCGTCGGCCACCGCGAGCGCGAGGCGGTGCACCTGCCAGCGGCCGGTGTCGTTGAGCGGCACATCGAGCTGGCCCTGGATGCGGCCGTCGACGTTCCACGCCGTCTCGCCGTGGCGGATCGCGAGCACCCGCGTGGCCTGTTGCTCGTCCATGTCAGTTGCTCCACCGCGCTTCGCGCAACCCGCGACGCATGAAACCCGAGGGCTGGGCCGGTGACGGCTGTCGGCCCATTGCTGTCGTTCGTGAATGACCGCCTTGCATGCAACCGTCTGCGCGAGCAAAGGCACGTGCGGGCAGGTTCCGGCGCTTCGCTTCGGCGGTCGGTG
>JBDTVC010000352.1:0-4680 GCA_040007475.1 Burkholderiales bacterium
AACGGGCAATGCCGTCCTCGCTTCTACGGGGGTAGGTGAAATATCCGGGCTAGAGCCGCGACGGCGAGGTTGGCCAACGGCTGGTCCAGTGACACGAAAAAGCTCCCAGCCGGCATGTCGATCAGCGCATCGACCGTATCCGCCTCGACGGGCGTGCTCCCACCCGCGTCACGCTCCTTGAACATGCTGCCCAACACATTGGCTGGGCTGCGCAATTCCTGCACCCGAACCCCCAGTCGACGCAGATGCTGAACCGAAGCCGACGCGCTTGCCGCTATCCAGTACCCGCAGGGTCGAGGCCGCAGCCGACGCATTTCGAGCACCCGCGATGATTGCCACTCGACGGCGACCGTCTTGTCGACGCCGGTCTGTGAATCCAGCATCGACACAGTCCGTCCGCTGCGCGTCGGCTCAGCGTCGAGCACGATCTCGCCACGGCACTCCTGTGAAGCGATAGTCGCACGCTCGTAGCGCCGGACCCTCGACAGATCGTCGGCGCGGCCAGCAATGCCGTCCAGCACGCTGCGAATCGCGACCAGCTGAATTCGCTCACCCTCAAGGATGGCTGTTGCACTGCGGCCTGCGGCGCGCACCGCGATCGAGAGGCTCACGGCGCCGCGCAGCCCCATGACGTTGCTCAAGTTGTCCGGATTGGCGCTTCCCATGCTGAGCGTCAAACCCGCCCGCTGCGGGGCCGGTGCGTAGTACCAGTCCCACGCAATGCTCTTTCGGACGAACGTCTCGGCCAAAGGTCGCAGAAACCATTCCTCGGCAGCGCGGGTGATCAGGGCCGGCTGCGCCGGTGTTGCGCCATAGTCGACCATCACGCTGGCGGCAGGCGTTGCGCCAAAGCGGCTCCATGTCGACGCGGCCGCATCGTAATCGCGAAGCTCGACGACGAGTTCAGGATCCAGGTCGCGGACCAACCCCGCGAAACCCCAAGCCTCGTTCGAGCGCAGCGCCAGATGGTCCGTGGTGATGTCAATTCGTTCTTCACTGGCCGGCCGAGCACTCTCGGCACCATCGGGATTCAATCGGGGGACAAGCACAACGTTCACGCGCCGCAAGACATCGGCCAACTCACCCCCCTGGGCCCGTTGAGCCAGCGTCAGCAATGCCTCAGCCCCGGCAGGTTGGTCGCCGCGTTGCTGCGCAACGACGAGAACGTTCGGTAGCGATTTGAACTCGATGCCGGGTCCGCCCGAAACGCGGATTGCAAGCAGCGATCGACCCGACGCGGAGCGGCCGAAATTGAGCACCTCGAACAGCGGTGCCCCGCTCTCGACACGGCGTCGTTCGAATGCGTGGAGCGCCTCTTCCAGGCCTGCGTTTGTCGTCGGCATCTGGCGAGTCGGATCGGTGCCGGGTGCTGTCTGAGGGACCAAACCTGGCAAGGCGGATCGACCCAAGTCCGTCGACGAACCGTGGGGCGGAACTGCCATCGGAGCGGCAATGACGGCAGGCTTCGATCCGGTCGACGCGCAACCTGACAGGCAACCGACGACCACCAGCCCAAGCGACATCGAACGCAGTTGGCGCAAAGGATCTCGAATCATCAATGTACATTTGTGGCAATGTGGTCAGACTAGCCTCATTGCAAGCTCGCGGCAAGACGTAGTTCCCGACCTCAGGGCGCCCCAGCGCGAGAAAGTCACAGCCGCGAGCGCCGGAACTTGCGCTCGAACGAGGTGTCAATGTGTGCCGAGGGCCCTGGTCGCCCAGTCAAGGAATTCACATGATGCGCCCCCGCTTCGGAAGGCATGCGTCGCAGCGCCCCCATCTCGGCACTGCCACGTGGCATGGTGTCCCCCGGGCCCTGACAAGGAAACGGCGCGCGCATCCAGCCGCAGTTGTCAGAAGACATTTGTACCAATACAATATGTTTCGACTTGAGCCGCTGCAACGCAGCTCGGGTCGAGCAAAGCGACTTTTCAGAGCTCTTCACGGGCTCTGTTTTTTCTGTGTGCCCCGTCCCGGCGAGGCGATCTTCTCAAAGTTCGGCGTGCGCATCGACAGGTAATCTGGTGGAGATTGGATGAATTCAAGCAAAGCAGTTGCCCTGCTGTCAGTCACCGCATTGTTCCTGGCGGCTTGTAGCAGCACACCCTTGAACACACCTGCCGGCGGACCTGCGAAGCCTGCCACGAGTACGCCCTCGGCGCAGCCCTCGGGAATGCCCAAAGCCGCCGCGACGTCTGCCGTCGCGGCGGTTGCCCTGCCAGCCTATCTCGATCCCAAGAATCCGATCTCGACCGATCGCAGCGTGTACTTCGACTTTGACGAGTTTGTCGTCAAGGAACAGTACACGCCTCTGATCGAGCGGCAAGGTCGCTATCTCGCGTCGAGACCTGCACTGGCGATCAAGATCGAAGGCAATGCCGATGAGCGCGGGAGTTCCGAATACGATCTTGCGTTGGGGCAAAAGCGCGCCGATGCAGTCATGCGCTCGCTCAGGCTGTTGGGCGTGAAGGACGCGCAAATGGAAGCCATCAGTTGGGGCAAAGAGAAGCCCAAGGCGACCGGTCACGATGAGGCGGCGTGGGCGCAGAACCGACGCGCCGACGTCGTCTACCCCGCAAGGTGATCAAGTCGTCAGCGGGGCAACCTTTCGCCTACGTCTGGCCGAGTGGAATGCCGGCATCGCGTTCGTCCACATCGAGTGCCTCGATCAATTTGCCGAGGTCCTTCTCGAGTCGTGCAAGTGTCTTGACGTCGAGGCTGTTGAGCGCATCGGGCAGGACCCCGGTGAACGGCTCAGGCGCACGGCGCAGCACTCTGGCCCCGGCCGGCAGCGTTCGCAGTTGCACGGTGCGGCGATCTGAACTGTTCTTCGCCACCACGATCATTCCCTGTTCTGCGAGCGACTTGACGAGATTGCTCGCCGTCGACTGATGCACGTCCATTGCTCTGGCGAGGTCATTGACGCCCATGCCAGGCGCGTCGCGAATCAGGCTCAAGGCCCAAAGCTGCGCGCCGCCGACGCCGGCGGTCCTCTCGACCTGCCGGAAGTGCGTCTTGACTGCGTTGAAGACCAACCGAAAGCGTCGCAGAACGCGGGTTGCCGGCTCGTTGAGGGGCCCCTCCAAAGCGCGAACTTTAGCTGCGGTTGGTCGGCTCGATTCCGTTTTTCTTGGCATCGGTCGATCATAGTGCGCCGCACCAACGTGACATGAAGCACGCCCCCCATATCGCCTCGGCCGTCAAAAAGGAGTTCGCCGATTGGCGCGTCTGGTGGGCGCGTGCCGTCGTGATCGCGGTGGCTGGCTTGGCTGGCCTCACCGTGGTCGCGTTCACATGGCTGACGGAACACGCTCTTCACCTGTTTTTCGATGTCCAAAGGATCTGGTGGTGGGCGCCTCTGGCATGGACACCGCTCTGCGCCGCCGCGATCATCTGGCTGACTCGACGTTTTGCTCCCGGCGCCGCCGGCTCCGGCATCCCACAGGTCATGGCCGCGTTGGATCCGTCGGTCGGCCCCGCGGAGAGAGGCTTGTTCGTTTCCGTCAGGATCACGCTGGCGAAGATCGGTCTGACGACGTGGGGCCTGCTAGCGGGCTTGTCTTTGGGGCGCGAGGGCCCGTCAGTCCAGGTCGCCGCCGGGGTCATGCTCGGGGCGCGTCGTTGGCTGCCCGCGCGCTCGGCCGTGACCGAACACGGTCTGCTCGTTGCTGGCGGGGCGGCAGGCATCGCCGCCGCGTTCAACACGCCGCTCGCTGGGGTCATGTTCGCGATCGAGGAACTCTCGCGAAGCCCCGAGCAACGCAGCAGCGGATTGCTGGTGGGCGGGATCGTCTTTGCCGGCGTGATGGCCGTATCGATCAACGGCAACGGCACCTACTTCGGCATCATTCGAGTGGCCGACATCAGCCTGTCGCTTCTCTTGCCTGGCCTGCTCGTGGCGATCGCTGCGGGGGCGGCCGGCGGCCTCTTCGCACGCTTGCTCGTCGTCTGTCTTGGAGGGCAGTCACGCGACCGCTTCACCCGGTGGCGCCGTGACCGGCCGGTGCTGTTCGCCAGTGGTTGCGGTCTGACGGTGGCGGTCATTGGCGTCGTGTCGCACGGTGCCACGTTCGGCAGCGGGTACTCGTACACCCGCCTGATGCTAGAAGGTGGCGAAACCGCGCCTGGCGTCTACGTTCTGCTCAAGTTCGTTGCAACCTGGTTCACGGCGTGGTCCGGCGTTCCTGCTGGCATCTTTGCTCCGTCGCTGGCCATCGGCGCGGCACTCGGCAATGACATCGCCCTGCTGACCCACTATCCTCAGGCGTCGACGCTGATCGCGCTCGGCATGGTGGGTTTTCTCGCCGCCGCGACCCAGGCACCCATGACCTCGTTCATCATCGTGATGGAAATGGTCGACGGCCACGGCCTGGTGTTGAGCCTGATGGCATGCGCGCTGATTGCCAGTGCGATCTCTCGGACACTCAGTCCGCCGCTATACGGTGCGCTCTCGCTCATGCAACTGCAGCGGCTGCCGTCGCAGCCGTTGCTCGAGGGGAGTGTTTCGACGGTGGCTGGCGGTGATTCCGCGACGTCCGAGGCGTCCCGATGATGTCTGCCACGTTCAAGACCACGGATCGAACCAGCGGATGCCCGAGTCGTGAGCGACGCTTCCACCATCTCTCTTTGCACGAATGCAGGGTGCCGTCATGAAAAAGGAACTTTGGCTCGCGGCCTTGC
>JBDTVC010000353.1:0-4650 GCA_040007475.1 Burkholderiales bacterium
GCGCTGGGCGCGCGCGTCGCCGGGTCCGTATCGGCCAAAACCGATCTGGTGATCGCCGGCCCGGGCGCGGGCTCCAAGCTGAAAAAGGCGGCGGAACTGGGTGTCAGGGTCATAGACGAAGCCGGCTGGGCCGAAATCGTCGCCACCGCGGGGTGATGCTTTTTTGCAACGCAGCATAAGCGAATGCTGCGCCCCACTTGAAGATTCCCCTGTGTCATTTATCCGAAATAATCGAGTCGCATGGGGCCAGCGACGGTGAACACCACCGAGCTATCCGCGACTCAGCCTCAAAGGGGAAAACCATGCGTAAAAATCTGTTTCTGGGAGTCGCGTTCAGCGCCCTCATGCTGCCGGGCGCCGCTTTCGCGCAGTCGACCGGCTCAACTGATTTCGATCAGGGCGACATCGTCGTTACCGCTGCACGCGCGGCAGGCGTCGGCGGCGTTCAGATCCCCGACTCCACCAAGGCCAAGGGCGTCCTGACCCAGGAGTTCATCGCCAAGCAGACCCCCGGCAACTCGATCCTCGACACGATCAATCAGCTGCCAGGCGTCAGCTTCCAAAACAACGATCCGTTCGGCTCGGCCGGCGGTACGCTCAGCATTCGTGGTTTCGATTCAAGCCGCATCGCGCTGACCTTTGATGGTGTTCCGCTGAACGACACCGGCAACTATGCGCTATATTCGAACCAGCAGCTTGATCCCGAGCTGATCCAGCAGGTCAATGTCAGCTACGGCTCGACCGACGTCGATAGCCCGACCGCAGCCGCTTCGGGTTCGACCGTCAACTACACAACCATCATCCCAACCGACAAGTTCGGTGCGCGGCTGCAAGGTTCAGTCGGCGACTATAACTTCTTCCGCGTCTTCGGCCTCGTCAACACGGGCGCGTTCACCTCGTTCGGCACCAAGGCGTGGATTTCCGCCAGCCATGCCGAAAACAATGTCGTGTTCAACGATTTCGGCAAAATCCGCAAGGCGCAGTACAATGCGCGCGTCTATCAGCCGATCGGCAGCAATGGCGACTTCATCTCGATCTCGGGCAACTATAACGTCAACCGCAATAATTTCTTCGGCTCCGCGCCGCTGCGGTTCGATCCCAATATCCTCACACAGGCTACTTCGGGTGTCATTGGCGGCGTAACCGCCACACCGCAGAATCCGATTCTCCTCACTGGCGCTTTGCGTACGCCAGGCACTGGCTCGACCAATCGCTTCCCGAACAGCCGTGACGAGTTGCCGTATAGCGTTCCGCGTTGCCAGGTGGCGGTCGGGCGCACGGGCCTGCAGGATTCAACCAATACCTGCGGCACGACGTTCGACGAACGCTATAATCCGTCGAACACGGGCAACATTCGTGTAAGCTCGCGCTTCACCTTGTCTCCCGGCCTCGTCCTGACGGTTGAGCCGAGCTTCCAGTATGTGAAGGCAAATGGCGGCGGCACCGTGACGGGGCGCGAGGGCGTCCGCACGATCGGTGGCGTGTCCTATCAGGGCTTCATCGGCGGCGGCTATTATCTCGGGCGCGATCTGAACGCAGATGGCGACACCCTCGATACCTGCACGCCGGCGGGCGCAGCCTGCAGCGGCTTCACGGGCGTTACGTTCCTGGCGCCAAGCCAGACGGTGACACATCGGTACGGCCTGATCTCATCGCTGCGCTACGACATCAACGACGATAACTCGATCCGTATCGCCTATTCGCACGATTATGGCCGCCATCGGCAGACCGGCGAACTCGCGCCAGTGCAGATCAACGGCTTCCCGACCGATGTTTTCCCGATCAACAATGGCGTGCTGGGCGCCAATGGTCGCCTGATCGAGAAGCGTGATCGCTTGTCCTTCGCAATCCTCGACCAGGTATCAGGCGAGTATCGCGGCACCTTCGGCGGGCTGACCGTGAACCTCGGTGTCCGTGCACCGTTCTTCAAGCGCAACCTCAACAACTTCTGCTTCACGACTGCGGCGAACGGCAACGTCGATTGCCTCGGTCGCGGCAACACCGCAGGCAACACAACCTACGCGGCTTCCAATCCCGCTTATGCCGCTCCGCAGGCACGGCAGTTCAGGTATAATCGGGTGCTGCCGAATGTCGGCGCAACCTACAAGTTTGCTGATCACCTGACCGCTTATTTCAATTACTCAAAGGGGCTGCAGGTTCCGGGTACGGACAGTCTGTATCAGAGCTTCTATTATGCACTGGGCACCGCGGCCGCAAACCCGGTCCCGGAGACGACCGACAATTTCGACGGCGGTCTGCGTTATACCTCGAGCAAGATCCAGGCGACGATCAGCCCGTGGTTCACGAAATTCACGAACCGCCTGGCAAGCGCCTATGACGTCACGACCGATCAGACGATTTATCGCAACCTGGGCCGCGTCAACAAATACGGTATCGACGGCAGCATCTCCTATCGCCCGATCCGCGAAGTCACGATGTATGTCTTCGGATCGTATCTGAAGTCCGAGATCAAGAACAACGTAGAGATCGGCAAGTGCGCGGCAATATCGAACGCTACTGCGACTACCAATTGCACGGTCGCAGGCGCACCGATCCTCGCGATGACGGCGGGCAAGCGTGAATCCGGCTCCCCGGTCTATACCTTTGGTGGCCGTTTGCAGGGCGATATCGGCCCAGTTTCGCTCGCCATCCAGGCGAAGCAGACCGGCTCGCGCTATCTGAACGACCAGAACCTGCCGAACCTGCAGTGCACTTCGTCACTGGTCAATCAGGTCTGCCCAACCGCTGCAAACACGGCGACTACCTACACCGGAACCCGCGGCTTCGTGTACCAGGTATATCCGGCAAAGACCCCGGCCTATACTCAGGTCGATCTCGATGCGCGCCTGAAGATGTCTTGGGCCGGACTCAACGACACGACTTATCTGCAGCTCAACGTGCAGAACCTGTTCAACACCTATTATGTTGGCGGCTTCACGGGCGGCTCGACGACGCAGTTCAACGTGCCGTTCGTCCAGATCGGCAGCCCGCGCGCCTTCATCGCAACGCTCAACGCCCAGTTCTGATCGTCGCCCAAGGGCAGAAATTGGCCGCCGTCCCTTCGGGACGGCGGCCTTTTTTTATCTGGGGAGGCAACTCCCGATTCCCGTCTCCGCCTGAAGAGGGACCTGTACAACGTTCTGTACAGAACCGCGCCAGACCCCGGATAGGCATGACAAAACTCTCCAACGCGTCACACCGGTTTGCCGAGCTTTCTCCTCGTATTAGCCCCTTCCAGCGCCCGAAATCCGCCCTGAATTATGTCACTCGTCCAACATAATCGTCGCCGAGCCGCGCGCGCGATTCAACGCGTGTCCGAAATCCCCCATAGCGACTTCGCGGACCGTCAGAAGCGGTCCACACCGCTCTTTCACATGACTGGAATTCTCGTCCTGCTGTCGCCGAGTAGCGCTGTCGGTGCTCGGGCCGCTGGAAATGAGTCAGGCAAAAACAGCAATTCTATCAAACATCACTCCGCCGCCTTCGCGTAAATGCTGTTGAGAGGCTTCGCGAACACACGCCCCACGATCGGCTCGAAAAAGCTCAGCGGCGCGCTTTCATAAGCGGGGTCGAACGACGTCTGATCGTATTTCTCGCAGAACTCGGCGCACGCCTCGAAATGGGGATGGCCGCGGTAAATCTCGCGCTGGTCGCGCTCCATGCCGAGATAGTGGAAGAAATAATATCCCTGGAACACGCCGTGCATATTGGCGATCCAGTGCACCTCCTCCGACACGAATGGCCTGATCATCGCCGCGCCGATCTCGGGATGGTTGAAGGTGCCGAGCGTATCGCCAATGTCGTGGAGCAGCGCCATCGCAACGTAGCGCTCGTCTCGCCCGTCGCGATGTGCGCGGGTCGCGGTCTGGAGCGAATGTTCGAGCCGGTCGACCGGGAAGCCGCCAAAATCGCCCGCCAGCAGGTTGAGATGAGTCAGCACCCGGCCGGGCAGGTCCCTGGCGAAGTCGCGGAAATGCCCGCCGATGATGTTCCAGTCTTCCTGCGTGCCCTCGGTCATCGCAGTGAACTGCGCGCGGTCCTGGTGCTCGGTCATGGCCTCTCTCCTCCCGCTGATGCTAACCCACTTTGCGCTCTTCTCCCAGCCGGGCTAAGAGCCGCCCATGGCGCTGCTCACCAAGCCCGCGATCTTCTCGCGGCCGTTCTTCGAAGACAAGAGCCGCGCCTTCTGGACGCTGCAGGCGGCCGGCTGGACGGGCTATCTCATCCTGCGCAGTGTCTCGAGCATCTCGAACGGCCCGTCGATCACCACGATCGTGCCGGTCGTGATCGAATCGATCGTCGGCTATTGCATCACGCTGCTGCTCTCGACCCTGTACAATTATTATCGCCGCCAGCGGCGTATCGCGACGGTGGTCCTGACCATCCTGACTCTGGCCGCGGCGACGGTGCTCTACGCCGTGCTCGATGCCTTCTCCTTTTCCTTCATCAGCCTCTACCGGCCAGGCCTGAATCTCAGCCTGGTGCTCGGCACGATCTTCATCAATTTCACCGTGCTCGCCGGCTGGTCGGCGCTCTATTTCGGGATCAATTTCTATCTGATCGTCGAGGAGCAGAGCGATCAGCTCGCAGCGCTTGGCAACCAGGCGAGCTCGGCCCAGCTGGCGATGCTGCGCTATCAGCTCAATCCGC
>JBDTVC010000354.1:0-4649 GCA_040007475.1 Burkholderiales bacterium
TCGGCGGTGATCACGCTGCTCTTCACGTTGCCGTGGTGCATGCGGCTGATGCGCAGGATGTGCTTGTCCATGCGCGCGTCGAACTCGGCGGTGACTTCGGCGTCGTGCAGCGCCGCCTTCAGCGCCGCGGCCGATTGCTCGGCGGCCTCCAACGTGTCGACGTTCAGCTCGAGGCCGTTGGCCATCGCGCGCAAGGCCTCGACGTCCATCCAGCTCGACAGCCTCTCGACCACGTTCTTCGCGAGCACGTACTGGCGCGCCAGCGCTTCGAGCGCGTCGCCTTGCAGCAATGCGGCGCCGGGCACCTTGGTGTCGAGCTTGGCATCCTTCAGCGCCACCTTGAGCAAGTAGGCGTCGAGCTCGTGGCCGTCCTTCAGGTACTGCTCGTCCTTGCCGAGCTTGACCTTGTAGAGCGGCGGCTGCGCGATGTAGATGTGCCCGCGCTCGACCAGCTCGGGCATCTGGCGGAACAGGAACGTGAGCAGCAGCGTGCGGATGTGCGCACCGTCGACGTCCGCGTCGGTCATGATGATGATGCGGTGGTAGCGCAGCTTGTCCGGGTTGAAGTCGTCGCCGCCCATGCCCTTGCCGATGCCGGTGCCCAGAGCCGTGATCAGGGTCAGGATTTCATTGCTGGTCAGCAGCTTCTCGTAGCGCGCCTTCTCGACGTTCAGGATCTTGCCGCGCAGCGGCAGGATCGCCTGGAACTTGCGATCACGGCCCTGCTTGGCCGAGCCACCGGCCGAGTCGCCCTCGACGATGTAGATCTCGCACAGCGCCGGGTCCTTCTCTTGGCAGTCGGCGAGCTTGCCGGGCAGACCCATGCCGTCGAGCACGCCCTTGCGGCGCGTCATCTCGCGGGCCTTGCGCGCGGCCTCGCGGGCACGCGCGGCGTCGACGATCTTGCTGCAGATGATCTTCGCGTCGTTCGGGTTCTCTTGCAGGTAGTCGGCCAGCGCCTTGCTGACCACATCTTCGACCGGGCCGCGCACTTCGCTGCTGACGAGCTTGTCCTTGGTCTGGCTGCTGAACTTGGGCTCGGGCACCTTCACGCTCAGCACGCAGCACAGCCCTTCGCGCATGTCATCGCCGGTGACTTCGACCTTGGCCTTCTTGGCCAGCTCGTTGTCCTCGATGTACTTGTTGATGATGCGCGTCATCGCCGCGCGCAGGCCGGTCAGGTGGGTGCCGCCGTCGCGCTGCGGGATGTTGTTGGTGAAGCACAGCACGTTCTCGCTGTAGCCATCGTTCCACTGCATCGCCACGTCGGTCGTGATCGTCGTGCCCTGCTCGCTGACCTTCTCGCCAGTCGCACCGAACACCGTCGGGTGCAGCACCTTCTTGCCGGTGTTGATGAACTCGACAAAACCCTTCACGCCACCCGCGTACGCGAACGTGTCTTCCTTGTTGTTGCGTTCGTCGACCAGGCGGATCTTCACGCCGTTGTTCAGGAAGCTCAGCTCGCGCAGCTTCTTCGCGATGATGTCGTAGTGGAAGTCGATGTTCGAGAAGATCTCGAGGTCGGGCAGGAAGTGCACCTCGGTGCCGCGCTTCTCGGTCTCCCCGATGATCTTCATCGGCGAGACCTCTACACCGTCGCGCTGCTCGATCACCCGGTCCTGCGGGATGCCCTGCTTGAACTCCATGAAATGCGTCTGGCCATCGCGGCGCACCGTCAGGCGCAACCATTTGCTGAGGCCGTTGACGCAGCTCACGCCCACGCCGTGCAGGCCGCCCGAGACCTTGTAGCTGTTCTGGTTGAACTTGCCGCCAGCGTGCAGCTCGGTCAGTGCGATCTCGGAGGCCGAGCGCTTCGGCTCGTGCTTGTCGTCCATCTTCACACCGGTCGGGATGCCGCGGCCGTTGTCGGTCACGCTGATCGAGTTGTCGGTGTGGATCGTCACGACGATGTCGTCGCAGTAGCCAGCGAGCGATTCGTCGATCGAGTTGTCGACGACCTCGAACACCAGGTGATGCAGGCCGGTGCCATCCGACGTGTCGCCGATGTACATGCCAGGCCGCTTGCGCACCGCCTCCAGGCCTTCGAGGATCTGGATGCTGCCTTCGCCGTACGCGGCGCTGTCGGCGGCGTGTTGCGTGGACCTTGCGGCGCTGTCGGCCGCGAAGGTGGCCTTCTCGGCCTTGTTCGCGTCGTCTTCAGGGGTGTTCATCATCTCGCTCATCAAACGCTTTCACTCTCGGTCGGGGCTGCGCTCGCACCGCAAGCCGCCCCATAAGAAACGCTGAAGCGGGCCGCAGCCCGCTTGTGCTTCGGGTGATGGCCGGTCATCAGATCCGCATCGGCATCACGACGTACTTGAAGCCGGCCTGCTCGGGCACGGTGATCAACGCGCTCGAGTTCGTGTCCTGCAACTCGAGCTTGATCATCTCGACGCTCATGTTGCTCAGCGCGTCGATCAGGTAGGTCACGTTGAAGCCGATCTCGATCGCGTCGCCGGCGTAGTCGATCTCGAGTTCTTCCTTGGCCTCTTCCTGCTCGGCGTTGCTCGACGCGATGCGCAAGGTGCCCGGCTCGATGTTGACGCGCACGCCCTTGAACTTCTCGCTCGTCAGGATCGCGGCGCGCTGCAGGCTGGCCAGGAACGGCGCGCGGCCGAGCGTCACGGCGTTCTTGTGGTTCTTCGGGATCACACGGTTGTAGTCCGGGAACTTGCCCTCGACCAGCTTGGTGACGAACTCCATGCCGCTGAAGCTGAACTTGGCCTGGTTGCCGGCGAAGCGCATCTCGATCTGGCTCTCCTCGCCTTCCTTCTCGTCGCGCCCGCTTTCATCACGAAGAAGGCGCTGCAGTTCGAGCACCGTCTTGCGCGGGAGGATGACTTCCTGCTTGGGGATCTCGACATCGAGCGTGGCCTGCGCCAGTGCCAGGCGGTGGCCGTCGGTCGCGACCAATGTCAGGCTCTTGCCTTCGGCCACGAACAGGATGCCGTTCAGGTAGTACCGGATGTCGTGCACCGCCATCGCGAAGTGCACCTGGTTGATCAGCCCTTTCAGCGCCTTCTGCGGCACGCTGAACGCGGGCCCGAAGTCGGCGGCTTCCTGCACCAGCGGGAAGTCGTCGCTGGGCATGGTCTGCAACGTGAAACGGCTCTTGCCCCCCTGGAGCGTGAGCTTGTTCTGGTTGGCGGTCAGCGTGACGATCTGATCGTTCGGCATCGAACGCAGGATGTCGATCAGCTTGCGTGCACCGACCGTGGTCGAAAAATTGCCGCCGTCGCCGCCGAGTTCGGCGCGGGTGCGGACCTGGATCTCGAGGTCGCTCGTCGTCAGCTCGATCTGCTCACCGGTCTTGCGGATCAGCACGTTGGCCAGGATCGGCAGGGTGTGCCGACGCTCCACGATTCCGGCCACTGCCTGCAGTGCGCTCAAAACTTTTTCTTGTGCTGTCTTCAAGACAATCATTTGAACCTCTCAACTTGGTCGTAATAGTAGAGACCGGCGGTTTCTGTGGACAAGGTCATTTTCGCCTGTTCGATCAGCCACTTAGGGCACGGTAAACCATGGGGTCGAAGTCTGTGTGAGGCACATGCCGGCCGTACAACAACTTTGCGAAATCGCCTCGGCCTGTGGACAGGTGTGGGCTTGTCCGAAACTTGTCCCCAGACTTGTTGTTTGACATCCTGACCATTCGTCACCCCTTCAGCGTCTGCTCGAGCACGTGCAATTGCTGGTTCAGCTCGGTGTTCTTCTGACGTTCGGCCGCGATCTTGCGCACCGCGTGCAGCACCGTCGTGTGATCGCGCCCGCCGAACAACTCGCCGATCTCAGGCAGGCTCTTCTGCGTCATGTCCTTCGCGAGGTACATCGCGATCTGGCGTGGCCGCGCAATGCTGGCCGGGCGCTTCTTGCTGTACATGTCGGCGACCTTGATCTTGTAGAAGTCGGCCACGGTCTTCTGGATGTTCTCGACGCCGACCTGGCGGTTCTGGATCGACAGCAGGTCCTTGAGCGCTTCGCGCGCCAGCCCGATGTTGATCTCCTTGTGGCTGAAGCGCGAGTACGCAAGGATCTTGCGCAGTGCGCCTTCGAGCTCGCGCACGTTGGCGCGCACGTTCTTGGCCACGAAGAAGGCCACGTCCTCGGGCATCACCGTCGCCTCGAGCTCGGCCTTGCGCATCAGGATCGCCACGCGCATCTCGAGTTCGGGCGGCTCGATCGCCACCGTCAGCCCGGCGTCGAAGCGTGAGGTGAGCCGCTCGTCGATGTCCACCAGCCCTTTCGGGTAGGTGTCGCTCGTCATGATGATGTGGGCCCGCTTGGCCAGCAGCGCCTCGAACGCGTTGAAGAACTCCTCCTGCGTGCGCTCCTTGCCGGCGAAGAACTGCACGTCGTCGATCAGCAGCAGGTCGAGCGAGTGGTACTTGGCCTTGAGTTCGTCGAAGGTCTTGCGCTGGTAGTTCTTCACCACGTCGGTGATGAACTGCTCGGCGTGCAGGTAGAGGATGCGCGCGTCCGGCTTGTCGGCCAGCAACGCATTGCCCACCGCATGGATCAGGTGGGTCTTGCCCAGGCCGACGCCACCATAGATGAACAGCGGGTTGTACATCTGCCCCGGCGCGCCGGCGACGTGCAACGCGGCGGTGCGCGCCATCTGGTTGGCGCGACCGGGCACCAGCGTGTCGAAGGTC
>JBDTVC010000355.1:0-4551 GCA_040007475.1 Burkholderiales bacterium
GGTCCGTGCCGTACAACTGGCTCGGGAGATGGTCGAGCAGGAGGATGTTGCCGTCATGCTCGGCTCGATGGGGCCGGCAGTCAACGCCTCGGTCCTGGAGTGGGCTGGCGCGACTGGCATGGCCGTGGTGGGTCCCTACGGCGGCGATATCGAAATCCGCACGCATGATTCGGGCACTGCGTTTTTTCTTACTGCAAATCAAAGCGCGGAGGCCGCCCGCCTCGCCTCGCACATCGCCTCACTCGGTTTGACGAGGGTCGTGATTGTCTATGCCTCCGACAAATCCGGCCGCGCCGCACTGACCGCGCTTGAGGAGGCGTTGGGAGTCGCGAACGTCGCTGCCGTTGCGTTGGTTCCAGTGGATCCGGACGCCAGCAACTTCGGCGCCGCGGCGCACGCTGTGGCGAAGTCGAATGCGCAAGCGGTCTTGCTGGCCACCTCTGGGCGGGCGACCGTGGCCATGCTGAAGTCGTTGGCGACTGCGGCATCGGGCGGGCTACGCTTGCTGCAGGTCTATGGGCTCTCCTCCGCTGCGAGTCAGGCCGAATTGCTGGAGCTCGGAATGCAGGCCCGCGGATTCTCGATGAGTCAGGTGATGCCCCTGCCGCGCGACACCCGCCTGCCCGTGGTGGCGATGTTCCAGACCGCCATGCGAGACATCAAGGGAGAGCGGACCTACGCCGAACTGGAAGGGTGCATCGGGCCCTTGTTGCTCGCCGACGTTCTGCGGAGAAACCCGGTGGATCCCCGACGCGCCGCTCTGCTCCGGACGATGAAGGCTGCTGGACGCGTCAATTTGGGAGGATTCGAGATCGACCTCAGCGATCGCGCGAACCCGGGCTCGCGCTTTACCGACATCGTCTACGTGGGTTCCGACGGCAGGATTCTGCGTTGATGGAGGTGCGTGACGACCGGCTGTCACCGACGACGCTGACCGTCGGCGCCCATGAGCAGGCCGTCTTCTATTCGCGCCTGGGCGTCGTCAAAACCGACAACGTCAGACCCGCGGAGAAGTCAATTCGATTGGTCATGGATGATGCAGTTGCTGCCTTGACGATATGTCTGGGTGCCGTCGTCGCGAACTGGCGCTTGCTGTCCGACCGCGTGGCCGGAGCCTGTCGCGGGCTGATCTTGACGCCGCCGACGCGGGCGATCAGCTCGGCGTTCGAGCGCACGCCCACCTTCGTGTAGATGCTCTGGATGTGGGTTCGAAGGGTCGGGAGCGAGATCTCGAGGTGCTTGCACAAGACCTTGTTGCTGACACCGGTCATGGCGATCTCCACCACATCGAGTTCGCGCGCAGTCAGGCGAAACTGCATGGCCAGGCCGGCGCGGCTATGCGCCCGGCTCGATACATAGATCGCGCCGAGGCTGTACTGCACGAACGGCTGCACCTGTTCGAGCCTGGCGACCTCGGCTGCCGTGAAAGTGTCGGCCTCACCCGCCTCACGAGCGACAGGACCGCGACGATGCGGCCCTGCTGCTGGAAGAAGACATCACAGCTGTGGGCATAGCCGTTGGGCTGGTAGATCCCGACGAAGATCTCGCTGGCGCGCCACTCGGCATCGGACATGACCATCGGATTCGAAATGACCGCGGTATCGCTGTCTTCGAAACGCGAGGGGTGCATCGGGTCGACGGCCCAGTAGGTCTCTATGTACCGAGCCACCATCTGGTCGAGTTCGGAGTGCGACGCAGAGTCCTGCTTCAGTTGCGCCCAGCGCACGTAGATGAAGAAGCGGATGCCGTCGGCCGGCATTGCAGGCCTCCGGAACCGTGAGCCACGGTCGTATGGCCGGCGGCACAGGCACTTCCCAAAGAGCGCTTCCTGGAATGGGAGGCGGCGGGCGTGTTCGAGGCCATCGATGGGGCCATGTCCAAGGCGGTGGGGCGCAACCCGACGGATCGGGAAAAAAGAAAGGAAGCAAGCGAGACCTGCTGGTGGACGGCCGTGGCGTCCCGTTGTCGCTCGTCGTGACCGGAGCGAATGAGCATGACGTGACGCAGATCGACGTGGTGCTTCAAGCCATTATGGTCAAGCGCAAGACGCCGAGCATTCGACGCAGCAAGCACTTGTGCACCGACGCGGGCTATCGGGGCCGACCTGCACTGGAGATCATCAAGTCGCATGGCTACATCCCTCACGTCGTGGATCGCCGCACGGAGGCGAAGGCCAAGCGGCGAGATCCTACGAAGAAGGCCGGGCGCTGGGTTGTCGAGGCCTGCCACAGTTGGTTCAACCGATTCCGCAAGCTGCTCGTGCGGTACGAGAAACTGGAACGCAGCTTCGTCGGGCTCAACCACGTTGCCGCCGCGATCATCGCGTTCCGCAAGGTGAAGTTGACAGTCAATATGATTTACGGACACGTTCTAAGGCGGTCGAGCCCGCGCGTCCATTCCCCGCGAGCACTGGCCTTGTTGCGCACGCGTCGCCCGTGAAACCCACAAAAAAGGGTCGACGCGGCGTCGACCCCAACGGGCCGTCTGAGGTCAGCCCGAACTCGCAGTTGGCTACCGTCCGACTCGATTCAAAGAGCCGACCTCCGGCAGAGTTCAAAAGAAGTGGCGAAGCCCGATCTCTGCTGCCTGTGACTTGCCTCCGGCCGTCGTCGGCCCCGCATTACCAGGCAATGTCAGGCGGGTACCATCCTTGTTGTCGAGCCGAGAAACGGTCCCGTAGACAGCCGTGCGCTTGGACAGGTTGTAGACGTAGGAGGCCTTGATCTGATCAACGGTTGTCGAAACAGACGTGGCGCTGTTCTTCAACGTACCCCGCTCGTAGCCCGCGTGGATCTCTGAGACGCCAAGGGGAATGATTGCGCTCACAGACGCGAGGTTCTCGCGAAAGGTACCTACGGACTCTCGGTCGAAGTACCCTTGAATCTTGGCAACCCCGAAGTTCCACGAGCCAGCCAGGTTGTAGGTTTTCTGTGTGTCACCCGGTGCGATGTTTGCAGCAGCTGACAGCCCATTCGTGCCAGCCGCGAAAGCCGCCGCGAATCGCTGTTCAGCCGCGGCGAAGACGATCTCGAAGGGGCCCGCGCCGTAACCGAGTCGCACACCGATATAGCGCGCGGGGCGGTCCGCGGTCGTACCCCCTTCGGATGCTGCGACCATGACCTGCCCGAAGACTCCGCCAAGATTGGCTGGCAGGAAGTATCCGATCGAATTGTCCATACGCGCGCCACCGAAGAGCTGCCGCCCGTTGACGTCCGCGCCGATGCCCACGAAACCGAAGGCGTCATAGATGGCCTGCGACCAGAACGTGGGCGTGTAGTCCCGGCCCAGTCGGACTTCACCGAATCGCCCCGTGAGGTTTACGTACGATTGCCGACCCCAAAATTTAGCGGCAGTCGTTCCAACGTCTGCCGAAAAGCTCGCGCTAAGCTTGAAGCCGGCCCGCATCCCGCCACCGAGGTCTTCAGTGCCTTTGACCACGAGCTCACTGCTGTTGAGGCCGTCGGTGCCCTCACTGAGTCGGCGGGGCTGGCCGTCTGCTTTGACGTATTTTGCCGAGACGTCTATCGCCCCCGAGAGAGTGACCGACGATTGAGCGGCTGCTAAGCCCGAAACGCCGGCAAGGCAAGCCAGCAAGATTGGATTTCTATTCATGTCTAGTCTCCGATTGGTGAGCTCACGCTCGTTGTTTTCTTGGTTCGCATCGGCATGCGCAGCTTCGCTGTTCTAGCCTTTGGGTGTCGAGGGCACGCATCTCTGTTTCGTCCAGTCCTCCGCACTGGTCTTGCTCTTATTTCTCAAGCTGAAGATTCAGCGCATGCAAAGATAATTTGCGGTTCAGCGAATCAATATGGGGTAAGTCGGCATTCGATATTTCTCAACTCCTGTGAGTTGGCTACAACAGACGCGTCAGATTCGAAGGACGAAGCACTGCACAAGCGGCACTTTCACTGCGCTTCAACGACGCCAGCTGTTTGTCAAGCTGATCTATCCTTTGCAGGATCGCGCTGCCATGCGCGACAAATACAGAGCCGGCTTCCGTCGGGTGCAGGCCGCGGTGATCGCGCAAGAAGAGTTGCGTTCCCACACCTAGCTCGAGGTTGCTCAATCGGTGGCTCGCATTGGACTTCGACATGTTTGCGCTTCTCGCGGCAACAGACAGGCTTCCCCATTCCGCGCAAAGAACGGCAAGCCGAATAGAGACGAGGTCAAACCTCGCCAGATTCGTGCAGCGATGAGAGTCTTTGGCCGAGACTGATCTGTTCGGGCCAGTGAAGGTCGTCGCTGACGGGGTGCGTATAGGTGCGCCCTCCAACCGCGAATCGCGTGCCGCAGAATGCGGGGCTCTGTCAAGCCAGACGTCATCAATTTCCATGGTTGGCCGTCCTGGTGTTCCGGAAATCGCAACACTTGATCCGCACTACTGTGGCTGTACAGAGACGATCAATTCCGGATTGGCAGTGAACAGAAGATCCGTTTGAAAGCGGCGCGCATAGCGCGGGTCCTCCTCTGCGCTGGCGCGCGGCGGCCGCGGCGTTATGCATATGTGCCTGCTCTAGCGGGGACTGCCAGCTCTTGATCGGGAACGTCGAC
>JBDTVC010000356.1:0-4546 GCA_040007475.1 Burkholderiales bacterium
GCGAGGCCTCCCGCGGGTCGAATCGCGACTTTCTTCGGACGCCGATCCCGACTGGCGTCCGACGCGCCCGGAATTGTTGGCCGATGCAAACGCCGACGCACCCGCGCAGCCCGCCAGCCCGGATGCGCTGTGGGCGGTGCTGCAGTCGGCCCGCCCCAGGGTCGAGAGCGCATCTCGCCTGGGCGAGGCACTTCGCCTGAGCGGACTGATCGATCGCGACACCCTGCACCGCGCGCTCGACCTTCAGCGCCAGCCCGGGAAGCACCGGCTGCTGGGGCAGATCCTGCTCGACCAGGGGGCGCTGTCGGAGTTGCAGTTGCGCATGGCGCTCGCTCAATGGTTGGGGGTGCGGGTGATCGACCCGCGCGATCTGATTTGCGAGCCCGAGGCGCTGAAACTGATCCCGCGCACGCTGGCCGAGCGCGAGTCGGTGCTGCCGCTGATGCTTCGCGACGATGCCCTGGTGCTGCTGCTGGCTGACCCATGGGACAAGGCCCTGCTCGACGAGTTGCGTTTTCTCACGCAGCGCCGCGTGGTGGTCGTGATGGCGGTGCCCGGCACGTTGTTGCCCGCCATTCAGCGTGCGTATGCGGCACCTCATGCCGATGTCGGGCACGCTGCCGGCGAAGCGCAGCGCGAGGGCAAGCCCGGCTCGGTGGAGGCCCTCGCCACCGAGCTGCGTGAGGCGGCTGACGCCACCGACATGCGTGATGCCGATGTGGTGTCGGAGGCCGACAACACGCTGGTGCGGATGATCAACTCCATCATCCAGGAGGCCATCGCCCGCCGGGCATCCGACATTCACATCGAGACCGCCGACGCCCCGCGCGAGGTGCGGGTGCGCCTGCGCATCGACGGCGAACTCGTGCCCTTGATCGGTCTGCCGCCCAAGCTGCGCTTTGCGGTGGTGGCTCGCATCAAGATCATGGCCGACCTCGACATCGCCGAGCACCGCAAGCCACAGGACGGCAAGATCGACTTCGCCCGCTTTGGCGGTCCGCACATCGAGTTGCGCGTGGTCACCGTGCCCACCTCGCGCGGGCTCGAAGACGTGGTGCTGCGTTTGCTCAGCGGGCTCAAGCCCATACCGCTGGACGCCATCGATCTCAGCCCCGCCAACCTGAAGCTGCTGCGCGGGGTGTCTGCCAAGCCCTACGGCTTGATCCTCATCTGCGGCCCCACCGGTTGCGGCAAGACCACCACGCTGCATTCAGTGCTGCGTGACCTCAACACCGATGGGCGCAAGATCTGGACGGCCGAAGACCCGATCGAGATCACGCAAGACGGCCTGCGCCAGGTGCAGATGAACCCGCGCATCGGCTGGACTTTTGCCAACGCCATGCGCACCTTTTTGCGCGCCGATCCCGACGTGATCATGATCGGCGAGATGCGCGACGAAGAGACCGCGCGCATCGCCATCGAGGCCTCGCTCACCGGCCATCTGGCGTTGTCCACGCTGCACACCAACTCGGCGCCCGAGAGCATCACGCGGCTACTCGAGATCGGGCTGGACCCGTTCAACTTCTCCGACTCCTTGCTGGCCATCCTGGCACAGCGCCTGGTGCGGCGCCTGTGCCTGCATTGCCGCGAAGCGCATTTGGCGACGGATGACGAACTCGACGATCTCGCCTGCCACTACCTCGGTGCCAGCGCGGGCGCCGACGCCGGTCGACGCGCCTCGGTGGTGGCGGACTGGCGCCTGCACCACGCCGGCGCCGACGGGCGCTTGATGCTGTACCGAAGCCATGGTTGCGACCATTGCGACGGCCACGGCTACCACGGCCGGCTGGGCATTCATGAACTGATGCTCGCCGACGAAGCCGTGCGCGCCCACATCCGCCACCGTGACAGTTCGGCCGTGCTGCAGGCCGATGCCAAGGCATCCGGCATGACGACGCTGCGCCAGGACGGTATCGCCAAGGTCCTCGCCGGCTTGACCGACCTGCCCGAAGTGCTGGCGGCCACCAACGCATAAGCAACGACATTTCAGGAGTGTTGTCTCATGAGCTTTGACGCCCGCCACCCCGATGCCTGCGGCCATGCCATCGATCCGGCCCAGCACGGTATTCACCTCGCGGCGGCCAAGCTGCGGCCGGACTTGCTGCACAAAGTCGGCGAGACCTTCGCCGCAGCTTTGTCACGCCTGCAGGCGCAGTGGACAGCCGATGGCTTGCCGGCGCGGCGGCAGTCGGCACTGGCCGAGGTCTCGCGGCTGGAGCGGTTGGGCGTGCAGATCCAGGAGATCGCCCGCGTGCTGGCCGGTGAGGGCCAGTGGGTCACCGAGCGGATCGACCTCGCCGCAGCGGCACGCCAGGCGGTGAACACATGGTCCGACAAGGCGCGGCTCGCGGGCGTGCTGCTGGTGGCGCCGCAAGGCACTTTCGACGTCGACGTGAACCCGGCCGTGGTCGGGCAACTGCTGGAGCTTGGCCTGGAGCATGCCTTGCACATCGGCCAGCGCGTGGAGCTGCGCTGCAGCGTCGAAGGCAACCCGCCGTGCCCGATGCTGGGCCTGGCCATCCATTGCGCTCATGCGCACGACGCGACCGAGGCCGCGAGCGACATCGACGACCTTCAATGGCTCTTGTTCGGCACGCTCGCGCGCGCCGGTGGTCTGGCACCGCAACGCCAGACCGTGGGCGAGCAGGTCCTGATCACGGTGGCCCTGGCCGCACCCGACGAAGCCGACATGCCCAGTGCTGCCTTGCTGCCCGCGACACCCGTGGCCGTGGGCTGCCGCGTCTTGCTAGTCGACCCGCAAGAGGCGAGCCGCCTCGAGGCGCGGCATCTGCTGCATGACGTGGGTATGGTCGTCGACGCCGCGGCCAGCATCGAGCAGGCGCGCAACGGTCTGGGCAGTGCACCGAACCCTCAGCTGCCCGATGTGCTGTTGACGGGCATTTCCACCAACGACTCCGTGTGCGCCGAATTCATCGACACCTTGCGCGCCATTCAGCCGCGGTTGCGCGTCGTGGAGCTGGTGGACGACGACAGCGCGTTCGCCTTCTCGGTGCCAGGCTCCGACCTGCCGGCGCGGGTGGGCCGCCACACCTTGGCGCGCACCCTCGTGGCTGCGATCTCGCAGGAGCTGGCTGCAGCGTGACGTGCGGCGTGAGCCGACGTTCACGCCGCGATGTACGCCGCTCAGGCGCTCAGCAGGACGCCCTCGATCATCATCACCGTCGCCTCGCGGTAGATGCGCTCGATCCTCGGGCCGCACAGAGTTTGGCCGTGCGTGGTTCGCACGACCGGTTTTAGTCGCTCCAAACGGCCCTTCGAGTGTCGCCAACGGGTCGAAAGCGGCCACATCCTTCCGCGAAGACCTCTGCCCTTGAAAACAAACACGTGTCAGTGGAGCGGCCCGGACGGCAGGTCCGCGGGCACCGCCGCGATGCGCCGCGCATCGCTGTCGTGGACCTCGACGCGGTCGCGGCCGCCGTGCTTGGCATCGTAGAGCGCGCGGTCGGCGCGTTCGATGGCCGCGTCGAAGCTCTCATCGACGGCCCACTGGGCCACCCCCAGCGACACGGTGACCGGCACCTCGCCGGCCGCGGTGCGGATCTGCGACGCGGCCACGTTGTGCCGCACCGACTCGGCGACACGCCGCCCGCGGCTCGCATCGCACTGGCGCAGCACGATCATGAACTCCTCGCCGCCGACGCGCGCCAGGCAATCGCCCTCACGCAGCCGCGCGCCGAGCAGGGTCCCGACGGCGCGCAACACCTCGTCGCCGACCGGGTGCCCGAAGCTGTCGTTGACCTGCTTGAAATGATCGACGTCGACCATGCACAGGGTCACGTCCTCGCGACCGCTGCACACCAGTTCGGCCAGCGGCTGCGCCAGCGCGTGGACATGGCGGCGATTGAACAGCCCGGTGAGCATGTCACGGTCGGCGGCCCTGGCCGCGTCGCGCAGCGAACTGTCCAGCGTCGCGTTTTCCGTCTCGAGCGCCCGGCGGTAATGCGTCAGTTCCTGGACCAACAACGCGTTCTCCCGCTCGGCCACCAGCGCCCGCACGAGCGTGCGGTGTCCGGACGCCGCCCGGGCCAGCAAGGTCGACACACACATCACCGTGGCCAGCGCCATCACGGCCGGCACCAGCGCCTGTTGCAGCAGCATGAACAAGACCAGCGGCACGGTACCGCACACCACGGTCAGGATGCAGGCCGGCAAGGCCGCAATGTAGCCAATGCTGGTCACCGTCACGGGGATCAGCGCGCCGTACATCAGGCCGTAGAGGGCCGCCTCGCCGACCTGGTGTTGCAGCAGATAGGGTGTCACGCTCCAGACGATCGCGGTCGCGACCACGAGCGCATCGTGCAAGGGGTGGGACATCGGATTGGCGGCGTCCATGCCCCGCTGCAGCCGCTGCGCGAAGATATTGCGCAGCATCATCACCGCAGCCAGGGCGCTCACCGCGGCCACGCGCGGCCAGAGCGGCGCCTGGTACGCGAAGCCGAACAGGTAGACCGCGAACGCGACCAGCGTGAGCCGGCTCGTGCGGGCCGACATCTCGAGGTACCGCTGCAGCAGCAGATAGCGGATG
>JBDTVC010000357.1:0-4509 GCA_040007475.1 Burkholderiales bacterium
CATGCGCTTGAGCTGCTCGGCGATCAGTTCGCGCGCCTGCTCCTTCAGCAGGTAGCCGAACGCGCCGGCCTGCAGCGCAGGGAAAAGGTGGTCGTCGTCGTCGTGGATGGTGACCACGACCGACTGGCATTCGGGCTGCGACTTGCCGAGCGCCGCGACCACGTCGACACCGGAGCCGTCGGGCAAACCGAGATCGCACAGCGCGAGGTCGAACTTGACGGCCGTGACGAGCTCCAGCGCGTCGTGCACGCGCGCCGCTTCGTGGATCTGCGAGTCCGGGAACACGCCCTTGACGAGCACCTTGAGCCAGGCGCGGATCTCGGGCAGGTCTTCGAGCAGCAGGATGTTCTTCATGGCGACGCCTCACGCAGCGCGACCACCGCACCGCAATTCATCCTAACAGTGCCGAAGACCCTTGTGGCGCCGGTGTGGGCAAGCGCTCACAGTGGAAGCGTGAGTCTGATCACGGTGCCATAGCCCGGGCCCGATTCGACCAGGCACTGCCCCTGCATCTGCTTGGCGCGGTGCTTCATGCTGGACATGCCGTGGCCGCGGTCGAGCTTGCCGTCGAGCTCCATCGGGATGCCCTTGCCGTTGTCCTGCACCGTGAGGCCGAACTGGCGGTCGCTGATCGAGCAGCGCACCTTGCAATGCGAGGCGCCGCTGTGCTTGATGATGTTGCTCACCGCCTCGCGCAGGATGCGCGTCGTCTGCACGAAGCCCCGCGCGGGCAGCAGCTGGTCGGTCTCTTCGGCCGGGCCGCGCCAGTCGGCCTCGATGTTGGCCTGGCCCAGCCGCAGCACGGTCTCGGCGCGCCAGTCGGCGAGCGCGTCGGCCAGGCGCATCGGCTTGCCGGTCAGGCCGCGCACCGACAGGCGCATCTCCTCGAGGGCCTCGCGCGCCAGCGTCGAGATGCGTTCGGACTCGCTGGTGTGCACGATGGTCAGCAGCTTTGCGCCCAGATCGTCGTGCAGGTCGCCGGCGATGCGCTTGCGCTCCTTCTCGGTGACCTGCTCGACCCGCAGCTCCGCGAGCTGCGCGAAGTTGTGCTCGATCTCGGCGGTGATCTGCGCCACGCGCGCCTCCAGCGTCTCGCGGCCGTCTTCGGCAGCGCGCAGCGTGCGCACGAACACCTGCACCAAGCGCACCGCGATGCCGATGAACAGCAGCGGCACGACGAGCTGCAGCACCGGCACGCGAGGGACGTCGAGCACGTCGTATTGCACGGCCTGCTCGAACATCATGATCCCGACCACGGCCATCAGCAGTGCGGCCATCGGCCAGAAGTCGTACCGCCGGCGACGCCAGCTCACGACCAGGTACAGCGCGGTGGCTGCCAGCACTTCGATGGCGAACAGGGGGTACCAGAGGCTCGCCATCGTGAACAGGCGGCTCGGGCCGGCGAGCAGCAGCGTGGCCGGCAGCAGCACCCACTGCGCGGCCAGTGCGTTCTCGATCCAGCGCGAGCGCAGGTCGGCGAAGCTGATCAGGAACAGCACCGCGAGCGCGACCACCGGTGCGAAGCCGCTGGCAAAGAGAAACTCCATCACGCCGGTGTCCCAAGGCAGCTCGCGCAGCCACAGGCGCATCGACAGCGCGGCCCACGTCAGCGAGAGCCAGCCGAAGTAGCCGAGGTAGGACTCGCTGCGGTTGAGCAGCCCCAGGCCGATCATCACGCAGCCCATCACCGCGAGCACGATGCTCACGATCTCGACGGCGGTGACGTTCCAGAACAGCCGGCTGGCGTGTTCGGGCGCGAGCATGGCCTGTGGGCCGATCTTGATCGCCGACAGGCCACCCGCGCGCTGGCGTGCCGCGACGCGCTGCACGGCGTGCCCCTGCACCTGCAGCTCGATCAGATTGCCCCGGTCGAGCAGCGCGTTGCCCGGCAGGGTCACGAGTTGCGGGTAGTAGCAATTTCGCGTCACCGGCTCGCTCATGCGCCCGCCGCTGAAGATGCGTTGCCCGTTCAGGTAGACCTCGACGTTGCTGCAGACGCGCTCGATGTAGATCGCCATCAGGTCGTGAGAATCGGTGCCGGGCGGCCGGTCGAACGGTGCGCGGTACCAGACGCTGCCCTCGAAACGCGGCCGCGTGTCGGCCCAGTCGTCGGGCAGCGTGACGGGCAGCGCGGCGGCGGTGAACGAAGCGTTGGCACCGCTGGTCGCGGCCACCGACAGCGCTTGGTCGATCACGAGCACCGTGGCCGCATCGGCCGCTTGCGCAGCGAACGGCAGCGATGCCGCCAGCCACAGCAGCGCGGTGGCGGCGGTGAGGGCGAGGCGCTTGAACATCGACGCGGATTGTGCCGGATGGGCCGCGCGGCACCCGCGCCGCAATCGACGACAACGGCACGGATGCGGCGACAATCGCGTCTCCACCCCAGGATGCCCACCACCTTGATCCTGCGCCATTCCTTCGAGCCGCCCGACAACGCCCGCCTGGCCCACCTCTGCGGCAGCCTGGACGAGCACCTGCGGCGCATCGAGGAGGCGCTCGACGTGAGCGTGTCGCGGCGCAACGAGTTCTTCCGCATCGAGGGCCCGAAGCCGCGCGCCGAGCACGCGATGAACCTGCTGCAGGCGCTGTACGACCAGGCGGCGCAGCCGATCAGCGCCGAGCAGGTGCAACTGGCGCTGGTGCAGAGCGGCGCGGCGTCGGCGCCGAACGGGGCCGACGATGCGGCGCCCGATTCGCTCACGCTGCGCACGCGCCGCAACGATCTGAGCGGCCGCACACCGAACCAGCGCACCTATTTGCGCAACATCCTGAACCACGACATCACGTTCGGCATCGGCCCGGCCGGTACCGGCAAGACCTTTCTCGCCGTCGCGTGCGCCGTCGATGCGCTGGAGCGCAGCGCGGTGCAGCGCATCATCCTGACGCGGCCCGCGGTCGAAGCCGGCGAGCGGCTGGGGTTCCTGCCTGGCGATCTGGCGCAGAAGGTCGACCCGTATCTGCGCCCTCTGTATGACGCGCTCTACGACCTGATGGGCGCCGACAAGGTCGCGCGCGCGTTCGAGAAGGGCACGCTCGAGGTCGCGCCGCTGGCCTTCATGCGCGGGCGCACCCTGAACCACGCGTTCGTGATCCTCGACGAGGCGCAGAACAGCACGGCCGACCAGATGAAGATGTTCCTCACGCGCATCGGCTTCGGCACCAAGGCCGTGGTCACCGGCGACGTGAGCCAGATCGACCTGCCACGCGGCACCGAGAGCGGCCTGATCGACGCCGAGCGCATCCTGCGTCGGGTGCGCGGCATCGCGACGACGCGCTTCACGTCGAGCGACGTGGTGCGGCACCCGCTGGTGGCGCGCATCGTCGAAGCCTACGACGCCGCACGCCTCGATGAAGCCTGAGCTGAGCTTGTCCCTGCAATTCGCCGACGCCAGCCATCGCGTCGAGCTGCCTCGCCACAAGGTCGCGCGCTGGATCCGAGCCGCGCTCGAGTCGCCCGGTGAGATCACCGTGCGCATTGTCGGCGCCGAAGAAGGCCGGGCACTCAACCGTGAGTACCGCGCGAAGGACTACGCGACCAACGTGCTGACCTTCGACTACGCGCACGCGCCGGTCGTCAGTGCCGACCTGGTGCTGTGTGCGCCGGTGATCGCGCGCGAGGCCGAGGAGCTCGGCATCACGCTGCAGGCGCACTACGCGCACATGCTGGTGCATGGCACGCTGCATGCCCAGGGCTTCGACCACGAAGTGGACGCGCAGGCGCGGGTGATGGAAGCGCGCGAGACCGCGCTGATGCAGGCGCTCGGGTTCGCCGACCCGTACGCGCGATGAGCGCGTGGCGGCTCGTCGCGGCGCTGTGCATCGCGGCCTGCGCGACGACCGCATCGGCCCAGCCGGCCCGCCCGTGCGTCGGGCTCGTGCTCTCGGGCGGTGGCGCGCGCGGCGGCGCCCATTAGGGTGTACTCAAGGTGATGGAGGAACTGCGGGTGCCGGTCGACGTCGTCGTCGGCACCAGCGCGGGGTCGATCGTCGCCGCCGCGTATGCCAGCGGCATGCCGCTGGCGCAGATCGCCGACGAGATGAGCGGCCTGCGCACCGTGATGCTGTTTCGCGATGTCGACCGTGGCGAGGTGCCGCTGCGCAACAAGATCAACGACGCGGTCAACTACATCGGCCCCGAAATCGGGCTGAAGAACGGCGGCGTCGCGTTCCCCGAGGGCGTGGTCGCCGGCGTGTCGATCGAGGCGGTGCTGCGCCAGCTCACCGTGCGCCAGCGCAGCACCGACTTCGACAAGCTGCCGATCCCGTTCCGCGCGATCGCGACCGACCTCACCACCTCGGAAATGATCGTGATCGACAAGGGCAACCTCGCGGTCGCGGTCGCGGTCGCGGTTCTGCAGCTCTCGGGCTACCGCACCGGCGAGCTGATCGGGCGCGAGATGACCTTCGGCCGGCTCATCTACAACTACCGCGTCAGCACGCCGGGCCTGCTCGACGTCGGTCAAAGAAAAAGCCGCCATGGCCGCGGCTGTCGCCGGCGCCCAAACCGGT
>JBDTVC010000358.1:0-4464 GCA_040007475.1 Burkholderiales bacterium
TCGAGGCCGTGAGCTTCGGCAAGGAGCGCCCGGCCGTTCAGGGCAGCGACGAAGCCGCGTGGGCCAAGAACCGCCGCGCCGAGCTGAACCTCAAGTGAAAGCCGGCCGCCTGATCGCGGGGCTGTGCCTGGGCGCAGCCCTCTTCGCACCGGCCGCGCAGGCCGGCATCTTCGACGACGACGAGGCACGCCGTGCGATCCTCGAACTGCGCCAGAAGCTCGAGCAGAGCAACGAGCAGGCGCGCGCGCGGCAGGCCGAAGCGTTGGCGGCGTTGACCGAGCAGGTCAACCAGCTCAAGCGCGGCCTGCTCGACCTGAACAACCAGCTCGAGCAGATGCGCGGCGACAACGCCAAGCTGCGTGGCCAGAACGAGGAGCTCGCGCGCGCCGTGGCCGACATTCAGCGCAAGCAGAAGGACATCCAGAGCGGCGTCGACGACCGCATGCGCAAGTTCGAGCCGCAGAAGGTCACGGTCGACGGCAAGGAGTTCACTGCCGAGCCCGACGAAAAGCGCCAGTACGACGAGGCGATGGAGCTGCTGCGCAAGAGCGACTTCGCCGGCACGGCGAACGCGCTCAGCGCGTTCCGCAAGCGGTGGCCGGCGAGCGGCTACAGCGACTCGGTGCTGTTCTGGCTCGGCAATGCGCAGTACGGTACGCGCCAGTACAAGGACGCGATCGTCTCGTTCCGCGCGCTCGTGAGCGGCGCGCCCGACAGCGCCAAGGCGCCCGAGGCGCTGCTCGCGATCGCGAACTGCCAGGCCGAGCTGAAGGACGTCAAGTCCGCGCGCCGCACCATCGACGAACTGCTCAAGACCTACCCGAAGTCCGAGGCCGCGCAAGCCGGCAAGGAACGCCTCGCGTCGCTGAAGTAACGGGGCGCTCGTGGCATGCCGCCTAAAATGCGGCATGCAGGACATCGACATGAAGGCCGTGGCCACACTCGTGCTGTGGGCCACCTTCGGCCTGTCCATGGCGCTCGGCGCCATCGCCCAGCGGACCCATTTCTGCACCATGGGCGCCGTCGCCGACATCGTCAACATGGGCGACTGGACGCGCATGCGCATGTGGGTCATGGCGATCGGCGTGGCCATGATCGGCTTCAACGCGATGGTGGCGCTCGGCTGGGTCGACGCCGGCAACACCATCTACGGCGGGCCACGGGTCTTGTGGCTGTCGGCGCTGGTCGGCGGCGCGATGTTCGGCTTCGGCATGGTGCTCGCCTCGGGCTGCGGCAACAAGACACTGGTGCGCATCGGCGGCGGCAACCTCAAGTCGCTGGTCGTGTTCATCGTGCTCGGCGTCAGTGCCTTCGCCACGCTCAAGGGCGTCACCGCGGTCGTGCGCGTCGCCACGGTGGACAGCGTGGCGATTACGCTCTCCACGGGCCAGGATCTGCCGTCGCTGATCGCGGCGGGCACTGGCGTGGCCAGGACGACGCTGGCTGCGGCACTCGGCCTGGTGATCGGCGGCGCGCTCATCGTGTGGGCGCTCGCGCGCGCCGAGGGCCGCAGCGCCGACAACCTGATCGCCGGCCTGGGCGTTGGCGCGGTGATCGTCGGCGTGTGGTGGGTGTCGGGCCGCCTCGGCCATGTGGCCGAGGACCCGAACACGCTGCAGGAGGCGTTCGTTGCGACCAACTCGCAGCGCATGGAGTCGCTCAGCTTCGTCGCCCCCGTGGCCTACACGCTGGACTGGCTGATGTTCTTCAGCGACCGATCGAAGCTCCTCACGCTCGGCATCGTCAGCGTCGTCGGCGTCGTCGTCGGTTCGGCTGCGGTGGCGGTGCCGACGAGGCGCTTCCGTTGGGAAGGCTTTCGCAATGCCGAGGACACCGGCAACCACCTGGTCGGCGCCGCGTTGATGGGTGTGGGTGGCGTCACCGCATTGGGCTGCACGGTGGGGCAGGGGTTGTCGGGTGTGTCGACGCTGAGCCTCACGAGCTTCGTCGCACTCGCCGCGATCATCGCCGGCGCGGTCGCGGCATTGCGCTTGCAGCTCTGGCGCATCGAGCGCAGCGCGTGATGGAGGCGGCCGACCTCGAGCGCCGCTTCGGCGGGCTGCGCCGGCTCTACGGCGATGCGGGCTACGCGCGCATCCGCACGGCGCGCTTCGCGATCGTCGGCGTCGGCGGCGTCGGCTCGTGGTGCGCCGAGGCGCTGGCGCGCAGTGGCGTGGCGAGCCTCACGCTGATCGACCTCGACCATGTCAGCGAGTCCAACGTCAACCGCCAGATCCAGGCCACCACCGCGACGCTGGGGCAGGCCAAGGTGCAGGCGCTGCGCGAGCGCATCGCCGGCATTCATCCCGGCTGCGAGGTGACGTGCGTCGAGGAGTTCGTCGACGAGAACAATTGGCCGGCGCTGCTGCCGCGTCCGGTCGACGCGGTGATCGATGCCTGCGATCAGGTGCGGGCGAAGGCCGTGATCGCGGCCTGGGCGCTGGCGACGCACAGCACGCTCGTGATCGCCGGCGCGGCCGGTGGCAAGCGCCAGCCGCATGCGGTGCAGGTCGAGGACCTCGGCCTCGTCACGCACGACCCGCTGCTCGCCTCGCTGCGACAGCGCCTGCGCAAGCAGCATGGTGCGGCACGCAGCGGCAAGATCGGGGTGCGCTGCGTGTTCTCGCGCGAGACGGTGATGACGCCGAGCGAGGTGTGCGAGGTGGAAGGTGCCAGCGACAGCAGCCTCAATTGCCACGGCTACGGCTCCAGCGTCGGCGTGACCGCGACGTTCGGGATGGTGGCCGCCAGTCTTGCGCTAGAATCCAAGGCAGCGCAAAAATGATCCGCCGCGAACCCAGCTATAATCATAGGCTTGCCGGGTTGTTAGCTCAGTTGGTAGAGCAGTAGACTTTTAATCTATTGGTCGTGGGTTCGAGCCCCGCACAACCCACCAAGTGATCTGATCTGATCTGATCTGCGCAAGCGGTACCGAATTCGAAGAATGTGGGGCTCTTAGCTCAGTTGGTAGAGCAGCGGACTCTTAATCCGTAGGTCGAGTGTTCGAGTCACTCAGGGCCCACCATAAAAATCAAGGGGTTAGCGTTGGCTAGCCCCTTGTCGTTTCTGGCCTTGTGCCAGATTTGTGCCATGAACGCTGGGCATCATGTCCGCGTAGGCTGCCAAGTGACCCGCAGCAAGGTGAGCGTACCGCCTCGCCATACCCTCAGTCTCCCATCCCGCCATCTCCTGCAGCGCGAACAGCGGCACCCCTGACTGCACGGCCCAACTGGCCCATGTATGCCGTAGGTCGTGCCATCTGAAGTCCTCGATGGCCGCACGCTTGAGCGCCTTGTACCAGGCGGCCGTTGAGACCTGCTCGATGCTTTCGCCCGAGTAAGTGAAAACAATGACCGGGTGCTTCCCGATCTGTCTCTCGAGCGTGCGCAAAGCGGATTCGTTCAGAGGCACGGGAATGGCACGTCTTCCTTTTGCTTGGTCCGGATGCACCCACGCGAGCTTGCGTTCGAGGTCGATCTGTTGCCAGGTCAAACCCGTCACGTTCGCAGCGCGCAAGCCGGTGGACAGCGTGAACGACGCCATGTCGGCTAAGTGCGGCGGCAACTCGTCGAGCAGCCGCTGCGCCTGTTCCATCGTCAGGAAACGGATGCGTCGGGTGGGTTCCTTCAGCATCCGCACCGCCGGTGCCTTGTCCAGCCACTCCCAATCGCGATGGGCTCGTCTGAGGATTGCACGCAACAGGGCCAACGTTCGGTTGACAGTCGCATTGCTGCAGCCGTCGGCCAGTTTGGCCTCGGTGATGCGGTCCACCAGCGCGCGATTGATCGTGTCCAATTCCTTGCCTGCCAAATGCCGATCGAGCCATCGCAGCTTCGCTTTGTCCTCTTCGTGCGTGGCCTTGTGGGCCTGCTCCTTGAGCCAACGCACCACGGCCTCTTGCCAAGTGCGTCGGGGCTTGTCGCCGATCTTTTCTATCCTCCACACCTCCGCTTTGAGGCGGTCGTGCAACTCCTGCGCTAGCGCTTTGTCTTGGGTCTCAGTGCTTCTTCGTACTCTCTCACCTGATGGGCTGACGAAGTCGATCCACCAAGTTGTCTTTCGCTTGCGAATAGCCATGACGCTGACTCCTTTTCAGTTGGAGCCACTCGCAGCGCTTGCCGGGGAAGAGCATAGCGCGAGCGGAGATATTCGGCGAGGTCCTCGTCGATGAACACGTATCGACGACCCGCCTTGGCGCCGGGCACCAGCCCGCGTTTAGTACGTTGACGAAGTTCTTCCGGGTGCATTCGCAGGAACTGCGCTGCCTCGGCAATGTCCATGGTTCTCATGACGCTGCAACCTCACACAGTGCTGGATTGCCCACCAAGATCGAGGGCAGCATTCGTCGTCGCTTGCATGACCTGCCGCATCTACGCGAGTGCGACTCCGCATGACCAAGATACAGCTTCGCTAACCACTTCAGCTCGATGAATTTGCCTTCAAATCCGTCGCTGAGCGGAGTGG
>JBDTVC010000359.1:0-4461 GCA_040007475.1 Burkholderiales bacterium
AGATCCAGTCGCGCTTCAAGGCCGGCGTGGGCCGCGGCGTCGACCTCGAGCAGGCCAATGCGCGGCTCGCGCTCGCCGAGTCGAACCTCGTGACCGAGACATCGAACCTGCATGACGTGTCGGCGCGCTACCTGCGCATCGTCGGCGAGGCGCCGCCGGCGCTGTTGCCGAGCCTGACGCTGATCGATGGCGGCATGCCCGCGGGCGTCGACGACGCGATCAGCGCATCGCTGAAGGGCAACGCCGCGATCAGCGCCAGCATCGAGAACTTGCGTGCCGCGCGCTCGGCCACGCAACTGCGCGAGTCGGTCTACCAGCCACGCGTCGAGGCGCGTGTGCGCGCCGGCGCCGGCAACAACTTCGACGGCGTGATCGACCAGCGCCGCAACACGACCGCAGAGGTCGTTCTGAGCTGGAACCTCTACAACGGCGGCGGCGATCAGGCCCGCGTGCGGCAGCAGACCAACCTGCTGAACCAGGCCGCGGACATCCGCGACAAGACCTGCCGCGACACCCGCCAGACCGCCTCCATCGCGTACAACGACACCCGCAAGCTGGCCGAGCAGCTCGTGCTGCTCGACCGCAATGTGCTGGCGATCGAAAAAGCGCGCGACGCCTACCGCCAGCAGTTCGACATCGGCCAGCGCAGCCTGCTGGACTTGTTGAACGCGGAGAACGAGGTCTACACCTCGCGCCGCGCGTACGCGAATGCCGAGCACGATCTTGGCACCGCCCAGCTGCGCACGCTGGCCTCGATGAACCAGCTCACCGCGAAGCTCGGCGTCGCGCGGCCCGAGGCGCGCGCCGAAGCCGGCAATTCCGACGGCTGGTCGGCCGGCGACGACGCGCCAGGCCGCTGCCCGGTGGAAGAGGTGGCGGTGAGCGCGACCTCGCGCGCGCTGCTCGACCAGCGCGTGCAAGCGATGACGATGAGCGCTCCGGCCGCAGCCGCGGCACCGGTGCCTGCGCCGGTCGCGAGCGCGCCGCGCGCTGCGCTGCCAATACCAACCACACCGCCCATGCCGCTGATCGCCACCGACGCCGGCGTGCCGGACGTCCAGGAGAGCCTGCGCGCCTGGGCGACGAGCTGGTCGTCGAAGGACGTGCCGCGCTACCTCGCCTTCTACGCCAAGGACTTCAAGCCCGACTCGATGACCCACGCCGCCTGGGTGGCCCAGCGCACGCGCCGCGTCGCCAAGGCCGGCGCGATCAAGGTCGAACTCGCGGACGTGAAGGTGCGGCAGGTCGATCCGAACCAGGTCGACGCGGCATTCACGCAGATCTACACGTCCAACGGCTTCTCGGACCGCGTCGCCAAGACGCTGACCTGGAAGCGCATCGACGGCCGCTGGGTGATCGTCGCCGAGTCCACCAAGTAGTCGTCCAGGGGCGCCGCTCGGACGCGGCCGGGCGCCCCATCTACCCGACGACGCCCTCGTAGAAGATCATCCAGTGGGAGCCCTCGCGGGCCCAGTACTGGCGCAGCACGCGCCCGGTGCGCGCGCCAGCGGGCACCTCGCCGAAGGTCATCACGAGCACGTCGCGCCCGTCGTTCCACGCCAGCACCGAGAGTTCCTTCAGCTCGGCAGGCACAGGCTTCGCCGAGGGCGCACGCACAACGCCGCGCGGCGGTGTCGGCAGCGCCGTCTTCGTCGCCTCGGGCATGTAGAAGCGATCCAGCCCCTGGCCGTCGCCCGCGCTGCGCGCGACCTGCCACGCGGCGAGCAGATCCATCGCATCGCGGCGCGGTGCCTCGAGCGCGTTCGGGCTGACCCAGTCCAGCCGCTGCGCGATCACCACCGGCGTGCGCCGCACCTCGACGCCGCGCAGCAGCGACTGCAGGTCCTCGTTGGCCAGCACCACGCAACCGTCGGTGGCGCGAGGCTCGCGCGCATAGGCGTCGCGCGCGACGCCGTGGAGCCAGATGCCGCCGCCGGTGCGCCCCTCGCGGCGGTCGTACTCGTTCGGGTAGTTCAGCGGCAAGGCGCCGACGCCGTAGAAATCCTTGAGCTGCGTCGCATTGAGCTTGCTTGTCACGAAGTACACGCCCAGCGGCGTGCGCTGGTCGCCCTCGGTGCGCTTGTCCAGCCCGAGGCGCCCGAGCGACACGTAGTAGCTCGCCACCAGCTTCATGCCCTGGCGGTCGTGTTCGAGCAGATACAGCCGCGAGCGCGATGCATCGACCGCGATCGCGTGGCGCGTCGTCTCCGGCAGGGTGAGGAACTGGCGCGGCACGGCGCCCGCCGGCGGGATCTCGCGCAGCGCCTGCAGACGCAATGCAGCCTCTGCACGCAGCTCTTCGAGCCGGCCCGCGCTCACGCCGGGCACCGCCTTGGCCGCGCCCGCGCCGAAGGCGGGCAGCCCCGTTCGGCGAGCGGTCAGCAGATCGGCATAGACGAGATGGGCGAGCCGGAAGTTGGGTTCGTCACGTACCAGCGCGGCCGCCATCACCAGCGCCCCGCGCGTGTCACCCGTGCCGATCTGGCGGTAGATGCGCAGGAGTCGTGCCTCGGGCGACACGACCCGTGGCGCGGGTTTCGACGACGCGACGGCAGCCGGGGCCGGCGCGCGCCGGTGCCGCACAGCGTGCTCGGCTGCCGCGGCGCCGGACAGCGCCACCAGCCAGACGCCGACCAACGCGCCCCATCTCGACACCGGCGCCGCTCGCCGGTGAGCGTGCACGTGACGGGCCTGCTGTCTCACGACCCCGCCGATTCGCGCGTGATCAGCCACTTGCCGCTCGCGTGCGAAAAGACCAGCGTTTTGTTGCTCTCGACACTGAGCTTGTCGGAGCGGTAGCTCTGGCGGAACCTGACCTTGGCCAGGTCACCGTCGACCTCCACCACCATGCTCGAGACCGTGACCTCGATCTGGCTCTTGCCCAGGATGCGCGCGCGCCGGTCCTGCTTCCAGCTGGCGGGCGACTTGCCACCGCCGTAACCCGGCACGTAGGCCGCGAAGTAGGCGTCGAGATCCTTGCGGCTCCAGGCGTTGGCCCAGCTCACGACCGCATCGCGCAGCTGGGCTGCCGCCTGCGACTGCGTCATGCCGGCGGACGCCGGTGCCCGCGGTGCACTCGGGGCTGCCGCAATCGTCGCCGATGCTGCCGGCTTGGCCGGCGCGGCCGATGCCACCGCGACCGCGGGCTTCGCAGCGGAGGACGCGGCGGCGCTGGCAGCCGGCGGCACCGGAGCGGGCTTCGCCACGCTGGCCGCTGCCGGCGGCGTCACCATCGGTACCGACGCAGGCGGTGGCGTCGGCGCGGGCTTGGCGGGTGCCGGGGTCGCCTGAGCGACAAGCACCTTGCCGCCGGACGGCGCGAGATCGCGCACCAAGGTCAGGCTTGGCGCCGGCGCGCTGGCCGCATCCGGCATCTGCAAGGCCTGTGCATACGACGCGCCCGCCAGACGGGCCTGCACATCGCCGAGGTTGTCATACGCCGCGGCGTAGACGGGGTTGGTGCGGATCGCGTCCTCGAAGGTCACGCGAGCCTTGTCGAACTGGCCCTGTTGCGCGTACAGCACCGCGAGGTTGTTGCGTGGCGCCGGCAGTTCGGGGCGCTCTTCGATCAGGCGGCCGTAGACCTTGATGGCCTCGTTCGGGCGCTGCAGGTCGGTCAGCGCGACGCCGCGCAGAAAGCGCCACTCGGCGTCAGACGGATTCGTGCGCAGTGCATCGTCGATGCGGCGCAGCGCATCGCCCGCCTTGCCAGCCTGCAACAGGCGCTGCGTCTCGGTCAGGTCGGCGGCGGGCGTGGCGGCCGTGGCGGCGAACGCGCAGCCCGCGAGCAGCGCAGACGCTGGAATGCGCCACCGGCGAATGGAAAGGATCAAGCTGGATCGCGACATCTGTGGGCCCGGATCGGCGGTCGGCTTCGACCCGCCAAGCCGCATCCCGCACCGCGCGATTCTATCCGGGCCAACCCTCAGCGCTTGACCGGCGGCAGATCCGTGCAAGCCCCCTCGAACGCCTCGGCCGCCAGGCCGATGCACTCGCCCAGCGTGGGGTGCGCGTGGATGGTCTTGCCGATGTCGACCGCGTCGGCGCCCATCTCGATCGCCAGCGCGATCTCGCCGATCATGTCGCCGGCATGGGTACCGACGATGCCGCCGCCGACGATCGCGTGCGTCGCCTCGTCGAACAGCAGTTTCGTGAAGCCCTCGTCGCGGCCGTTCGCGATCGCGCGACCGGAGGCATTCCACGGGAACAGGCCCTTCTTCACCTTCATGCCCGTGGCCTTGGCTTCGTCTTCCGTGACGCCGACCCACGCGACCTCGGGGTCGGTGTAGGCCACGCTCGGGATCACGCGCGCATCGAACGCGGCCTGACGCAGGCTTGCGTCTCCAAGCTGTTCGCCGGCCGCCACCTCGGCCGCCACGTGCGCCTCGTGCACGGCCTTGTGCGCGAGCATCGGCTGGCCGACGATGTCGCCGATCGCGAAGATGTGCGGCACGTTGGTGC
>JBDTVC010000360.1:0-4446 GCA_040007475.1 Burkholderiales bacterium
ATCGAGTATGCAGCGAAGCACCCAACACGGAAGTTGTATCCGCAAACGCCGCCCCACAAAGCGTGCCGAGACAGCACGCGACGATGACTGAGTGGCGCATTTGTTTTTCCCCTGGCGTCCCTGCACTGAAGACTGCCTAAGTCGAACCTGCAGCGCAATTTAGATGTGAGCTCGGCCGGAAGGCGCAGGAATCTGTTATATGCGGCCTGGACGCCAGGGTGCGCTCACGGTGGCGCATCCACCAGCGACTGGTACACCAGCGTCTCCACCTTGCGCATCAGTTCGTCATCATTGGGCATCTTCTGCCCCATGATCACGATGGTCATCTTCTCGACGGGATTGACGGTGAAGGTCGTTGTAGCGGCGCCGCCCCAGCCAAAACTGCCCGCCGATCCGGGACGCCCCAGAGCTGCGGTATCAAGAGTTACCGAAACACCCAGTCCATAGCCGGTGGCGGCCGGACCATTGGCCGAGATGGACGCGATATTCGGCGGCAGGTGGTTCTGCGACATCAGCTCCACCGTCTTGCGTCCGAGAATGCGCACGCCGTCGAGTTCACCGCCGTTCAGCAGCATCTGCGCGAAGCGCAGATAGTCGGGCGCGGAGGAAGACAGGCTGAGTGTGCCAAATGCATGCTCGGTGAACCGGGCGTAGCGGTCGGCCGTGTCAGCAACCAGCTTGCCGTCGGCACCGACGTTGTACACCGTGGCGAATCGCGCCTTCATGGCGGGTGGGACGCCAAACACTGTACTGCGCATGCCCAGCGGCTCGAAGATTGTCTTGCGCACGTACTCTTCATACTTCATGCCGGAGAACACCTCGACCAGGTACGCCTGCACATCGTGACCCAGTCCATACACCCACTGCTCGCCAGGCTGGTAACGCAGCGGCACCTGCGCCAGTCGATCCATCTCCTGGCTCACTGATTCAAGCTCGAACATGCCCAGCCCCGCCTTGCGGTACAGGGCGTCCACATCGGTGTTGCCGAGCCCTCCCGACAGGCCGAGCGTGTGCCGGAACGCGTCCTGGATGGTCGGCTTGCGCTTGGGCTCCTGCAGGATGGGTGTGCCGTTGGCATCCTTGCCGGCATACACCTTGAGGTTCGCGAACTTAGGAATGTACTTGTCGAGGGGATCGGTGAGCTGGAACAGGCCCTTCTCGTACAGCGTCAGCAGCGCAACGCTCGCGACCGGCTTGGTCATCGAGTACAGGCGAAACAGCGCGTCGCCGCGCATCTTCTCGCGCGTTGCAAGGCTCATGTAGCCGTAGTTGCGCTGCATGACCTTGCCGTTGCGCGCCACCGCCACCACCATTCCTGACAACTTGCCAGCGGCAATTTCCCGCTCGATCAGCGTGTCGATCCGGTCGAGCCGCTCGGCCGAGAATCCAGCCAACACCACCCCGGCGGCCCCCGCAGGTTGCCCCACGTTCAACACTGCTACGCAGGCGAGCGGCAACCAGGCTCGTGACGTGAGTGATTTCTGCATGTCGTAGGCGCTCCAAACTTGTCTGGAGTCAGCCTGCCGGAAGCGCGTGCAATCGGCAACCGCGGGGCTCGCGTCTACGGCGGCATCCACTTCGAGTTCGAGCTCACCGCTGCGGCGGTCTCGTGCACGAAGGTGGCCGACTATGTCTTCACCAACTACATGAAGCTGCGCTGATGCGCTAGCGGATCGGGGCAAGGCGCCGAAGCTCTTCGAACCAGTTCAGCACGACGACGAGCTGGGGCGCCTGACCCTGCCCGGTATTCTTGAGCATCAGGAAGCGGCGGCCATCGGGCGCGACGTCATAGGTGCGGCCGCCGCCTTGTGCGCCCGCGCCTGAGTATCCGGTACCGCTAAATACCTTGACCGGACGGCCTGGAGCGAACACTGACCCTGTCGCTACCGGCACAGACAGCAACGCACCGCTGAAATCGCGATAGAAGAGCTCGCTTCCTGCGCGCGACCACAGAGGCTGTCTGCCTCCGCCGGACGAAATCTGCCAGCGGCTGCCGCTGTAGGCATCGGGAAACGGGCGCACATAGACCTCGAACTGGCCGGATTCGTCCGAGTCGTAGGCAAGCCAGCGACCATCCGGGGAAACCTCTGCCGTCAATTCGTTGGCCGGGCTGTGGATCAGAGGCTCCACTTTGCGGTCTCCATCAAGCTGCATCAGGTGAATGTCGCGCTGCTGTCCCGCCACACCCACCGAGACCAGCAGCCGTCCGTCGGGCGTGTAGCTGATCGGCATCTGCAGGGCGTCGCTGGCGACCATTCGCTCCGGCTCGCCGCTGCCGTCGGCTGCCTGGCGGAACACGTTCGACACACCCGAGCGCTCGCTGCCGTAAGCCAGGTGACGGCCGTGCGGGCTCCAGGCCACGAGCGGGTTGTGCGCGGGGTCCTTCGTGAACAGTTCCAGCGTCGCGCGCGGCATATCCCAGACCCAAATGTCGCGAGTCGCGCCGTCGAACATATCTATCGCCACGCGGTTGCCGTCCGGTGAAATACGGGGGTAGATATAGGGTCTGGGTGGCGCCCCCAGAGGTTCCTCGCGGCCCTGACGGTCGACCCAGACCAGTTCCCTGTTCTGCGCCCCGCCGATGGCCAGGTAGACCAGCGTGCCTTCCGCCGATACGTCGAAATCGAGCACGCCGGCCGTGACGATCAACGGGACCGGCTCGCCCCGCGTCTGAAGCAGCCCGCTGTCGAACGCAACGCCGTAGAGGGTTCCGCCGCTCGCGTACAGCAGATGCCCGGTCGGGGTGCGCCGGGGCCGTCCGCCGCCGCGCAGTACGACATGGCTCTTTCCCGTACGCAGGTCCAGTGCCTCGATGCGCGCGCCGGGCATGCTGGCGGCCATGCCCGTAACATTTCCCCGCGTGGGGATGACCGTGAACAGTATGGCGTTGCGCTCGGCAAGCATCTCCACGGACACAATCTGTTCCACCCCTTCGGTCGCCAGAAGTTGTACGGGTTCGCCGCCCGCGGCTGAAACCCGGGACAATCCGCGCGTGTCTCCGAACAGAATGTCGTCGTCGACCCAGGTGCCTACCGGGAAGATCCGGTCCGCGAGCATCACCGCCTCGCCGCCGGTCACCGGCACCCTTTTCAGGGCATCCCAGCCCCTGAAACCAACCCACTTGCCATCCGGAGAGAAGAACGGCTGGCCCATGGAGATATTGTTGGCCGCCACGATCCTGCTTGTCAGATCGTTGAGCGCGCGCACCGTAAGGCCGCGTCCTGTGGTGTAGGCGAGCTGGCCGCCGTCCGCCGAGATCGCGACACCGGACGCTTCGAGGTTCGCCTCGGAGATCGTAAAGCGCAGTGTTGGCCGCGGTGGTGCGATGCTTTCCGGGCGCAACGCAAACCACGCCAGAACACCCGCTACCGCAACAGTGATAAACGCCATCGTCAGGTTGCGGCGCCCCGGGGTCGGGCGGGAAAAACTCGACCGCGCGGCGAGCGGACCGGTCGAGGTCGGTTCCGCAGCGGTATTACCGAGCGCATCCAGCAACTCCAGACGTGCATCGCCGATGTCGCGCAGCCGCTGCCGCCGATCCTTCTCCAGACAGCGGCGCAACAGACGCCGTATCGATGCGGGCAGGTCCGGCGGCAGTGCCCCGAAATCCGGTTCGCGCTCGAAGATTTGCGCAATGACCTCCGAGGCTCGTTCGCCGGCAAAGGCGCGCTTGCCGCAGAGCATCTCGTAGAGCAGGCAGCCGAATGCCCAGATGTCCGTGCGCTTGTCCACGGGCTGGCCGCGGGCCTGCTCCGGGCTCATGCAGGCCGGCGAACCGAGAACGCGTTCCCCACCCACACCCGACATCTCAAGGGCGGTCACCGTCACCGCCAGGCCCGCACGGTCGATCACAGCCGGGTCGAACACCTTGGCCAGGCCGAAGTCGAGCAGCTTCACCGTGCCATCGGGCCGCAGCTTCACGTTGCCCGGTTTGAGGTCGCGGTGCATGACCCCGCGTTCGTGCGCGGCCTCGAGCGCTATCGCCATCTGGGCTGCAATGCCCAGTGCTTCGGGCACCGGCAGCGCGCCCCGCTCGAGCTTCTCGGCCAGCGTCTCGCCTTCCACCAGCTCCAGCACCAACGCGTGACTGGCCGACACAGCGACGATCTCGTACAGCGCGGCGATATTGGGATGGTTCAGCGACGCCAGCACCTGTGTCTCGCGCTCGAACCGCGTCAGGCGTTCTGCATTACCCAGGAAGTTTTCTGGCAGCAGCTTCAGCGCGACATCGCGCCGCAGGCGCGAATCGTGCGCGCGATAAACCTCGCCCATTCCGCCCGCGCCGAGCAGTTCGAGAATTTCGAATCGGTCGAGTCGTGAACCGGGCGCAAGCATCGACAGTCCTTCCTCGATCCCGCAGGCCGTGTCCCGCGGGTCTCTCGGAAATCATACGGGCTTCGGCCTGCGAACAGCCCGGACTTTGCCAGCCTTGCCGCCACCGCAATA
>JBDTVC010000361.1:0-4438 GCA_040007475.1 Burkholderiales bacterium
TGTCGGGCAACACCCACCGCGCCGAGTTCTGCATCGACAAGCTGTACTCGCCCGATGGCCCGACCGGCCGGCTCGGGCTGCTGGAGATGCGCGCCTTCGAGATGCCGCCGCATGCGCGCATGAGCCTGACGCAGCAACTGCTGATGCGCTCGATGGTCGCGCGCTTCTGGAAGACGCCCTACCAGCCCGAGCGCCTGAAGCGCTGGGGCACCGAGCTGCATGACCGCTTCATGCTGCCGCACTTCATCTGGCAGGACCTGTGCGACGTGGTGGAGGAACTGCACGCCACCGGCTGCGAGATGGAGGTCGACTGGTTCGCCGCGCACCTGAACTTCCGCTTCCCGCGCCTCGGTGATTTCACCGCGCAAGGCGTGGACGTGGAACTGCGCCTCGCGCTCGAACCCTGGCACGTGATGGGCGAAGAGGGCGCCGTCGGCGGCACGGCGCGTTTCGTCGATTCGTCGGTCGAACGCATCCAGTTCAGGGTCACCGGCCTGGTCGGCGACCGTCACGTGCTCACGTGCAACGGTCGCGTGATCCCGCTGCAGCCGACCGGCCTGGTCGGCGAGTTCGTCGGCGCGGTGCGCTACCGCGCCTGGAACCCGCCGAGCGCGCTGCACCCGAGCATCGATGTGCACGCACCGCTGGTGATCGACCTGGTCGATACGTGGATGAGCCGCTCGATGGGCGGTTGCCAGTACCACGTCGCGCACCCGGGCGGTCGCAGCTACGACACCTTCCCGGTCAACGCCTACGAGGCCGAAGCGCGGCGCCTGGGCCGCTTCTTCCGCACCGGCCACACGCCGGGGGTGATGAAGGTCGGCAAGGAAGAGCGCAATCCGAACTTTCCGTTCACGCTCGACCTGCGCCGGGCTTAGGCCTTGAACGGCGTCGGTCCCCACGCAGCCGTCGCCGCGCAAGGCATCGCCGCCGCGCTCGCGGCGGCACACACCCGCTCGCCGATCCAGCACTACCTGGAGAGCCTGCGCGCGCGCTTCGCCGATCTGCGCGACGGTGAGGTCGCGACCTACATCCCCGAGCTCGCCAAGGTCGATCCGGACCGATTCGCGATCTGCGTGGCGACCACCGACGGCCGTGTCTACGAGGTCGGCGACTCGCGCCATCGCTTCACGATCCAGTCGATCTCGAAGCCGCTGACCTACGGTCTGGCACTGAGCGACCGCGGATTGGACGAGGTGCTCCGCCACATCGGCGTCGAACCCACCGGCGATGCGTTCAACTCGATCAGCCTGGAGCCCGACACCGGCCGGCCACTCAACCCGATGATCAACGCGGGCGCGATCGCGGCCGCCTCGCTGGTCTCGGGCCACTCGGCCGAGGACAAGGCGGCCCGGATGCTGGCCGTCTACTCGATGTACGCCGGCCGGCAGCTCGAGATCGACGACGAGGTCTTCGCTTCCGAGCGCGACACCGGCCACCGCAACCGCGCGATCGGCCACATGCTGCGCAACTTCGACATCCTCGACGACCCGGAGCCGGCGCTCGATCTGTACTTCCGCCAGTGCTCGGTCGCGGTCGACTGCCGCGATCTCAGCGTGATGGCTGCGACACTGGCCAACGGCGGGGTGAACCCGATCAGCGGCGAGTCCGTGCTCGAGCCCCGCCATGTCGAACGCGTGCTCAGCGTGATGACGACCTGCGGCCTGTACGACGCGGCGGGCGAGTGGGTGTTTCGCGTCGGCATGCCGGCCAAGAGCGGCGTCGGCGGCGGCATCCTGGTCGTGCTGCCGGGGCAGCTCGGCATCGGCGTCTTCTCGCCGCGGCTCGACGCCCACGGCAACAGCGTTCGCGGTCTCGAGGTCTGCAAGGAGCTGTCGCGCGATCTGGATCTGCACTTCCTGCGCAGCGCGCGGCCGTCGCGGTCGGTGTTTCGCGCGCAGTACTCGGTGGCCGACGTCAACTCGAAGCGGCGCCGCCCCGAGGCCGAGCGTTCGGTCATCCGCCGTGGCGGGAACGCGATGCGGGTCTTCGAACTGCAAGGCGACCTGCTGTTCCCGGCCGTCGAGGCGGTCGTCAGCGCCGTGGTGGAGCACGGCACCGGGCTCGCGGTCGCGGTGCTCGACTTCAAGCGCGTGACGGCCGTCGGCGGGCCGGCGGCGCGCATCCTGTTCAAGCTGATCGAGTCGCTGCACGCGTGCGGCCAGCAACTCGTGCTCTCGTCGTGCGAGCGTCATGGCCGGCTGCTGCGCGTGCTCGACGAGCAGCGCGTGGAGCAGGCCGTCGAGTGGCGCCTGGTCTGCATGCCGGACCTCGACGGCGCGCTCGAGTGGTGCGAGAACCGGCTGCTCGCCGGCGCGGGCAGCGCTGACGGCGCAACGGTGGTCCCGCTAGCCGGTAACGACCTGTGCCGCGATCTCGATGCTGCCGCGATCCGCGCGCTCGAGCCGCTGCTGGCCGTCAGGTCCTACACCTCGGGGCAGTACATCGTCAGTCACGGCGAACCCGCGCAGGCGCTCTACCTGATCACGCGCGGGCAGGTGAAGGTCACGTTGCCCTCGGCGGCGAATGCCCCGAAGCGCCTGTCGACGCTGACCGCCGGCCTGAGTTTCGGCGAGCTGGCGATGATCAACGGCGGCACCCGATCGGCCGACGTGATCGCCGTCGGCGCGGTCGAATGCCGGGTGCTCGACGCGGCCGGTCTCGAGCTGCTCGGCGCGAATCACCCCGAGATCGAGATCGCGCTGCTGCGCAACATGCTGCGCAGTGCGCACGAGATCGTCAACCGCCTGAGCCAGGAAGTCACCGCGCTCGCCGGCTGAGCCGCTGGTCGAGGCCACAATGTGACCCTGTGATGACCGCCGCCGCCTCATGCTGAGAGACCTGCTCGCCGACTACGCCGTGCCCGCCAACCGTTTCGACGAGTTGCTGGCCGGCCCCGGCGTGCCGCGCGCGCACTGGGACGCCTTCCTGCGCGCGCTCGCCGCGCGCGCCAACATGGAGATCGGCGACACGCTCTCGCTGATGGAGCGCGAGATCCGCGAGAACGGCATCACCTACAACGTCTACGCCGACCCGAAGGGCGCCGATCGCCCGTGGGAGGTCGATCCGCTGCCGCTGCTGCTGTCGGCCGACGAGTGGGCCGGCATCGAGGCCGGCATCGCGCAACGCGCCGACCTGCTCAACCGCGTGCTTGGCGACATCTACGGGCCGCAGAGCCTGCTGCGCAGCGGTGCCATCCCCGCGCCGGTGATCTTCGGCCACGGTGGCTTCCTGCGCCCCGCACACGGCATCCGGCCGGCCGGCGGCGTGCACCTGTTCCAGTACGCGGCCGATCTGGCGCGCGCGCCGGACGGCAGCTGGTGGGTCGTCAGCGACCGCACGCAGGCGCCGTCGGGCGCGGGTTATTCGCTCGAGAACCGGCTCGTCGTCTCGCGCGTGTTCCCGCAGATGTTTTCCGACCTGCATGTGCAGCACCTCGCGTCGTTCTTCGCCGCGCAGCGCGACTCGCTGCTGCACTGGGCGCCGAAGCCGGCACCCGGCGAAGGGCCGCCGCTGGCCGTGTTGCTCACGCCGGGGCCGTACAACGAGACCTACTTCGAGCATGCGCTGCTGGCGCGCTACCTCGGTTTCCCGCTCGTCGAGGGCAGCGACCTCACAGTGCGCAATGGCTGCGTCTGGATGAAGACGGTCGAAGGCCTCAAGCGCGTCCACGCGATCCTGCGCCGCCAGGACGACGACTACTGCGACCCGCTCGAGCTGCGCTCCGACTCCGCGCTCGGCGTGGCCGGCCTCACCGACTGCGCGCGCCGCGGCACGGTGTTCGTCGGCAACTCGCTGGGCTCGGGCGTGATCGAGTCCGGCGCCTTGCTCGGCTACCTGCCCAAGCTGTCGGAGGAACTGCTCGGCGAGCCGCTGAAGCTGCCGTCGGTCGCCACCTGGTGGCTGGGCGAGCCGGCCGCGTTCGACGATGCCTGGAAGCGCCTGGACAAGCTGCTGATCAAGCCGCTCGAACGCTCGGCGCGCGAGCCGGCGTTGTTCGGTGCCGACCTCACCGCCGACGAACGCATTCTGCTGCGTGCCAAGGTCGCGGCGCGCCCGCAGCGCTTCGTCGCGCAGGAGTGGGTGCAGGTCTCGCAGGCACCCGTGCTGGAGCGCGAGCGCGGCACGCGCGATCCGATCGAGCTGCGCGGTGGGTCGGAGCGGCTCGCTTCGCGCGCCGTCGGTCTGCGTGTGTTCGCGGTCGCCACGCCCGACGGCTACCGCGTGATGCCCGGCGGGCTCACGCGTGTGGCGGTCGATGGCGACTCGCGCGTGATCGCGATGCAGCGCGGCGGCCGCTCGAAGGACACCTGGGTGTTGTCCGGTGCGCCGGTGAACGCCTCGTTCTCGCTGCTGTCGACGACGGTGTCGGCCGACGACCTCGTCGGCTCGCGCGTCAACCTGCCGTCGCGCGCGGCCGAGAACCTGTTCTGGTACG
>JBDTVC010000362.1:0-4419 GCA_040007475.1 Burkholderiales bacterium
GCGACGCGCCGAAGCCGCCGCAGAGCAAACATTCACGAACGGCAGCAATGGGCCGCAAGCCGGCACACAACACTACGGCAACGTCTCATGCGTCGTGGGCCGCGCGACGCACGGTGGAGCAGTCGAAATGAAAGCCGCGACACCGCGCTGGAGCACCTGGCTCGCCGCCCGCGCCGATCGTGCCGCGCTGCCCGAGCCGCTGTGGCTCGAGTGGCTCGCGCTCGGCGGCGTGCTCGCGTTCGCGACCTGGCTGCTCGGCGTGCGCGGCGTGTGGGCGCTGCTGCTCAACGCCGACCCGACCGGCATCACGCTCGTGATCATCGTCGTGTTCGCGGCCGCCACGCTGTGGTGCGGCGCGCGCACGCGCGTGCTGCAGCAGCAGCGCGCGTGGCTCGCTGTGCGGACGTCGAGCACCGACGGCGCGCACTGGGCCGCCGACTACTGCGACACGCTGCGCGGTGCGGGCGCCGACGCCGGCACCGCGCTGGACCTGCTCGTCGAGCGCACGCACGGCCCGCACACCACAGCGTGGTGGGTCAACGGCATCCAGCTCAAGCTCGGCCTGCTCGGCAAGGTGATCGGCTTCTCGATACTGGCACTTAACATCGGCAACCTGCAGAGCTTCGACGCTTCGCAGTCGCAGGATCTGCTGCGCAGCCTGACGACCGGCCTCGGCGTCGCGCTGCTGACGACGATGGTCGGGCTGGTCGGCAACATCCTCCTCGGCCTGCAGCTGACGCGGCTGGATCGCTATGCCGACCGGCTCGTCGCCGACATCCAGCGCCTCGGAGTCGCGCAGCGGCGCGCCGAGAGCGGGAGCGCCTGAATGCGCGGCCGCCGCCTGCGCCGCGAGCCCGAGGTCGATCCGTTCTACGACATGTTGTTCAACATGCTGATCGCGTTCGTCTTCTGTTTCATCATCGCGCTGCTGGCGATGAACCCGAAGGCGCTGAAGATCGGTGACATCCCGTCGAAGGCCGAATACATCATCACCGTCGGCTGGCCTGATCGCAACCCGAACGACATCGACACCTGGGTGCAGGACCCGGGCGGCAACCTCGTGTGGTTTCGCGCCCGCGAGGCCGGCCTGATGTACCTCGATCGCGACGACCGCGGCGACGCGAACGACGCCATCGTCGTCGATGGCCGGCGCATCGTGAGCCCGTTCCGGCAGGAGGTCGTGACCGTGCGCGGCATCGTGCCGGGCGAGTTCACCGTCAACGTCCAGTACTACCAGTCGCGCGACGGCCAGCCGGTAGAGGTGACGACCTCGGTGATCAAGGTCAACCCGCGCGCCGAGGTCGTGTTCTACGGCCAGGTCAGGCTGATGCGGCAGGGCGACGAGGCGACCGCAGCGCGCTTCACGCTGCTGCCCGACGGCAAGGTCGTCAACGTCAACACGCTGACGAAATCACTGGTGCAACGCCTATGACACTGCCGGTCGTCCTGAGCTTTGCCGCGCTGGCCTTCATCGCGCTGCTCGCGCTGCTGTGGTCGCGCTGGCCGGCGTGGCTCAAAGGCCTGCTGATCGTCGGCGTGACGGTGTTCTATTTCTACGCCGACGACGTGGTCCACAGCATGTGGGGATGGCCCAGCGCCGATGCGCTGCCCGCGCGCTTCGTGCTGCTCGCCGCGGTGATCGACGAGCCGAGCGCCAAGCGGCCCGGTGGCCTCTACGTGTGGGTCAATGCGCTCGAAGACGGCAAGCCTACCGTGCAGCCGCGTGCGTTCAAGCTGCCGTATTCGAAAGACCTGCACGCGCTGCTCAACGAGGGCATGAAGAAGGCGCGCGAAGGCGTGAGCCAGCTCGGCACCAGCGAGCCCAAGGTCGGCAAGGCCGGGCTCTCGTGGTTGCGGCCGGGCAACGACGAGCAGATCGTCAAGCTGCGCGACCTGCCCGTGCCGCAGTTGCCGGAGAAGTGATGCGCCGCCTCGCGATCGCGGCGCTGGCGATGCTCACGGCCTGCCAGCGAAGCGCGCCGGAGCAGGGCTGGTTCCCGCTCGACGCGGGCCACCGCTGGACCTACCGCGTGACCACCCGCACCGACGACGACACGAGCGATCGCGAGTCGCTCACGCTGCGCACCCTCGGTGCCGAATCGGTGCCCGCGCTCGGCGCGCCGGCCTGGCGGCGCCGCAGCGACAGCGGCATCGACTACTGGCTGCGCGCCGACGCGACCGGTATCTACCGCGTCGCGAGCAAGAGCGACCTCGATGCCGAGCCGGTGCTCGACAAGCCGCCGCGCTTCGTGCTGAAGGCGCCGTACGTCGTCGGCACGCAATGGCAGGCGGCGACGACGGCGTATCTGCTGATGCGACGCAGCGAGTTCCCGCGCGAGATCCGCCACACGCACCCGGGCGTGCCGATGACCTACACGATCGCGGCGGTGGACGAGGCGGTCGACACGCTGGCCGGGCGTTTCGAACACTGCCTCCGCGTGACCGGTGCCGCCAGCGTGCGCGTCTACGCCGACCCCGCGAGCGGCTGGAAGGACATGCCGCTGCTCACGACCGAGTGGTACTGCCCCGGCGTGGGCCTCGTGCGCATGGAGCGCCGCGAGCCCGCCAAGTCAGCCTTCCTGACCGGCGGAACGCGCACGCTCGAACTGGAGTCATGGCAATGAGCGCCGTCGGCACGCGTCGGGTGATCCGGCGATCCTAGGGGGACTCATCGTGTCGGTATCGGATGACACTGCTTGCAGTGCCCCGATGCTGATCACGAAAGGTGAACCATGGAACACGGCAACTCCGCCCACCCGATGTCACCGCTCGCGCTCGAATCGCTGCAGATCCCGCAGTCGTTCAGCCTCGGGGTGCATCAGACCGCGGTCGATCTCGACCACGTGCTCGCGAAGGACGCCGCCTCGGCCGACACCATCCACGCGAGCGTGGCGGGTCACCGTGACGCCACGCAATCGCATCTGCTCACGCTCAAGGCGGGCGCGATCTTTCGCCCGGAACGCTTCGCCTGGCCGTCGTTCCTCTTCATCCCCAAGGGCGCGAACTCGCGGGACTACTGGCCGTTCGCGAACGCCCCCGACGATCACCGCTACGCGATCGACTGGACCGCCCCGAGCGCGGCGACGGCGAACCACGCGTCACGCGACGATGGCACGCTGTTCAGCTTCGCGCAGTTGCACAACGAGACCGTGCGGCTCACGCAATCTTCGTCGTCGGCGGTCGGCGTCTTCTACACACCGCCGATGACGTTGGGCACGATCGACCTGCAGGCCAGCGTCGCGTGTGCAGGGACCTGGCGCACGCAGCTCGAGTTCTTTCCGCAGCTCGCGGCCGGCTTCGTCGAAGTCACCGCCGATCTCGTGCTGGGTGCGTGGCAGGTCATCCCCGGCGGCTTCGACCTGCTCGGCTTCAAGAGCTTCCTCGTCGCCGGCTCCGGCCATCGGGATCAGTCCCACGGCCCTGAGCTGAGGCCGTTTCAACGCATGTTCGACGGCTCCAATCTCTCGGCACGCTTCGTCGTGGAACGCGGCCGACGTTACCTGTTCGCCGTGATGGATCGGATCACCGTCACGTCGACCTTGATCAATACCACTGGTGGCTCGTTGCCGGGCGTCGGCGACCCGCGCCTGCTGGTGTGGGGTTCGATGAACTCGGTCGTGTCCGAGATCGACGTGCTGACGAACCGCGTCGACATTCCGTAGCGGGGCGCCACCGGCGCTCGGCCGTCAACCCGGCGGCTTGGCCCAGACCTGGCACCAGCCCGCCTTGGCAACGTGCTTGCGGCCGAACATCGCGCAGCCGGCCCACGCGTCGTCGGGCTTGCCTTGCCAGAACGAGCAATTCGCGCAGTGCTGGTCGGGCGTGTGCTTCGGGTACTTCTTGGCGTCGACCTTGGCGCTGTCCTGGCGGTAGCCGAGCGCGACGGCCTGTTCGTCGGCCTCGTCGACATGTGCACCCGCCTGGGCGAATGCGGTAGAGCCCGTCGAGGCGGTCGCGCCGACGGCGATCAGGTCGATGATGAATTGGCGGCGTGGATGGCGGTTCACGGTGGTCTCCTGGTGGCGTTCACGGACAAGCGGCCGCGCGGGCGCGGCCGTTCGCTGTTTGGATTCGCTGCCGGATCGGATCAGTTCGCGGCGGCGAGCTTGGCGCTCTTCACCGAGGTCTCGGCGCCGGCGTTCTGCGTGCCGCTCTTGGGCACCTTGAACACCCACACCATGCCGCCCTGCTCGAGCAAGGCGACCTTCTTGGCCACGTCACCGCCCCACAGCGGCACGGCACCGCCCCAGCCGGAGACGACGCTCACGTACTGCTCGCCGTTCTGCATCCAGGTGACCGGCGGTGCGACAACGCCCGAGCCGGTCTGGAACTCCCAGACGATCTTGCCGGTCTTCGCATCCGCGGCCTTCAGCAGGCCTTCGGGCGTGCCCCAGAACACGAGGTTGCCGGCGGTCGTCA
>JBDTVC010000363.1:0-4393 GCA_040007475.1 Burkholderiales bacterium
AGATGTAGCGCTCGATGAAGTCGCCCATGCCGGCGCCGAGCTGGTGGTTGCGCGTTCCGCCCGCGGTGATGCCATGGTTCATCAGCAGCCCGCCGGGCTTGAGCAGGCGGTGGATCTTGGCGAAGTACGCCGGCAGCTGCGCGCGGCCGACGTGCTCGAACATGCCGACCGAGGCGATCTTGTCGTAGGGCTCGGCCTCGGGCAGGTCGCGGTAGTCGCGCAGTTCCATCGTCACGCGGCCGCTCAGGCCGCGCGCCGCGATCAGCTGGTTGACGTGCTCGTGCTGGTTGCGGCTCAGCGTGATGCCGTGGCCGCGCACGCCGTAGTGTTCGGCGGCCCACATCAGCAGGCCGCCCCAGCCGGCGCCGATGTCGAGAAAGTGCTCGCCCGGGCGCAGCAGCAGCTTGCGGCAGATGTGGTCGAGCTTGGCCTCCTGGGCCTGCGCGAGCGTCATGCCGGGCTCGCGGAAGTACGCGCACGAGTACAGCCGCAGCGGGTCGAGCCAGAGCTCATAGAACGCATCCGAGACGTCGTAGTGGAACTGCACCTGCTCGGCGTCGGCCTGGGCATGGTGCTTGGCGCGAGAACGCGCGTTCAGGCGGATCTCGCGCCACCAGCCGAGCGTGGCACCGCCACCCATGTCCTGCGTCGGGTCGCTCGCGATCATCTGCGAGGCGATCTGCATCAGATCGCGCACCGAGCCCGTGAAGTCGAGGCGGTCCTCGACGTAATCCTGCGCGACCTTGCCGACCTCGCCGGCGGCGATGTGCGCCAGCGAAGACAGGTGCTTGAGCCGGATCGTGACGGCCGCATCGCGCGGGCCGACATGCCGGCCATCAGGCAGCGTCAGCGCCAACGGCAGGGAGAGTTGCTCGAGCTTGCGCTCCAGGACCGCATCAACGATGGCCATCGCGAGACCTCCTCGCCATGACTGTACAAAATCCGGGCGCGGGCGTCGCGATCGCGCCGCGGTTGACCCTTCAGCGCGCCGCCGCGAACGGCACGACGACGCCGCCCGGCGACGTTTCGCGCGCCGTGACGCCGAATCCCAGGCGGGCCTCGAAGGCCGGCACATCGAGCGCCGGCGCGTACAGAAAACCCTGGTAGAGGTCGCACCCCGCCTGCTGCAGGAAGCGCCGCTGGGCCTCGGTCTCGACGCCCTCCGCGATGATCTCCAGGCGCAATGCGCGGCCCATCTGGATGATGGCCTGCACGATCGCGGCGTCGCTCTCCTCGCCGGGCAGCCCGCTGATGAAGGTGCGGTCGATCTTGAGCCGCCCGATCGGGAACCGCTTGAGATAGGCCAGGCTCGAGTAGCCCGTACCGAAGTCGTCGATCGCGAGTTTCACGCCGAGTTGTGCGAGTGCCTGCAGCCGCAGCATCGCCTCGCGGGCATCCTGGATCAGGATCGACTCGGTCAGCTCGAGTTCGAGCAGGTGCGCCGGCAGCTCGGCCTCGCTCAGCACCTGCGCGACGCCGTCGACGAAGCCGGGCTGCTGGAACTGCAGCGCCGAGACGTTCACCGACACGGTCGTCGGCGACCCCGCGCCGCACCAGACCGCGGCCTGCGCGACCGCGCGCCGCAGCACCCAGTCGCCGATCGCGATGATGAAGCCGCTCTCTTCGGCCACGGGAATGAACTCACCCGGCGAGATTTCGCCGAGCTCGGGATCGCGCCAGCGGATCAGCGCCTCGGCGCCGACGACGCGGCCGCTCACCAGATCGACCTGCGGCTGGTAGTGCAACCGGAAACGCCCCTGCGCCAGCGCCATGCGCATCGCATGGTCGAGCTGCATGCGCGAGCGCGAGCGTGTGTCCGTCACGCCCGAGCGCAGGCGGTGGAAGCGGTAGCCGGCGCGGCCGGCGTGCTTGACCTCGCGCATCGCGCTGTCGGCGCGACGCAGCAGCTCGTCCATGCTCGCGCCGTCGCTGGGGAACAGCGCGATGCCGATGCTGGCGGTCACGGTGAAGCTCATGCCGCCCTGCTCGAACGGGCGCTTCAGCGCGTCGAGCAGGCGCGTTGCGGTGGCCTGGGCACCCCCATCGTCGGCCTGGTGGGCGAGCACCACGAATTCGTCGCCGGCGAGCCGGGCGATCGTGTCGGCGCCGCGCACGCAGGCCTTGATGCGATCGGCCACGTCGAGCAGCACGCGGTCGCCGAGCACGCGGCCCAGCGTCTGGTTGATGTAGTTGAAGCGGTCCAGGTTCAGGAACAGCAGGGCAAACGGCGTGCCGTCGCGCTTGGCCGCGGCGAGCGAGACCTCGATGCGGTCGGCGAGCAGCCGGCGGTTCGGCAGGCCGGTGAGCGCGTCGGTGTATGACAGGGTCTCGATGCGCTGCTCGGCCTCGAGCCTGTCGGTGATGTCGCGGAACGAGAACACGCGACCGATCGGCCGGCCATGCATGCACTGCGGCATCGTCACCCGCTCGAAGATCTTGCCCGAGTGCAGCCGGACCTCGTCGCTCGCCTGCAGCATGGTTGCGTCATCCATCACCGCCAGGCGGCGCATGTACACGCCCGGGTCGATCACGCTGCGGCGCATCCATTCGAGCACGGCGTCGTCGTCACGCTGCACCAGCAGCCGGTCGGGGATCTGCCAGAGCGCGGCGAAGCGCGTGTTGAAGTTGCGGATGCGGCCTGCCAGGTCGGTGACGAGGATGCCGTCGTGCGTCGATTCGAGCGTCGCGCGCAGGTCGGCGGCCGTCCCTTCGAGCTCGCGCTCGATGCGCACCGCTTCGCTGCGGTCGTGCAGCGTGACGACGTAGACCGGCGCACCACCCAGCTCGACGCGGCTGACGCGGCGCGTGACCGGCACCACGCTGCCGTCACCGCGCGCCACGAGGGTCTGCGACTCGATCTCGTCGGCCAGGCCCTGCACGACCTCGCTCCAGAAGAACAGATCCTCGGGCGCGGCCGAGAGCTCGGCCATGGTCTTGCCGAGCAGCTCGCGCGGGTCGATCGCCATCAGCCGCCCGGCCATGCGGTTCGCGCCGACGACGGCCAGGCTGCGCGGGTCGACCAGCCAGACAGCGTCGAGCATGGCCTCGATCAGGTGGCCCCAGGCGGCAACGGATGCAATCGTGACGGGAGTCATCATCAAGCCGCGGCCAGCTCCTCGGGCTCGATCGCCACGGCCTCGAAGAAGTAGGCGACGCGCGGCCGCGGTGCGAGGTATTCGAGCGAGGGCACCGGCAGCTGCGCCGGCTTGATGCTGCGGCGGATGCCCAGGCCCGATGCCTTCTCCAGATCGAGGATCAGCGCCTCGTCACGCGGCACCTTGGCCTCGTGCACCAGCACGCGCGGCTTGAGCGGGCGCGACGAATTGACGCCCACGACCATCGCGTAACGGTCGTCGGTGAGCTGCACCGTCGAGCCGGCCGGGTAGACGCCCATCATGCGAATGAACGCGCCGAGGATCGCGGTGTCGAACTTGGTCTTGCCCTGCGCGAACAGCAGCGACAGCGACTCGTGCGGCGTCAGCGCCTTGGCCGTCATGTTCGGATTGCACAGGTTGTCGTAGCGGTTCACTAGCGCGACGATGCGCGCCCCGGCCGTCATGCGGTCGGTGTTCAGGCGCAGCGGGAAACCGCTGCCGTCGGCGTGCTCGTGGTGCTGCGCGATCACCATCGTGGCGCCAGCCGTGAGGCCCATCTTGCGCGCCTGGGCCACGCCGTGGGCCACGTGCTCCTCGTAGAAGCGTTGTTCGGCACCGCTGAACTGGTCGTCGCGGTGGCGCACGCGGTCGGGCAAGTCGAGCTTGCCGATGTCGTGCAGCATCGCGCCGACGCCCAGGTCCAGCATGTCGGCCTCTGACAGGCCGAAGCTGCGGCCCATCAGCATCGAGATCACGGTGACGTTCAGCGCGTGGGTCGACGCCTTGTCGCCCGCCGCGTCGGAGAGCAGCCGGATGCACATATCCTGATCGACCAGCATCTTGTCGACCAGCGCCTTCGAGAGCTGCTCGGCCCCCTGCCGTGCGTCCTGCGGCTTGTGCGCCACCAGGTCGGTGAGCTGCCGGCAGTCGCGCGCGGCCTCCTGGAACTGGCGTTCGCACAGCAGTTGCGCCGCACGTTGCGCGGCCAGGGCCTGGCGATGGGCCAGGCGTGCCATCGCCTCGGGCGACAGGGTGGGGGCGGCGACGGGCGCGGGAGCGATCGGTTCGGCCTCCGGCGCGGGCGCGGCATCGTCCAGCGGGGCGAGCTGATCGAAGTCGGTCGTTCGTCCCCAGTCGGTGGTGTCCGCCGGTGCTTCGCTCTGCGCGGGGCTCCAGCGCACGCGCGGCACCCCGAGCGAACGGATCGTCGCGATCTGCTCGGCGCTGGTGATCTTGAAGCTGCCGAGCGGGAACGGATGCTTCATCCAGCTCATGTCCAGGTGGATGAACATGCCGAT
>JBDTVC010000364.1:0-4355 GCA_040007475.1 Burkholderiales bacterium
CGAGCAGGTCGGCGACGTGGCCACCGCCAAGGGGCCGGTCGAACGCAAGGTGGTTCGCGTGGTCACCCCGGGCACCGTGACCGACACCGAGCTGCTCGCCGACAAGAGCGACGCGCTGCTGCTGTCGGTCGCGAAGGTCGGCAAGTCGTGGGGCCTCGCGTGGCTGGCGCTGACCGGTGGCGAGCTGGGCCTGACCGAGTGCACCGAGGCCGAGCTGGGCGCCTGGCTCGCGCGCCTCGCGCCGGCCGAGGTGCTGGTGGACCGTGACCACGTGCCGGATGCGCTGGTGCAGGCGCGTGCGACCTTGACTCATCGCCCCGCGTGGCAGTTCGACGCCGCGCTCGGCCTGCGCAAGCTGTGCGAGCAGCTGCGCGTCGCGAGCCTGGCCGGCTTCAACGCACAAGACCTGCGCGCCGCGCACGCCGCCGGCGCCGCGCTGCTGAGCTTCGCCGAGCACACCCAGGGCCAGGCACTCGCGCATGTGCGGCGCCTCAGCGTCAAACGCGCGAGCGACCTGCTCGACCTGCCGCCGACCACGCACCGCAATCTCGAGCTGACCCAGACGCTGCGCGGCGAAGATTCACCCACGTTGCTGTCGCTGCTCGACACCTGCCGCACCGGCATGGGCAGCCGCGCGCTGCGGCACTGGCTGACGCATCCGCTGCGCGAACGCCGCGCCGCGACACAGCGCCACGACGCGATCGATGCGCTGCACGCCGCGTCGATCGACGGCCTGCGCGACACGCTGCGCGGCATCAGCGATGTCGAACGCATCACTGCGCGCATCGCACTGAGACAGGTGCGACCGCGCGAGCTGACCGGGCTGCGCGCCACCTTGCAGGCCCTGCCCGCGCTGCGCTCGCAGGTGCCGGTCGGTGATGCGACGTTGCTCGACATGCTGGCCGATGCGTTGACGCCACCGAGTGCGATCATCGAGTCCCTCGCCGCCACCATCGCCGACGAGCCCGCGGTGCTGCTGCGCGACGGCGGCGTGATCGCGACCGGCTTCGACGCGACGCTCGACGAACTGCGCGGCATCAGCCAGAGCTGCGACGCCTTCCTGCTCGAACATGAGGCGCGCGAGCGCACTCGCACCGGCATCGCCAACCTGCGCGTGCAGTACAACAAGGTGCACGGCTTCTACATCGAGGTCACGCAGGGCCAGGCCAGCAAGGTGCCGGCCGACTACCAGCGCCGCCAGACGCTGAAGAATGCCGAGCGCTTCATCACGCCCGAGCTGAAGGCGTTCGAGGACAAGGCGCTGTCGGCGCAGGACCGCGCGCTGGCACGCGAGAAGCTGCTGTACGAGCAGCTCATCGACACGCTGGAGAGCCATCTGGAGCCGCTCACGGCATTGGCCCGCGCGCTCGCCAGCCTCGACGCGCTCGCCGCACTGGCCGAACGTGCGACCACGCTGAACTGGTGCCGTCCGGAGTTCGCGCGCGAGCCGTGCATCCGCATCGACGCCGGCCGCCACCCGGTCGTCGAGGCACGTCTGATGGAGCTGGGCGTGGGCAACTTCATGGCCAACGACTGCCGGCTCGATGCGGCGCAGAAGATGCTCGTGATCACCGGCCCGAACATGGGCGGCAAGAGCACCTTCATGCGCCAGATCGCGCTGATCGCGCTGCTCGCGGCGATGGGCTCGTTCGTGCCGGCCAGGGCCTGCCGGCTCGGGCCGATGGATGCGATCCACACCCGCATCGGCGCGGCCGACGATCTGGCGAACGCGCAGTCGACCTTCATGCTCGAGATGACCGAGGCCGCCGCGATCATCCACAGCGCGACCGAGCACTCGCTGGTGCTGATGGACGAGATCGGCCGCGGCACCTCGACCTTCGACGGCCTCGCGCTGGCCAGCGCGATCGCCAGCCACCTGCACGACCGCACGAAGGCGTTCACGCTGTTCGCGACCCACTACTTCGAGCTGACCGAGCTGCCGGTCAAGCACGAGCGCGCGGTGAACATGCATGTGTCGGCCGCCGAAAGCGGCGACGACATCGTCTTCCTGCACGAGATCCAGCCCGGTCCGGCGAGCCGCAGCTACGGCGTGCAGGTCGCGCGACTGGCCGGCATGCCCGCCACGCTGGTGCGGCACGCCCGCGCGACGCTCGAAGCGCTGGAAGCACAGAAGCACTCGGCGGATGCGCAGATCGACCTGTTCGCCGCACCACCCGCAGCTGTCGTGCAGGCGCCGTCGAGGCTCGATGCCGCGTTGGCGGCGCTCGACCCCGATATGCTCTCGCCCAAGGAAGCGCTCGCCGCGCTCTACGAACTCAAAGCCCTCCAGGGAAATCCGTCATGACGTACTGTGTGGGCATCAAGCTCGACGCCGGTCTGGTGTTCATGTCCGACTCGCGGACCAACGCCGGCCTCGACCAGATCAGCACCTACCGCAAGATGATGGTGTACGAGAAGCCGGGCGACCGCTTCATGGTGATGCTGTCGGCCGGCAACCTGTCGATCAGCCAGTCGGTTCGCGAGATCCTTCAGGTCGAGAAGATCGAGGGCCCGGACGGCAGCCCGATCACGATCTGGAACGCCAGGAGCATGTTCGATGCCGTGCGCGTGCTCGGCGCCGCGGTGCGTCGCGTGCACGATCAGGACGGCGCCGCGCTGGCCGCGGCCGGTGTCGACTTCAACGCGTCGATGATCTTCGGCGGCCAGATCAACGGCGAGGCGATGCGCCTCTTCCTCGTCTACTCGGCCGGCAATTTCATCGAGGCCACGCGCGAGACGTGCTACTTCCAGGTCGGCGAGTCGAAGTACGGCAAGCCGGTGCTGGACCGCATGATCACGCCGGCCACGCCACTGGACGAGGCCGCCAAGTGCGCGCTGGTGTCGATGGACTCGACGCTCAAGTCCAACCTCTCGGTCGGCCTGCCGCTCGACCTGCTGGTTTACGAGGCGGACAAGCTGCAGACGAACCAGATCGTCTGCATCGACGACCGCAACCCGTACTTTCAGATGATCCGCGGCAACTGGGGCTTGAAGTTGCGCGAGGTGTTCGAGTCGCTCGAGGACCCGCAGTGGGGCGACGGCGCGACGACCGTGCCGCTGTGCGTGGTTTCGCCTCGCTACGAGCCGATGAAGAAGATCACGCACCCGGGCGAGAAGATCGTTTGAAGACCATTGTTTTCTCGCACGCGAACGGCTTTCCGGCGGGCACCTACCGACAACTTTTCGAAGCCTGGCGCACGGCCGGCTTCACCGTCCATGCGATCGAGAAGTATGGTCACGACACGCGTTTTCCGGTCACCAGCAACTGGCCGCACCTGCGCGAGCAGCTGATCCACTTCATCGACCACGAGGTGGGCGGGCCGGCTTACCTTGTCGGGCATTCACTGGGCGGCTTTCTGAGCTTGATGGCGGCGTCGCGCCGGCCCGATCTGGCGCTCGGTGTCGTGCTGCTCGACTCGCCGGTGCTGTCAGGCTGGAAGGCGCGCGCCGTGCAGGTCGCGAAGGCGGCAGGTATCGGTGAACGCTTCTCACCCGGCCACGTGTCGAAGCGCCGTCGCCAGCAATGGGACAGCGCCGACGCCGCGTTCGAGCACTTCGCATCCAAGCCGGCGTTCGCGCGCTGGGCGCCGGGCGTGCTGCGCGACTACATCGCCAGCGGCACCGAGGTGCATGCCAAGCACCGCCGCCTGAGCTTTCATCGCGACGTGGAGACATCGATCTACAACACCCTGCCGCACCACCTCACCCGCACCCTGCGGGCTCACCCGCTGCAGTGCGCGTTGGCCTTCGTGCGCGGCACCGAGTCGACCGAAGTCCGGCAGGTCGGGATGGCGGCCACGACCCGGCTCGCGCACGGCCGCGTGAGCACGATCACGGGCTCGCACCTGTTCCCGTTCGAGCAACCGATTGAAACAGCGGCCGAAGTGCTGCGCTGGATCAGCGTGCTGCCCGAGAGCGCCCCGACCCCACGCCTATAATCGCGCTTTACCACCAGAGCATTTGTGTCAAACAGGTGCTGCACACAATGACCAAGTTTGTCTTTGTCACCGGCGGTGTGGTGTCCTCGCTGGGCAAGGGCATCGCTTCTGCATCTCTCGCAGCAATTCTTGAATCGCGTGGCCTCAAAGTCACCCTGATCAAGCTGGATCCGTACCTCAACGTCGATCCGGGCACGATGAGCCCCTTCCAGCACGGCGAGGTGTTCGTCACCGACGATGGTGCCGAGACCGACCTGGACCTCGGCCACTACGAACGCTTCATCGGCACGCGCATGAAGCGCAGCAACAACTTCACGGCCGGGCAGATCTACAAGTCCGTGCTCGAGAAGGAGCGCCGCGGTGACTACCTCGGCAAGACGGTGCAGGTGATCCCGCACGTCACCAACGAGATCCAGG
>JBDTVC010000365.1:0-4341 GCA_040007475.1 Burkholderiales bacterium
ACAGGCCGACCCGACGACCCTTTCGGGGAAGGCTGACATCACTGGACGGATGAGCGAAGCAGTGCCGCCAGTGGCTGTGCCGGGGTAGTGGCGACAGCACGTACACAGGGAAAGCGCGCGCAACACGGGAAGCCCCTGGGCGTGGTCGGGGACGACCAACCGGACGCCGATGACGGCACAGGCCGGGCGCCTCGGGGTGGCGGAGAGGCCCGTAGTACCGCCGAAGCCGGGTAATGCCGGTGGAGGGAAGGGGCCTCAGTTCAAGACGAACGCAGCAAGTAGCGAGGGACCTGGAGATTGGGCAACCTATCAACTCCGAAAACTGTTCAGAAACTGCAGATGGCGTTACACGCGAAAGCGAAGGCCGAAGCCGGCTACCGCTTCTACGCGCTGTACGACAAGATCAGCCGCGAGGACATCCTGGCCCACGCCTGGGCCCAGTGCCGCTCCAACAAGGGCGCACCGGGTGTGGACGGCCAGGACTTTGCGGATGTCGAGGCGTATGGCGTGCAGCGGTGGCTCGGCGAATTGGCGCTTGCGCTCAGGAACGAGGAGTACCGACCGGATCCGATCAGAAGAGTGTTCATACCGAAGGCCAACGGCAAACTCAGGCCGCTGGGCATCTCGACCCTGCGGGATCGGGTCTGCATGACAGCAGCGATGCTGGTGCTGGAGCCGATCTTCGAAGCCGACCTCCCACCCGAGCAGTACGCCTACCGGCCGGGCCGCAACGCCCAGCAGGCGGTGATCGAGGTGCAGGAGACGCTGTTCCGCAGTCACCCGGAAGTCGTAGACGCCGACCTCGCCGACTACTTCGGGTCCATTCCACACGCCGAACTGATGCTGTCGCTCGCGCGGCGCATCGTGGATGCGCGTGTGCTGCATCTGATCAAGATGTGGCTGGAATGCGCCGTGGAGGAAACCGACGACCGAGGAAGGAAGACGCGCACGACCGAGGCCAAGGATCAGCGGCGCGGCATCCCGCAGGGCTCACCCATCTCACCACTGCTGGCCAATCTGTACATGCGCCGGTTCGTGCTGGGATGGAAGAAGCTCGGGCTGGAGCAAAGCCTTGGCAGTCGGATCGTGACCTACGCCGACGATCTCGTGATCCTGTGCAGGAAGGGCAAGGCCGAAGAGGCACTGTCTCGAATGCGCGAGATCATGGGCAAGCTGAAGCTGACGGTCAACGAAGAGAAGACACGAATCTGCAAGGTCCCGGAAGGCCAGTTCGACTTCCTGGGGTACACGTTCGGGCGGGTGTATTCGAAGACGACCGGGAAGGCCCGTCTGGGCATGTGGCCGTCAAAGAAGAGCATCCGCCGCATGGTCGAGAAGGTCCACGACCTGACCGACCTGAAGACGGGTTGGCAAGAGACCACGGTGAAGGTGGCGAAGTTGAATCGCGCGTTGCGCGGCTGGGCGAACTACTTCCAAGTGGGGACCACCAGCCAGGCGTATCGAGCACTCGACAACTACACCGCACCGCGGTTGCGCCGGTGGCTGCGCAACAAGTACAAAGTCAGGCGACGCCGGGGCGGGAGCTATCCCCTCCAGCACCTCTACGAGCACTTCGGGCTCGTGCGTCTGACCAACCTGAAGCACGGCGGGTCGTGGGCGAAGGCGTGATGTCTTGTCCGAGAGCCGGATGCGGGAAATCTGCATGTCCGGTTCGATGAGCGGGATGTGGAAACGGAGCTATGGCGAGGTTACTCGGGCACCGCCAGACGAAAGGGGCGGCAACAGACAAACCGGACCTACTGCCACCGCGCCACATCTCGACTCTACCGGGTCTTGACTGACGCCGCGCCGAGTTCACCGCCGCCAAGCAGCCGTTGAGGTTGGGCAGCCGAGAAGCGGTCCATCGTCAGCAGACGGACTCGACCCTCTTCGGTCGTCCACCGTGCGGATCACGTTGCCGCGGAGCGGACGTTTGGAGTGGGACAAGTGCGAGTTCGCCGCCGACTGATCGTGGTAACCGCACTCCACCGTCAGCCCGCTTTATGCAGACTTGTGTCCCAGGCACTCGTGGTCGACGCGGACGTGGACAACGCCCTGTTCGCCCTCCGTCACCGCGCGCTCACAAAGTGCGGTCAGCAGCGCTCACCTGCTGAGGGCAGGGCAAACTCCGATGCCTCAGCAGCACCCTGCGGGACCTGCGATTCAGCAAGTCAGGGCTATCTGCGACTGAGTGGGCGCTTAGCCGTTCAGCACCCAGCGACGCGAGGTGGTCCATTCGGCGCCGGGCAGCAGCGCGATCTCGCGCCACTCCACCGCAATGAACTCGGCGCCGGGCCTGCGAGGCACCTGCAGAAACTCGATGACGGCAAAGTGGTTGGCCACCGAGTGCTCGAGTTCGGTCCCGTTGACGCCGGCGCTGCCGGCACCGCACACGAATAGTCGCGGTGGCAGAGACTTGGACACGTTCTGCTCATGGACCAGAGTCTCGCGCAACTGGGCCTTGTGCTTGTGGCCATGCAGCACGAGGTCGAAGCCGGCCTTTTCGAGGTTGCGCTCCACTAGCCCAGCATCACGGATGGTGGACATGTCCTGCCACACCTCGTCACTGTTCTTGTTGCGGGGTGGCACAGGTTCAGGGAAGGGGTGCAGGTGGTGGTGCAGCACGGCCACTCGCACGTCGCCTGCGGAACCCCCGGCCTCCTCGATCAGCGTCTTTAGCTTTGCGAGCTGCCTGCCGCCGACGAAACCGTAGTGATGCTGCTCAGTCTCGTAGACACAGGAGTTCAGGCCGGCGATGAGCAATCCGTCCTGCCGGTAGATGGCGATCAGGTCCTCAGGCGCCGGCCGCGCGCTGCCGTCATCGAAATCCCATGCTACGAGCGGATATCGCTGGCGAAACAAGGCGTCGCCGTAGAACTTGCGCAAGAACAGCAGGTAGTAGTCAAAACGGGTCGCCATGTCCTCCTTGGCTGAAGGCCAGTGCACGTCATGGTTACCGGGCACGAGGAAGACGCGTTCGCGTGGGATCTTCAGGCTCTTGCAGACGCTGTCGAGAAACTCGAACACCTGTTTGAACTCCTCCCTACTGCCTTGGTAGGTCAGATCGCCGGACACGACGAGAATGAAGCGATCGTGTTCCTGCTTGAAATGGGCCGACTTGCCGCCGAATTCCGAGACGAGGTGCTCGTGCAGCGGCCTCTCCCAATCATCGTCGCGGAAGCGATGCATGGCGACCGGCCCCTTTTCGCTCGGCTTACTGCCGAAGTGAATATCCGACAGGTGAATGATCACTGGCGCGAAGCCCACCGCACCGATCGCAACCGCCGGAATAGCGGCGGCCGTCGTTGAGCTCACCAGCGCGGATTCGGACGCTGCGGGTGCGGACCCTGGCGCGCCCCGCAGGTCACGCACCTCGTCGCTCATGCGTTTGGCGTCCTCGGCGCGAAAGCCTGCCTTGGCGAATAAGGCCAACTGGTCGGCTGCGGAGCGGAGCTCTTCGCCCGTGCGCGTCAGCGCGGCGGCCTGGCGGAAGTGACGGAGGGCGACATCATCGCGGGACAGTGCAAATGCGGCCTCCCCCGCCACCACCTCGGCCCAGGGGTCCGGTTCGATACTGCCCTGCTGCTTTTCAAGCAACTCTCTGTACAGCAGAAGCCCGGCCTCAGGCGCGGCGGGATTCTCGAGCACGCGCATTGCTGCCAGGTTCACGCGAATGTAGGCGCTGGTGGACGAGACCCTCGCGGCATTGTCGTAGCACTTGGCGGCTTCTGCATACCTGCCCTGCCGCTTGAACAGTCCGCCCATCATGCCGAGCGTCTCCGGGTCATGGGGGTTCAGCATCAGTGCCCGCTCAAACTCCTTTAGGGCCTCGGCCTCGCTGCCCGACCCTAGGTGGCGCAGATGCCAGCCGAGCGCGCGATGGATCTCGAAGTCATCGGGCCGCAATGCAACGGCGCGCCGAAGCACCTCCACGGAAGCTGGCCAGGCGCTGTACGCGCTTAGCCGCTCCGCCAGCTGCAGCAACCCCAGGGCCGGCAATGGCGCTTGGTTGCGCGCCCAGCCCCACACAGCGAGCAATTGCTCCACCGTGCGAGCCCGCTCGACGCGGTTGGCCAGATCCTGGGCGAAACCGGCGGCGTCTGTGCTGGCGTTGGTGGTCATGCCCAGGCGCTCGAGGAAGCTGCGCACGGGGTTCGCCGTCTCGTCCACGCGGGCATGCACGGCCGCGATCAGCGCGGGCGCAACGCTCTGCGGTTCGTCGCGAGGGTAGAGCAGGACGCGCTGGTGGGCGATGTCGAAGGGAATCGGTGTCCCATGTGCTGCGATGAGCACAGTCAGGCCGGTCGAGATGGCATGGCGGATGCCCAGTTCGTAGAACAC
>JBDTVC010000366.1:0-4341 GCA_040007475.1 Burkholderiales bacterium
GCGGCTCGCCGGCGAGGTAGAAGAATTTCTTCTGCTTCGCGAAGTCGGTCAGCGCGAGGCCGGTGTTCGACAGGAACGCACCCGCGAGCACGTCGATCTTCTCGCGCGACACCAGCTCTTCGGCGGCACGCACCGCATCGCCGGGGCTGGCGTTGTCGTCACGCGTGATCAGCTCCAGCTTCTTGCCGTTGACGCCGCCGGCCGCGTTGATCTCTTCGACGGCGAGTTCCATGCCCTTCTTGTAGGGCTCGAGGAACGCGGGCTGGGCCTTGTAGCTGTTGACCTCGCCGATCTTGATCGTGCCTTGGGCGTGGGCGACGCCGGCGAGGGTGAGCGCGGTGACGAGGGCAAGTTGGCGGCGTTGGATCATCGAGAGCTCCTGGGTTCGAGACGAGTGATTGTGTGACAGTGCGGGAAGAGCGGCGAGCTACCTGAGCCCGTCCTCGCCCTTGATCTCATGGGCCTGCAAACCGCCGATGCGCGGCAGCGGGCGGCCGCTGTCGGTGACGACAACGGCGACGACGATCTCGTTCGCGCGCGGCGCATCGCTGACGCGCGCTTCCATCGCGTCGAAGTGGCTGCGCACGAAGGCGGCATCCTTGTGGCCGAGCGGCACATCGATCGCCGTGCCCATGCCGCCGCGCTTCTTCGCTGATGGCACCAGCGCCGCGCCCTTCTCGACGGCCTTGCGCAGCGGCGCGCCGAGCTTGGGGTGCAGGATCGCTGCAGCGTGCTCGAGCTCGCCGGCCTCGCCGACGATCGCCGCCTTGCCGTAGCTCTGTGCCGCGCCGGGTTCGATGCCGAGGGCCTTCACGCATTCGTCGCCGAGCAGCGCGCCGAGCTCTTCGCCGATCGCGATGAGTTCGTCGAGGTTCTCCGAATAGCGGCCGGCGTACGGGTTCGCGATCACGGCCATCGCGAGCGCGCGACGTGTCGGCGGCGTGATCGTCTTGCCCATCTCGATGCGCGTTTCGTCGACCTGGACGATGAGTTTTCTGATCTGTGCGGCCATGATCATTCCTTGCTGGTTCAACGCAGGCCGTTCCACTGTGCGATCTCGGTGGCCTTGAGCCCGCCGACACGCGCATGCACGCGCGGGCCGGTGCTCATCGCCAGGATGAACACGATCTCGTCGGGCAACGGGCTGCCGGGCACGCGCACCTCGATCGCATCGAAGTGGCTGCGAACATAAGCGGCATTGATGTGGGTCAGCGGCACGTCGAGCGTGGCGCCGGGCGGGCCGACCTTCTTGGTCGACGGGACGATGGCCAGCGCATTGCCCGGTTGACCGGTGGTCGGCCCCGAGCTCTTGCCTGCGGCGTACGCATTGCGATCACCCTTCCACCCCAGCAGCTCACGCATCGCGTAGCCGCCGGGCACGTGCCACAACGCACCGTGCTCCAACTCGCCGTTCGCACCGACGATCGCGCCCTTGCCGTAGCCCTCGATGCGCTCGGCCGGCACGCCCATCGCGGCACGCAACTTCTCGGCCATGTCGATGCCGACCGGTTGCAGCGCGTCCATCATCGGCAGGATGTCGGGCTCGTAGCGGCCGGCGAACGGGTTCGTCATCACCACCGCGATCGCGCCGCGCCGCAACGGCACGGCCGCCACCGGGCCGAACTCGTGGTGGATGAGCTCGACAGAGGTGTGGACGCGGCGGATCTCGATCATGCTGGGTTTCATTAAGCAAATACTGAACCAAGTTCGACGCGGCGGACATCCGCATCAACACGGAGCGCAGCGCCCTGGCAGACCAATATCGCGGCGTGGATCAGCCCCTCGCGCTGCAGTTCACGCGCGCGCCGCTGCCCGGCCTGCAGTGCGCGTTCGACCAGCGCGGGCTCGAGCGGCGGCACGTCGACGGTGACCAGGGTCTCGCCGAGGTCGCTGTCGTCCTTCAGCGTGTTCGCCGGGGCGCGGCGAATCCGCGCATCGGGCACGTTCACCGCGTTGGCAATGACCGTCGCCGCCGCATCGGCCTGCGCCGCGGTGCGCGCCAGCACGGTCACGCTGTCGGCGATGCCGAGCGAGAAGCTGCGGCCTCGCCATCCGCTGGTGGCGACGCCGCGCACCGGCAGGTCGGCGTGCACGTCGAAGTGGCCGTCGGTCTGGATGTCCGCCGGGTCGAGCTGCGCGAGGTCGGCGAACAAGCCGACCCGCACGGACGCTCCCGGCGCCAGGCGCAGCGCGATGTCGCCACCGTTGTTGACCCATGCACGCGCGATACCTTCGCGTTGATAGCAGGCGATGAGCTCCTGCGCGACCGAGCCCGCCACCGCCGCCATCGGCGTGATGAACGCGCTGTGGAAAGGCCGGCAGGCGTGCCACATGCGGCGCGCGATCACGCCTTGCAAAGCACATGGGCCGCGCACCGGCAGGCGCAGCGCGGGCAGCTCGGCAACGAGTTCCGGTAGCACGCTTTCGAAGCGCCGCCAGGCCGCGTCGTGCGCCGCCGGGACCGCGGCCTCGTCGCCTTCGGCACCGATCACGATGTCGATCGGGCCATGCTGGAAATGCCAGCGGCCATCAGGCAGCAACGCGCGCTGGGCGTTCATCGGGCTCAACCCAGCAGCGGCGGCTGCCCGAGTGGCCAGGGGTTGGCGACCGGCAGCGCTTCGAAGCGCCGCGCGGTCGGCGCGCCATCGTTGTGCCACGCGCCTCGGGCGAGTGCATCGCCCAGGCTGCGCACATGCTCCATGTGGCCGCCGAGTGCGCGATAGTCATCGAGCCGCATGCTGAACTCGATCGGCGCGACGATCGCCGGCGTCGGCACAGTGCCGAAGGCGCCGTCGGGCATGCGCATCACGTCGACCATCATCGTGATGCCACCACCCGGCCACACGTAGGCCGGCGCACCGCCGCAGGTCACGTTGACCATCGCGTCCTTGATGCGGCGGGTCAGCTGCACCGGGTTGTCGGTGACGCCGGCACGCAGGCTGCCGCCGGCGCCGCCGAGGAACAGCACGGTCGTCAGCGACGGCTCGCAGTTCTCGCCGATGCGGTCGACGACCGACTGCACCGCAGCAGGCATCGCCTGTGGTTGCGGCACGAGCGCGTCGTCGAGCACGAACCACGCCTTGTGCTCGCCTGTCGTCGAGACCATCAGCAGGCGCAACCCCGGCCACGCCACGTCGGCATCCCAGCCTTCGATGATGGCGAGCGGGTCCACCAGGTCGGTGCCGCCCCAGCCGGTGCCGGGGTTCGCGACCTGGAAGTAGCGCCCCGGCGTGGACTTGCGCCCGCGGATCCGGATGCCCGAGGGCCGCATGTCCAGGCAGCGCCCGGCCTGGTGCTGCGTCAGCACACCGGTGATGTGGTCGTCGACGACGACGACCTCGTCGGCCTGACCCGCGAACTGCTTCGCGAAGATGCCCACCGTCGCCGAGCCGCAGCCGACGCGCATGCGCCGCTCCTCCACGCCGTTGACGATCGGTGCCTTGCCGGCCTGCACGACGATCTGCGAGCCGCCGTCGATGCTGAGCTCGACGGCCTGCTTGTTGCCGAGGGCCAGCATCATGTCGCAGGTGATGCGGCCTTCCTTTTTGCTGCCGCCGGTCAGGTGGTGCACGCCGCCGAGCGACAGCATCTGCGAACCATACTCGGCCGTCGTGACGTGGCCGACGACCTCGCCCTTGCAGCGCACGTTGGCCTGCTCGGGGCCGAGCCAGCGGTCGGTGTCGATCTTCAGCTTCAGGCTGCAGTAGCTGAAGATGCCTTCGGTGACGACGGTGACCATGTCGACGCCGGCCACCTGCGAGGCGACGATGAACGGCGCGGGCTTGTAGTCGGGGTAGGTGGTGCTGGCGCCGATGCCGGTGACGAAGATCTCGTCCTGTGCGGCCAGCGGGTTGGCCTGCGCCTCGGCGGCCGCGACCTCGGTGCGCGAAGCGAACGGCACGAGTGCGGCATCATCGCGGCTGAGCGTGCGACGCAGCAGCACGACGGGGTCGACACGGATCAGCGTGCCCTCGGCGTTGGCATAGCGATCGCAGGCGCCGGTCTTGCCGGGCGAGATCTGGCACAGCACCGGGCAGGCATTGCACTCGACCTTGTCGGACGCCATGCGCTCGTTGCGCGGGCGGGACCTCTCCAGCGCCAGGGGCTCGGCCAGCGTGGGCATCGACTCGGGCAAGCCGTCGGTCTTGGTGTGTTCGGTCATTTGACGCTGTTTTGATGTAGTATTCACTACATGAAGATGTAGTCGATGCTACATGGCGATCAGATGGCGCGCAAGCCTTCAACCCAACCCCTTGGACCTCATGAGCGCATTCAACGAAGAGACGGTGCTGAGCGTGCACCACTGGACCGACAAGCTGTTCACGTTCACGACCACGCGCG
>JBDTVC010000367.1:0-4334 GCA_040007475.1 Burkholderiales bacterium
CGCACCCGCGCAACACCTACTGGGAGATGTACGGCAACCCGATGTTCGACCTGAAGGACCCGGCCGGCATCCTGCTAGAGATCAACGGCTGCCGCAAGGCCTTCGCTAGCCACTACATCCGCGTCACCGCGTTCGACTCGACGCAAGGCGTCGAGTCGGTGCGCATGTCGTTCATCGTCAACCGGCCGGCCAACGAGCCCGGCCTCCGGCTGGTGCGCAGCGAGCAGGGTGGCCGCAACATCGGTTACAGCGTCGAGAGCTACGCGGTGCAGTCGCATGGCGAAGGTGAGCGGTACTGAGCTGCAGCGCGGACTCACCATGAATGCATCGGCCAGCGAGGCCGCCATCACGTCGACCCCGAGCCAGATGCTAGAGGCATCCGGTGTGCGCGCTGTGCTCGATCAGCTCGACGCCGAGCTGATCGGCCTCGCGCCGGTGAAGGGCCGCATCCGCGACATCGCGGCGCTGCTGCTGATCGACAAGCTGCGCGAGCAGCAGGGGCTGCAGTCCGCCCCGCCGTCGCTGCACATGTGCTTCACCGGCAACCCGGGGACGGGCAAGACGACGGTGGCGATGCGCATGGCCGAGGTGTTGAAGCAGCTCGGCTACGTGCGCAAGGGTCATCTCGTCGCGGTCACGCGCGACGACCTCGTCGGCCAGTTCATCGGCCACACCGCGCCAAAGACCAAGGAGGTGCTGAAGAAGGCGATGGGCGGCGTGCTGTTCATCGACGAGGCCTACTACCTCTACCGCCCCGAGAACGAACGCGACTACGGCCAGGAGGCGATCGAGATCCTGCTGCAGGTGATGGAGAACCAGCGCGATGACCTGGTCGTGATCCTCGCCGGCTACAAGGACCGCATGGACACCTTCTTCGGCAGCAACCCGGGCATGGCCTCGCGCATCGCGCACCACATCGACTTCCCCGACTACAGCGAGGTCGAACTGATGCAGATCGCGCAGCTGATGCTGAGCGCGTTGAACTACTGCTTCGACGACCACGCCGCGCCGGCGTTCCGGCGCTACATCGACCTGCGACGGCAGCAGCCGCATTTCGCGAACGCACGCTCGATCCGCAACGCGCTCGACCGCATCCGGCTGCGACACGCGACGCGCCTGTTCGCCAGCACCACGGTGTTGACGCGCGAGCAGCTCACGACGCTGCAGGCGCAGGACATCCTCGCCAGCCGCGTGTTCGGCACCCCGACGCCACAGGAGGCATGAGATGCGCATCGAAGCCCTGATCTTCGACGTGGACGGCACGCTGGCCGACACCGAGGAAGCACACCGTGTCGCGTTCAACCTCGCGTTCCAGCGCTACAAGCTCGGCTGGGTCTGGAAGCCGGCCGAGTACCGCGAGCTGTTGAAGATCACCGGGGGCAAGGAACGCATGGCGCATTACATCGACCAGCTCGACGTCTCGCCCACCGAGCACCGCCGCCTGAGCACGATGGTGCCCGACATCCACGCCGAGAAGACGCGCTTCTACAGCTCCTTCGTCGCCGACGGCGCGGTGCCGCTGCGCGACGGCGTGGCCCCGCTGCTCGACGAGGCGCTGGCCGCCGGCTGCAAGCTCGCCATCGCCAGCACGACGACCGCGGTCAACATCGACGCGCTGCTGCAGTCCACGCTCGGCCCGCGCGGGCTCGACATGTTCAGCGCGATCGCCTGCGGCGACCAGGTGCGCGCGAAGAAGCCAGAACCCGACATCTACCGGCTCGCGCTGCGCGGGCTGGACCTGCTGGCCGAGCACGCGATCGCGTTCGAGGATTCGCCGAACGGCCTTCGCGCCGCGACCGGCGCCGGCCTGCGCACCGTGGTGACACCGACCTACTGGACCGAGGGCGGCGACTTCAGCGACGCCGCGCTGCTGCTGCCCGGGCTCTCGGGGCTGCGCCTGGCGGAGCTGCTCCGCCGCATGCAGGCCCACGCGTCATGAGCCGCCGAGCCGTTCCCAAGGTAAATACCGCAGTGCGCAGCACGGAGGTTGCACGATGAGCGCGAGCGTGCGCATCGCGCCCAGCCTGCTGTCGGCCGACTTCGCGCGGCTCGGCGAGGAGGTGACCGCGGTGATCGCGGCCGGCGCCGACCTGATCCACTTCGACGTGATGGACAACCACTACGTGCCCAACCTGACGATCGGCCCGCAGGTCTGCCAGGCGATCAGGCCCTACTGCACCAGCACCGAAGGCCCCATCCCGATCGACGTGCACCTGATGGTCAAGCCGGTCGATGGCCTCATCACGATGTTCGCGCAGGCCGGCGCGAGCATCATCTCGTTCCACCCCGAGGCCAGCGAGCACATTGATCGCAGCCTGCAGTTGATCGAGTCGCTCGGCGTGCGCGCCGGGCTCGTGTTGAACCCGGCGACACCGCTGCACTGTCTCGATCACGTGATCGACCGCCTCGACCTGATCCTGCTCATGTCGGTCAACCCCGGCTTCGGCGGTCAGAGCTTCATCGAAAGCACGCTGCCCAAGATCGAGGCGGTGCGCAAGCGCATTGACGCGAGCGGGCGCGACATCTGGCTCGAAGTCGATGGCGGCGTCAAGGCCGACAACGCCGAGCGCATCGGCAGCGCGGGCGCCGACACGCTGGTCGCCGGCTCGGCGATCTTCAACGGCGGGCGCTACCAGCAGGCGATCCACGCGATCCGCATGCAGGCCTCGGCCGGGCGACATGCGCGCGTGACCCTGCAGTGAGCCGTGCAGCCATGAACACCACAGGAGCACGCCATGCCCACCGGCGGTAGAGCAACGCTGACCCAGTTCCTGATCGAGCAGCGCCGCCGTGCACCGGGCGCGACCGGCGACCTGAATGCGTTGATCACCGACGTGTCGCTCGCCTGCAAGGCGATCTCGCGCAAGGTCGCGTACGGGAAGCTCGGCGGCGTGCTCGGCAGCGCGGGGAGCGACAACGTGCAGGGTGAAGACCAGAAGCAGCTGGACGTGATCAGCAACAGCATCTTCCTGCGTGCCAACGAGTGGGGTGGGCACGTGGCGAGCATGGTCTCGGAGGAGCTCGAGGCGGTCTACACGCTGCCGGCGCAGTACCCGCGCGGCAAGTACCTGCTGATGTTCGACCCGCTCGACGGGTCGTCGAACATCGACGTGAACGTCGCGGTGGGCAGCATCTTCTCGATCGTGCGTGCGCCATCCGCGGGCACCGATGCGCAGGCCGCCGACTTCCTGCAGCCCGGCGCCAAGCAGGTCTGCGCGGGGTACGCGATCTATGGCCCGTCGACGATGCTGGTGCTGACGCTGGGCCACGGCACGCACGCGTTCACGCTCGAGCCGATGCTCGGCGAGTGGGTGCTCAGCCACCCCAACCTCACGATCGCGCCGACGACGCGCGAGTTCGCGATCAACGCGTCGAACAGCCGCTTCTGGGAGCCTGCGGTGAAGCGCTATGTCGACGAATGTCTGGCTGGCCAGCCCGGTCCGCGCGGTGCGGACTTCAACATGCGCTGGATCGCCTCGCTCGTCGCCGAGACGCACCGCATCCTGATGCGCGGCGGCGTGTTCCTCTACCCGCGCGACACCAAGCAGGCGGGGCGTTCGGGTCGGCTGCGGTTGCTCTACGAAGCGAACCCGATCTCGTTCCTCATCGAGCAGGCCGGCGGCCGTGCCAGCGATGGCCGCCAGCGACTGATGGACGTGATGCCCGAATCGCTGCACCAGCGCATCGGCTTCGTGTTCGGTTCGGCCGACGAGGTCGGGCGCATCGAGGGCTACCACCGCGAGGAGCCACAGGACACCTACCAATCGCCGCTGTTCGGCCGGCGCGGCCTGTTCGCGCAAGCCGACTGATCGCGAGCGATCGCACGCCACTGGAGCCTTCGATGTCCATCAAGCACCCGATCATCGCGATCACCGGCTCGTCAGGCGCGGGCACCACATCGGTGACGCGCACCTTCGAGAACATCTTCCGCCGAGAGAACGTCGACGCAGCGATCGTCGAGGGCGACAGCTTCCACCGGCATGACCGCGCAGCGATGAAGATCGCGATGGCCGAGGCCGAGACCGCCGGCAACCGCCACTTCAGCCATTTCGGCGACGAGGCGAACCTGTTCGCCGAGCTCGAGGCGCTGTTTCGCGACTACGCGGAGAGCGGCACCGGGCGAAGCCGCAAGTACCTGCACAACGCCGAAGAGGCGGCACCCTTCAAGCAGGCGCCAGGCACCTTCACCGCGTGGGATCCGCTGCCGCCCAGCGAGCTGCTGTTCTACGAGGGCCTGCATGGCGGTGTGAAGACGCCGCGGGTCGACGTGGCGGCACTCGTCGACCTGCTGATCGGCGTGGTGCCGGTCATCAACCTCGAGTGGATCCAGAAGA
>JBDTVC010000368.1:0-4273 GCA_040007475.1 Burkholderiales bacterium
AGGCGCGCAGCACCTCGATCTGCGTCGTCACATCCAGCGCGGTGGTCGGCTCGTCCAGGATCACGAGCTCGGGATCGGCAATGAGCGCCATCGCCGCCATCAGCCGCTGCAACTGGCCGCCGGAGACCTGGTGCGGGTAGCGCGCGCCGATGGTCTCGGGTTCTGGCAGCGCCAGCTCGCGGAAGAGCTGCACCGCTTTTGCTTCGGCCTCGGCCCGCTTGCAGAGGCCGTGGATGACGGTCGGTTCGACCACCTGGTCCATGATGGTGCGCGAGGGATTGAAGGAGGCGGCCGCGCTCTGCGCGATGTAGGAGACGGTGCGGCCGCGCAGCGCGCGCTGTCGCGCGGCATCGAGCGCCAGCACGTCGGTGTCGCCGATCTGCACGCGGCCGGCCGAGATGCGGCAGCCGTGGCGTGCATAGCCCATCAGCGCCAGCGCGGTGGTGGTCTTGCCGGAGCCCGACTCGCCGATCAGCGCCAGCACCTCGCCGGGCTGCACGGAGAAGCTCAGGTTGTCGACCAGCGTGTTCGCGCCGGCGCAGATGCTGAGGTTCTGGACAGTGAGTGGTGCGCCCATCAGCGTGCTCCTCTTTCGCGCGCGGCACGGCCGGGCAGGTTGTCGATGACGAGGTTGACCGCGATGGTCAGGCTCGCGATGGCCAGCGCCGGCACGATCACCGAGGCGCCGCCCATGGCCAGCGCGCCGATGTTCTCGCGCACCAGCGAGCCCCAGTCGGCCGCCGGCGGCTGGATACCCAGGCCGAGGAAGCTCAGGCTCGCCAGCAGCAGCACGACGTAGACGAAGCGCAAGCCCAGGTCGGCCAGCATCGGCCCCAGGATGTTGGGCAGGATCTCGCGCAGCATGATGTAGAGCGTGCCTTCGCCGCGCGTGCGCGCCACGGTCACGTAGTCGAGTTCGTTGATATTGACGGCCAGCGAGCGCGCCATGCGGTAGGCGCCCGGCACGTAGATGATGGCGGCCGTGACCACCAGCATCGGCACCGAGGAGCCGAAGCCCGCCACCATGATCAGCGCGAACATCTTGCTCGGGATGGCCGTGAGGGTGTCGAGGCCGCGGCTGAGCACCGCGTCGAGCCAGCCGCCGCTGGCGGCAGCCAGCAGCGCCAGCGTGGTGCCGGTGCCGCTGGCCAGCAGCGTGGCGAGCAGCGCGACGCCGACCGTGTAGCGCGCCCCCTCGATGATGAGCGCCAGCATGTCGCGGCCGAGGTAGTCGGTGCCCAGCCAGTGCTTCGCGCTGATCGGCTCGAAGACGTTCGAGGTGCCCATGGCTGCCGCGCTGTGCGACAGCAGCCAGGGGCCGAGCAGCGCCGCGAGCAGCCAGGAGAGCAGCACGGCGAGGCCGAGCAGGCCGGAGGGGCCGAAGCCGCCGAGCCGGCGCAGCGGGCTGCTTCGACGCTCGGATGGCGAGGCCGCGACGGAAGCCATGGCGTTCACGGCCGAGGTGGAGGTGGAGGTGGAGGTGGAGGTTTCCATGGAACTGGCCTCAACGGTGCCGCAGCCGCGGGTTGGCGAGGATGCCGAAGATGTCGGCCGTCGTCACCAGGATCAGGTAGGCGCAGCAGAAGATCATGGCGCAGGTCTGCACCAGCGGTATGTCGCGTTGCGAGACGCCGTCGACCATCAGCTTGGCGATGCCCGGGTAGTTGAAGATGGTCTCGACGATGATCACGCCGCCCAGCAGGTACGACAGGCTCAGCGCCACCGCGTTGGCGATCGGGCCCACCGCGTTGGGCAGCGCATGCGCCAGCACCATGCGCATCGGCGAAGCACCCTTGAGCCGCACCATCTCGATGTAGGGCGCTTCAAGCTGGTCGATCACCGCGGCGCGCGTCATGCGCATCATCTGCGCGACGATCACGCAGCACAGCACCATCACGGGCATGGCGAAGGCGCGCAGCATCTGCCCGACCGATTCGATGTCGTTGACGAAGGAGAGCGCCGGCAGCCAGCGCAGCTTGACCGCGAACACCAGCACCGCCAGCGTCGCGACCAGGAACTCCGGCACCGACACCACCCCTACCGCCGTCGTCGAGGCAGCGCGGTCGAACCAGGAGCCGCGCCACACCGCCGAGGCGATGCCGAGCGTGAGCGCGATCGGCACCGAGAACAGCGCCGTGACCGCCGCCAGTAGCAGCGAGTTGGGCAGGCGGCTGGCGACCAGATCGGAAACCGGCATCTGCGTGGTCGCGGAGCGGCCGGGATCGCCCGTCACCATGCCGAGCAGCCACTTCGCGTAGCGTTCGGGCGCCGGCACGTCCAGGCCCATCTGCGCACGCAGCGCGGCGACCGCCTCGGGCGTGGCGTCCTGGCCGAGCTGTTCCTGCGCCGCATCGCCCGGCAGCACCGCGGTGATCGCGAACACGATCACCGACACCGTCAGCAGCGACAGAAGCGCCAGCGCGATGCGCTGGGCGAGGAGCTTCAGAATCACGGGGTTCATGAGAGGTCTTCCGATAAGGTCCGACGCGCGCGGCTCAGGCTTCGAGCCATACGTTTTCGGCGAAGTTGTAGCCCATGAGGCCGCCGAGGGGGATCGGCGACAGCCCCTTGAGCTTGGAGCTATGGCCGTCGACGCTGGCGAGGAACAGCGGGATGCCGATGCCGGCGTCCTGGTGGATCATGGTCTGCATGTCGGCGTACATCTGCTTGCGCTTGGCCAGGTCGGTTTCGGCGCGCGAAGCCAGGAGAAGTTGGTCAAACTTCTCGCTCTTCCAGCGCGATTCGTTCCACGTTGCGCCCGACTGGAAGAACTGCGTGAGCAGCACGTCGGCGCTCGGGCGCGGGTTGACGTTGCCGAAGCCCACGTGGCTGTTAAGCCAGTGGTTCGACCAGTAGCCGTCGGCCGGCATGCGCTTGATGTCGATCTCCAGCCCCGCGCGCTGCGCGCTCTGCTGCAGCAGCAGCGCGATCTCGACCGAGTACAGGGCCGCGGGCGATGCCACCATCGGCACCTTGCCTGTAACGCCGGACTTCTGCAGGTGGAATTTGGCCTTGTCGAGATCGAAGGGCCGCTGCGGCAGGTCTTTGAAGTAAAAGCGGTTGGTCGGATCGATCGGTTGGTCGTTGCCGACCACCGCATAGTCGAGCGCGATGGTTTTCTTCATCTGTTCGCGGTCGAACAAATGCTTCATGCCAAGCACGAAGTCCGGATTGGCGCCAGGGCCCACGTCCTTGCGCATCACGAGGTCCGAGTACTGGCCCGATTGCGTGACGAAGATCGCATAGCCGGGTGTGCCCTTCACGCGCTCGACCGAGCGCGGATTGACCGAGCCGACCAGGTCCATCCCACCCGAGAGCAGTGCGTTGACGCGCGCGCTCTCGTCGCCGATGCCCACGAAATCGATCTCGTCGAGGTAGGGCTTGCCGGGCTTCCAGTAGGCGTCGTTTCGAACCACCAGCGAGCGCACGCCGGGCTTGAACTCCTTGAGCTTGTAGGGGCCGGTGCCGATGCCGGCATTGAAGTCGGTGGTGCCGTCCTTGACGATGTGGAAGTGGAAGGTGCCGAGGATCACCGGCAGGTCGGCGTTCGGCGCGCTCAGCACGAAGGTCACTTCGTTGGGGCCGGTGGCCTTGGCGCTCTCGATCTGGTCGGCAAGGATCTTGGCCTTGGAAGCGGTGGCCGGGTCCTTGTGGCGCATCACCGAGAACACCACGTCGGCCGGCGAGAGCGCCTTGCCGTCGTGGAAGGTGACGCCCTTGCGGAGCGTGAAGACCCAGGTCTTGGCATCCTTGGTGGTGAACGATTCGGCCAGCGCGGGCTGCGGCGTCAGGCTGCCGTCCAGCGAAGTGAGGCCGTTGTAGATCATGTTGCAGCGCGAGTAGTCGGTCTGGTTCGACTGCTTGGCTGGGTCGAGGGTGTCGGTCGCGGCTGCGGTTGCGCCGGCGACCCGGATGCGGCCGCCCTTTTTCGGCGTCTGCGCATGGGCGGACATCGCCGCGCCCGCGATGCCGCCGGCGAGCCCGGCCTGCATGCCGCCGGCCATCAGCATCGCGAGGATGTCGCGCCGCGTGGCGCCGTGCTTGAGCGACTCCATCACGCGAAGGCTCTCGTCGGACCCGACAAGCTTCTCAAAGCTCTTGTTGCTGCTGTTCATGGGGTTGTCTCCTCTTGGTGGGTCGGTGAAAAATGGCGCTCAGGCCAGCCGGTCCTTGAGCGTGTAGTAGAGGCCAACCGCCGGCAGAAACCACGGCGGGCCGAAGTGACCGGGGATGGCGGGCCAGTCGCGGCCTTGCCAGGGGTTGGCGTTCGCAT
>JBDTVC010000369.1:0-4220 GCA_040007475.1 Burkholderiales bacterium
TCAGGCTGTGGAAGCCGGCCAGCGTGATGAACTGGAACTTGTAGCCCATCGCGCCCAGCTCGCGCTGGAACTTGGCGATGGTCGCGTCGTCGAGGTTCTTCTTCCAGTTGAACGACGGCGAGCAGTTGTAGGCCAGCAGCTTGCCCGGGAACTTGGCGTGGATCGCATCGGCGAAGCGCTTCGCGAACGCGAGGTCGGGCTTGCCCGTCTCGCACCAGACCATGTCGGCGACTTCGGCGTAGGCCAGACCACGCGAGATGGCTTGCTCCAGGCCGGCCTTGCTGCGGTAGAAGCCTTCGACCGTGCGCTCGCCCGTCATGAACGGCTGGTCGATCGGATCCACGTCGCTGGTGACGAGGTCGGCGGCTTCGGCATCGGTGCGGGCGATCACCAGCGTGGTCGTGCCCATCACGTCCGCGGCCAGGCGCGCGGCGGTCAGCTTGGCAACGGCTTCACGCGTCGGCACCAGCACCTTGCCACCCATGTGGCCGCACTTCTTCACCGAAGCGAGCTGGTCCTCGAAGTGCACGCCCGCGGCGCCGGCTTCGATCATCGACTTCATCAGCTCGAACGCGTTCAGCACGCCGCCGAAGCCGGCTTCGGCATCGGCCACGATCGGGGCGAAGAAGTCGATGTCGTTCTTGCCTTCGGACCACTGGATCTGGTCGGCGCGGGTGAAGGTGTTGTTGATGCGCTTGACGACGGTCGGCACCGAGTTCGCCGGGTACAGCGACTGGTCCGGGTACATCTCACCGGCGTTGTTCGCGTCGCCGGCCACCTGCCAGCCCGACAGGTAGATCGCCTTCAGCCCGGCCTTGACCTGTTGCAGTGCCTGGTTGCCGGTGAGCGCGCCCAGCGTGTTGACGAAGGGCTCGGTGTTCACCAGGTTCCAGAGCTTGTCGGCGCCGCGCTGGGCGATCGTGTGCTCGACCTTCAGCGACCCGCGCAGACGCACCACGTCGGCAGCGCTGTAGGTGCGCTTGACGCCCTTCCAGCGCGGGTTCGTGGCCCAGTCCTTCTCGAGGGCGGCAATCTGCTGTTCGCGGGTCTGTGTGGTCATCGTGAGCTCCAGTGGTATGTGAAAAGGTGAAGTTGCTGGGCTCAAGAATAGCGATCACTGCGGGGCTTGGGAAGACTTGTGTCTTATATAAGACTAAAAATATGATTCAATAAAATCAACACCTTGCATGTCAATTCTCACGATGCGGTGCGTAATTCTCAGTGGGCGAAAGAAAATGCGGCGCTGCAGCATTGTTGAATTTCACGATGTGAATCGGAGATTTCCACTCGTGAAACTGCACGCCCCACTCACCCGCCGCCGAGCCATCGGCAGTAGATCCGATCGGCAAGGCGCTGCTGAGCGGGGAGCGCCGCGGCCGCCTCTGCCTGCATGGCAGCGCCCGAGTGCACCGTCGGCTGCTCACGCAACTGACCACCCAGGCAGTGGCCGATGACCGGCAGGTTGCGCTGCATGGCCTGCACGATCAAGCCTTCGGCCTGGCACAACGATGGCAGGTCGTCGTTCGCGCTCATCTCGCCGCCGAGCAGCGCGAGCGCTCGGTAGACATCGATCCGCTGCGGGTACTGCTCACCCGCCTCGGTGTTGAACACGGGGAACGGCACGCACTGGCGTGCGAGCCACAGGCCCAGGTAACCCGGGCCATCGGAGGTGAGGTTCTGCAGAACGAGGACGGGGCGCATCGCGGGGATCGGCTCGTATCATCAACCGACAGTGTGACCCAGGCGCCGAGATGACCCAGTTTGCTTTCCTGTCTCAAACCACTTTCCTGAAGGCGCTGGCACCCACCGCAGCCACGCCGTTCGCTGTCGCCGGCGTGGCGTGGGACGGCGCGGTGACCAACCGCCCGGGCGCGCGCTTCGGCCCGCGCGCGATCCGCGAAGCGAGTCACATGCTGTGCGACGCGATCCACCCGCACTTCGATGTCTCGCCCGAAGGGCTGTTCGCCGATGCCGGCGACCTGCCCTTGCCTAACACCAGCCTCGAGGGCATGCGCCATGCGATGCAGCCGCTCGTGTCCGAGCTCATCCGCGCGCATCACATGTGCTGGCTGGGCGGCGACCACTCGATCACACTCGCGCTCTTGCGCGCCTACCGTGCATGGCTGGGTCGGCCGTTGGCGGTGATCCACTTCGATGCGCATTGCGACACCTGGAGCGACCACTTCGGCGAGCCGAGCGGCCACGGCACCTGGGTGTTCGAAGCCATGCAGGAGGGGCTCGTCATCGACGCTTGCTTCACGCAGCTCGGCATCCGCTCGGCCGGCACGCGCGAGGCGCGCGAGCACGTGCGCGATCGAGGCGGCCAGATCTTCACGGCACGCGAGCTGCGTGGTCGTGACAGCCCCGCGCAACTCGCCGAGGTGCTGACCGCGATCCGCACCCGCCTGGCTGCGCATGGCAATCCGCCCGTCTACCTGAGCCTGGACATCGATTGCCTCGACCCGGCGTTCGCGCCCGGCACCGGCACGCCGGAGCCCGGCGGCATGACGAGCAACCAGGTTCTGAGCCTCCTCGAGGAACTGGCCGACCTGCCCTACGTCGGCATGGATTGCGTCGAGGTCGCGCCGCCCTACGACCACGCCGAACTCACCAGCCAGGCCGCGGCCCATTTCGTCTGGACCTACCTGTGCGGGAGGATTGCGGCGTCGAAGCGTCCCTGAGCCCGAGCGCCGGGCCGCCCCAAGCCGGGCTCATCCCCTCGGGGGATCGGCTGCGGCACGCCGCGGACGCGGGGCTGTCATACCGGCAGCGCGGTCGTCTTCTTGACCGTGCGCAGCACCAGCAGCGAGTTGGTGCGCGCCACGTTCGGCAGTCGCATCAGCACCTGCGAGTGGATGCGCTCGAGATCCTCGGCATCGCGGTAGGTGAAGCGGATCAGGTAGTCGTTCGAGCCTGCGACATAGAAGCAGTCGAGCACCTCGGGCTGGTCGCGCACGGCCTGCTCGAAGGCCTCGAGCTGCGGCGTGTTCATGCTCTCCAGATTGATGATCGTGAAGCTCACGCCATGCTTGCCCACGGCCCGCGGGTTGACGATCGCCACGTACTGCGCGATCACACCGTTGTCGTCGAGCGCCTTGACCCGCCGCAGGCACGCCGATGGCGACAGATGAACGCGCTGCGCGAGCTCCAGATTGGACAACCGCCCCTCACGCTGCAACTCCGCGAGGATCGCCCGGTCGATCGCATCCAGTTTCACTTCGGCGCTCGTGCTTCGCATTAAATTCTTCGGAAACGTCAATGCGTCGAATCATATTGCAGCGCCGGGGGTGAACCCTCTGCGATTGCGGCGGCACATTGCGCGCCCGGTTCTCTAGACTCTGGGCACCCGAAGTCGCACACTCGCAGCTCGGGTGAATGGTCACCCCGGAGCCCTCGCCATGCACAAAGACGACCCCGCCACCATCGCTGCCGCCGCTGCCCTGGCCACCACGCCGACGGCGAAGCTGAAGATGGATGCGTACTGGATGCCGTTCACGGCCAACCGCCAGTTCAAGCAGGCGCCGCGCCTGCTGGCCAAGGCCTCGGGCATGCACTTCTGGACGCCCGAGGGCCGCCAGATCCTCGATGGCATCGCCGGCCTGTGGTGCGTGAATGCCGGGCATGCGCGACCGAAGATCGTGAAGGCGATCGCCGAGCAGGCGGCCGAGATGGACTTCGCGCCGCCCTTCAACATGGGCCACCCGAAAGCCTTCGAACTGGCCGAGCGCCTGATCGAGCTGACGCCGCCCGGTCTGAACCGCGTGTTCTATACGAACTCGGGCTCGGAGTCCGTCGAGACCGCACTGAAGATGGCGATCGGCTACCACCGCGCCCGCGGCGACAGCGCACGCACACGGCTGATCGGCCGCGAGCGCGGCTATCACGGCGTGAACTTCGGCGGCATCTCGGTCGGCGGCATCGTCGGCAACCGCAAGACCTTCGGGCCCCTGCTGCCCGGCACCGACCACATCCGGCACACCCATGACCTGAGCAAGAACGCGTTCTCGCACGGCGTGCCGGAGCACGGCGCCGAACTGGCCGACGACCTCGAGCGCCTCGTCGCGCTGCACGACGCCTCGACCATCGCCGCGGTGATCGTCGAGCCCGTTGCCGGCTCCACCGGCGTGCTGCTGCCGCCCAAGGGCTACCTGCAGCGCCTGCGCTCGATCTGCGACAAGCACGGCATCCTGCTGATCTTCGACGAGGTGATCACCGGTTTC
>JBDTVC010000370.1:0-4190 GCA_040007475.1 Burkholderiales bacterium
GGCGTGCAGGGCGGCCTGCCGATGACCTGCGTGCTGACCTGCATGATCTTCGCGGCGGTGTCGGGCTCGTCGGTGGCGACGACCTTTGCGATCGGCACGATCCTGATCCCTGCCCTGATCAAGCACGGCTACCCGACCGCCTTCGCGGCCGCGCTGCAGGCGACGAGTGCCGAGCTTGGCGTGATCATTCCGCCGTCGATCCCGATGATTCTTTACGGCGTGTCGGCCGAGGTCTCGATCGGCGAGCTGTTCATCGCCGGCTTCGGGCCAGGCGTTCTGATTGGCGGCGCGCTGATGCTGTTCGTGTTCCTGTGGTGCCGCTGGAAGGGCTGGGGCAAGCAGGATGGCGAAGGCCGGCTGAGCGTCGCAACCGCGGCGATCGATCTCGCCTTCATCGCGGGCTTCATCGTCACCGTGGTCGTCGGCACCAGGCTCACCACCAGCCCGCTCTGGCACCTCGCGCTGCCCGCGCTGTACCTTGTCGTCTGCCTGGCCGTGCCGAAGCTGCGGCGCTTCGCGACCGGGCATGCGGGGCTGGCGCTGCTGATGCCGGTGATCATCCTCGGCGGCATCTACGGCGGCATCTTCACGCCGACGGAAGCCTCGGCCGTCGCGGTGTTCTACGCCTTGATCGTCGGCTGCTTCGTCTACGGCGACATCGACCTGAGCGACCTCTATCCGATCCTGCGCAAGTCGGTGGTCTCGTCGGCGGTGATCATGTTCATCATCGCGAACGCCGGGCTGTTCGCGTTCCTGATCACGCGGGCCGGCATCCCCGACATGATCGGCCAGTGGCTCAAGGAGGTGCTGCAGACGCCGACGATGTTCCTGCTCGGCGTGAACGCGGCGCTGTTCATCATCGGCATGTTCATCGAGACCTCGGCCTCGATCATCGTGCTGGCGCCGATCCTCGCGCCGGTGGCGCTGCACTTCGGAGTCGACCCGGTGCACTTCGGCGTCGTGATGGTCGTGAACCTGGCGCTCGGCATGATCACCCCGCCCTTCGGCGTGAACCTGTTCGCCGCATGCACGGTCGCGCGCGTCTCGCTCGACCGCATCATCGGGCACCTGGTGCCCTTCGTGCTGGTGGTGCTGGGCTGCCTGCTGGTGATCACGTATGTGCCGGGCATCTCGTTGGCCCTGCGCGACCTGGTCTACGCGAAGTGACTCCGCGTCAGCTGCGGCTCCAGTCCGGCGGGCGCTTGTCGATGAAGGCCTGCACGCCTTCGAGGGCGGCCGCGTCCATCATGTTGCAGGCCATCGCCTCGCCGGCGATCTCGTAGGCCTGCGCGACGCCGGTTTCGACCTGCCGGTAGAACTGCGCCTTGCCGATCGCGATCGCGGCACGCGGCTTCGCGACGATGCGCTTCACGAGCGACTCGACCTCGGCATCGAGTGCGTCGGGTGCGGCCACGCGGTTGACGAGACCGCGTGCACGGGCTTCGTTCGAATCGATGAAGTCGCCGGTGAGCAGCATTTCCATCGCCTGCTTGCGCAGCACGTTGCGCGCAAGCGCGACGCTGGGCGTGGAGCAGAACAGGCCGAAGTTGATGCCGCTGACGGCGAACTTCGCCTCGCTCGAGGCCACCGCCAGATCGCACATCGCGACGAGCTGGCAGCCCGCTGCGGTGGCGATGCCCTGCACGCGCGCGATCACCGGCACGCTCAGGGATTGCACGCGAAGCATCAGTTGCGAGCACTGCGCGAACAGCGCCTGGTAGTAAGCCAGCGACGGCTCGGCGCGCATCTGCTTCAGGTCGTGGCCGGCACAGAACGCCTTGCCTGACGCCGCGAGCACGACGAGGCGTGCGCCCGGATCGGCATCGATCGCGTCGAGCTCGGTCTGCAGTGCCGAGAGCATTCCTTCGGACAGCGCGTTGAAGGCCGCGGGCCGGTTCAGCGTCAGCGTGACCACACCCCGCGCATCGCGCGTGTTGATGACGAACGGTTCATTGCTCATGATTGGGCTCCACCTTGCGCGCGCCCGCGCAGTGCGAACTTCTGGATCTTGCCGGTCGACGTCTTCGGAATCTCCTCGAAGCGCACCTCGCGCGGGACCTTGTAGCCCGCCAGCAGGCTCTTGCAGTGTGCGACCAGCTCCGCGGCCGTCACGGTCGCGCCCGCGCGCAGTTCCACGAAGGCCACCGGCGTCTCGCCCCACTTGTCGTCGGGCTTCGCGACGACCGCGCAGGCCAGCACGTCGGCGTGGCGGTACAGCGCATCCTCGACCTCGAGCGAGCTGATGTTCTCGCCGCCGGAGATGATGATGTCCTTGCTGCGGTCCTTGATCTTGACGTAGCGATCGGGCTCCATCACCGCGAGATCGCCGGTGTGGAACCAGCCGCCCTCGAACGCCGTCGCGGTCGCGCCCGGGTTCTTCAGGTAGCCCTTCATCACGATGTTGCCGCGGAACATGATCTCGCCCATCGTCTGGCCATCTGCGAGCGTCTCCTGCATGGTTGCGGGCGTCATCACGGTCATGCCCTCCTGCAACGCGTAGCGCGTGCCCTGCCGGCCGTTCAGGCGCGTCTGCTCGGACAGGCTCATCGCCGCCCAGCTGTCGCGCTTGACAGCGACCGCCGCCGGACCGTAGACCTCGGTCAGACCGTAAACGTGCGTGATGTCGAAGCCGAGCTTGGCCATGCCCTCGATCATCGAGGCTGGCGGCGCCGCGCCGGCGACCATGCCGCGCACCTTCTGCCTTCCCGGGCCAGAGAGGCCTGCGCGCAGCTCGGCCGGTGCGGCGATCAGCAGGTTGTGCACGATGGGTGCGGCGCAGTAGTGGTTCACGCCATGCTCGCGCATCGCGGCGAGGATGGGCACGGCCGCGACCTGGCGCAGGCACACGTGCGTGCCGCCGAGCATCGCCACCGTCCACGGGAAGCACCAGCCGTTGCAGTGGAACATCGGCAGCGTCCACAGGTAGACCGGGAAGTGCGGCATGGTCCAGGTCGCCGCATTCGAGACCGCGTTCAGGTAGGCGCCGCGGTGGTGCGTGACCACGCCCTTCGGGTCACCCGTGGTGCCCGAGGTGTAGCTCACGGCGATCGCGTCCCACTCGTCCTGCGGGCCGTCGAGATGCGCCAGCGGCAGGTGTGCGGCCAGCAGTGCCTCGTACTCGTGTGCCCCGAGCAGATCGCCGGGGCCGCCGAATTCGCTGTCGGCCACGTCGATCACGACGATGTCGCGGCCGTGCTCGTCGCGCAGCAGGCGCAGCGCCTTGCTCATGGTCGGCGCGTACTCGCGGTCGGTGATCAGCACCTTGGCCTCGCAGTGGTTCAGCTGCCACGCGAGCAGCGGCGCGTCGAGCCGCGTGTTCAGCGTGTTGAGCACCGCGTTCAGCGCGGGCACGGCGTAGTGCGCCTCGACCATCTCGGGCGTGTTGGGCAGCATCACGCTGACCGCGTCGTTGCGGCCGATGCCGAGCGCACGCAGCGCCGCCGCGAGCCGCGCCGAGCGGTCGCGCAATTGCTGCCAGTTGTAGCGGCGCCGGCCGTGGATCACCGCGGGCAGATCGCCGAAGACTTCGGCGCTGCGTTCGACGAAACTGATCGGCGACAGCGCGGTGAAATTCGCGGTGTTCTTGTCGAGGCCGTGGTCGTAGAGGGTGTTCATGTCGTTCGCTGGCCTTCGCCAGTGCCTGGTCGCTACGCGCTCGCCTTGGCGAGTGCTTGGTCGATGTCCCACAGGATGTCGTCGATGTGCTCGATGCCGACCGACATGCGCACCATGTCGGGCAGCACGCCGGCCGCCACTTGCTGCGCATCGTCGAGCTGGCGGTGCGTGGTCGAGGCCGGGTGGATGATCAGTGTGCGCGTGTCGCCGATGTTGGCGAGGTGGCTCATGAACTGCGCGGCCTCGATGAACTTCACGCCCGCCGGCAACCCGCCCTTGACGCCGAACGCGAGCAGGCCGGAGCCACCGGGTGTGCCGTTCACGGTGCGCATCTGCTTGGCAACCAGGGCATGTTGTTCATGGCCCGGCAGGCCCGGGTAGTTGACCCAGCTGACGCGCCGATCAGCGCGCAGGAATTGCGCTACCGCAAGCGCGTTGGTGCAGTGCCGCTCCATCCGCACCGGCAGGGTCTCGACGCCCTGCAGGATCTGCCAGGCGCTCATCGGCGACAGCGCCGCGCCGTAGACGCGCAGCGTCTCCATGCGGGCGCGCATCGTGAAGCCGAAGTCGCCGAA
>JBDTVC010000371.1:0-4188 GCA_040007475.1 Burkholderiales bacterium
TCGAACGGCGCCTTCTGCGGCCCGACCACCACCGCCATCGTGCTCAACACGGTGCGCGGACGCAGCGCCGACCTGCCGCGCGACCGCAGCCGGCTGCGCCCGGAAGACTTCCAGAACGCCCCTCCCGGATTTGACCCGTCGGTGCCGCGCTTCACGCAGGACAACGTGATCGGCAAGGGCCTGAAGACCCGTGCGCAGGTGCTCGGCGAGCCGGTGATGGTCAACGGCAAACAGATCCGCGACTTCGGCTACCAGCTGCGCCAGCTCGACGAGCTGTTGCGCGCGCACGATCTCGCGACAAAGCTCGTGGTGGTCGACGACAAGCAGGCCGACGCCGACATTCGCCGCGACCTGGCCGACAACCTGCAGCGCGCTGGCGACTACGTGATCGTCAACTACCGGCGAAGCGAAGTCGGCCAGACCGGCGGCGCGCACATCTCGCCGCTGGGGGCCTTTGATGCCGAGTCCGACTCGGTGCTGGTGCTCGACGTGAACCCGGCCAGTGCCGGCTGGGTCTGGATGCCGGTCAGCTCGCTCATCCGTGGCATGCGCACCTTCGACACCGTCGAGAACCGCGGCTACATCCTGGTTCAGTCACGTTGAAAGCCCGACCATGATCACAGCCGATCAGATCACCGGGCTGATTCTGGCCGGCGGCCGCGGCAGCCGCATGGGCGGCGTCGACAAGGGCTTGCAGAACCACCAGGGCAGCACGCTCGCGATGCACGCGCTGCTGCGGCTCGGCCCGCAGGTCGGCGAGTTGCTGATCAACGCCAACCGCAACCTGGCGGCCTACGAGGCGATGGGCGTGCCGGTGTGGCCAGATGCCCTGCCCGACTATGCCGGCCCGCTGGCGGGCTTCCTCGCCGGCCTGGAGCACTGCGAAACGCCCTACATGGTGACGGTGCCGTGCGACTCGCCGCTGTTCCCGCTCGACCTGGTCGAACGCCTCGCTCAGGCGCTCGAAGCAGAAGGCGCCGAGATCGCGATGGCGGCCACGCGTGAAGGCGACTCGTTGCAAGTCCAGCCGGTGTTCTGTCTGATGAAGACCGAACTGATGGAAAGCCTGATCCGCTTCACGCAAGGCGGACAGCGCAAGATCGACCGCTGGACGGCGTTGCACCGCTGCGTCGAAGTCGCCTTCGACGACCCGCTCGCATTCGCCAACGCCAACACGTCGGTCGAACTGCAGCAGCTGCAATCGAATGGCTGAGTCGGTCGACATCCACGCGCTGGTGGCGGCCGATCTGCCCGCCTACAAGGCGCTGCGCGATTCGATGCTGGCCGCGCACCCGGAGGCGTTCACATCCGACGCGGCCACGGAACGCAAACGAACGGCACAAAGTTACCTGCCGCGCCTCGGTCTAGCCGAGCCGGGCAGCGGCAGCTTCATGCTCGGCGCCTGGCAGTCAGGCCAACTGGTCGGCACCCTCGGCTGCGAGCGCGACACGCGTGTCAAGGTCTGCCACATCGGCCACCTGGTGGGCATGATGGTACGCACCGAACTGCAAGGTGGCGGCATCGGGCGGCGTCTGCTGGAAGCCGGCATCGCGGCGGCGCGCGGCGTCGAAGGCATGGAGATGCTCACGCTGACCGTGACCGCCAGCAACGCGGCCGCGGTGCGCCTCTATGAACGGGCCGGCTTCATCCGCTTTGGCACCTTGCCCCACGCCATTCAGGTCGACGGCAGTTACCACGCCAAGGACCACATGTTCCTCACCCTATGAGCACTGCTTCCCTTTCGCTGAACGAAATCGCCTCGCGCGTTGCCGGCTACGACCCGAAGGCCTTGCCGGTCGCGCAAGCGCAGGAGTTCATCGCCCGCCTCGTGCCGCGTGTCGAAGCTGTCGAGATGCTGCCGATCCGCAGCGCACTCGGCCGCGTGCTCGCGCGTGACATCGTCTCTGCGATCAACGTGCCCGCGTCCGACAACTCGGCGATGGACGGCTACGCCTTGCGTGGCAGTGATCTCGCCGCGGAAGGCGACACCGTGCTCATTTCGATCGGCACGGGCTTTGCCGGCCAGCAATTCGGTGGCGCCGTTCAGGCCGGCCAATGTGTTCGCATCATGACCGGCGCCGTGATGCCATCGGGGCTCGACACCGTGGTGCCGCAAGAGTTCGTCAAGCTCGACGGCGAGCGTGTGCAGGTGCCAGCCGGTGTGGTGCGCACCGGCGACAACCGCCGCCTAGCTGGCGAAGATCTGGCCCGCGGCGACGCGGCCCTGCGTGCCGGCCGCCTGCTGCGCCCGGCCGATCTCGGCATGCTGGCCTCGCTCGGCCAGGCCGAGGTGCCGGTGCTGCGGCGCTTGCGCGTCGCCTTCTTTTCCACCGGCGACGAACTGCGCTCGCTCGGCGAGCCGCTAGCCTCCGGCTGCGTCTACGACAGCAACCGCTACACGCTGTGGGGCATGCTGCACCGCCTGGGCGTCGACGTGCTCGACCTTGGCGTCGTGCGTGATGACCCGGTGGCATTGGCGCAGGCGTTCAAGCATGCCGCAGCGAATGCCGACGCCGTCATCACCTCGGGCGGCGTCAGCGTCGGCGAGGCCGATCACACCAAGCAGGTGATGGCACAACTCGGCGACGTCTTGTTCTGGCGCATCGCGATGCGGCCCGGCCGGCCGATGGCGATCGGGCGCATCAGCGCCGGCAACGGCCCGGGCGCGATCCTGTTCGGCTTGCCGGGCAACCCGGTCGCGGTGATGGTGACCTTCTATGCCTTCGTTCGCGACGCGTTGCTCGCGATGAGTGGTGCAGCGCCGAGCCCGCTGCCGATGCTGCGCGCCGCCAGCACCGCACCGATTCGCAAGAAGCCCGGCCGCACCGAATACCAGCGTGGCATCGTGACGCGAAGTGCCGAAGGCAGCTGCCATGTCACGCTGACCGGCTCGCAAGGCTCGGGCATCCTGCGCAGCATGAGCGAGGCCAACGGCCTCGTCGTGCTGCACCACGAACAAGGCAACGTGGCCGCCGGCGAACTCGTCGACGTGCTGCCCTTCGACGGGCTGGTCTGAACGTTTACTGACGCGCCGCCAGGCGCTTCCAGGTCTCGACCACCGAGTCGGGGTTGAGCGAGATCGACACAATGCCCTCGTCGGCCAGCCAGTCGGCGAAGTCGGGGTGGTCGCTCGGGCCCTGACCGCAGATGCCGACGTATTTGCCGGCCGCCACGCAGGCCCTGATCGCGCGCGAGATCATCGCTTTCACGGCCGGGTCGCGCTCGTCGAAGTCCTTGGCCAGCAACTCCATGCCGGAATCGCGGTCGAGGCCGAGCGTGAGCTGCGTCAGGTCGTTCGAGCCGATCGACATGCCGTCGAAGTGTTCGAGAAACTGCTCGGCCAGGATCGCGTTGCTCGGCACTTCGCACATCATGATGATCTTCAGCCCGTCGGTGCCACCATCGGCCGCGCGCTTCAAGCCGCGGTCGGCCAGCAGGCCGATCACGGCCTTGGCTTGGCCGAGGGTGCGCACGAAGGGCACCATGATCTCGACGTTGGTCAGGCCCATCTGATCGCGCACGAACTTCAGCGCTTCGCACTCCATCGCGAAGGCCTCGCCGAACTCGGCGCTGACGTAGCGCGACGCGCCGCGGAAGCCGAGCATCGGGTTCTCTTCTTCCGGCTCGTAGCGCGAACCGCCGATCAGCTTGCGGTACTCGTTGCTCTTGAAGTCGGAGAGCCGCACGATCACCGGCTTGGGCCAGAACGCCGCACCGATGGTGGCAATGCCTTCGACCAGCTTGTCGACGTAGAACGCGCGCGGCGAGGCATGGCCACGCGCCACGCTCTCGACCGCCTTCTTCAGGTCGCTGTCGATGTTCGGGTAGTCGAGGATCGCCTTCGGGTGCACGCCGATGTTGTTGTTGATGATGAACTCGAGCCGCGCCAGCCCGACACCGCTGTTGGGCATCTGCGCGAAGTCGAACGCGAGCTGCGGGTTGCCCACGTTCATCGTGAACTTCACTTTGCAGGGTGGCATCTCGCCACGCTGCACGTCGGTCACTTCGGTCTCTAACAGGCCGTCGTAGATGTAGCCGGTGTCGCCTTCGGAGCAGGCCACGGTCACGAGCGCGCCTTCTTTCAGCACGTCGGTCGCGTCACCACAACCCACGACCGCCGGAATGCCGAGCTCGCGCGCGATGATCGCCGCGTGGCAGGTGCGCCCGCCGCGGTTCGTCACGATCGCG
>JBDTVC010000372.1:0-4169 GCA_040007475.1 Burkholderiales bacterium
CGAGCAGCCCGAGCACCAGATTCAAGGCGACAAGCTGACGAATGCGATTGAGGACCTTCCCCGCTTCCGGCCAAGCCGAAGAGGCGCAGTGACTCCGTAACCGTGGAAAGAGGACGAGATAGACGTAGGCGAAGACTACGGCCATGAGGACGCCAAGCGACAGCATGATGAGCCAGCCTGTTGGTGCGGCAGCGAACCCGATTGGCACAAGCATCGCCAGACCTGACGCCAGGATGAACGTCACGGCGAATGCCATGTACGGCAGGAAGCGGGCGAAGGTTGCTGACCAAAGAGGAAGGCGATCGGGCGGCTTGAGCACCTCCGCCGCAGCGGGGCGCAGGCAAAAATATGCGAAGAACATGCCGCCCAACCACGCTATCGCGCAGAGCAGGTGAATCAACAGCAGCAGTTCTCGAAGCATGAGCGTTGCGATTTGGTTATGCGGCCTAACGCTTGACATGAGCGGCTCGCGGAGGCGGGCACGGGCTTGGCCCAGAATGGAATAAGGGAAGGGTCCATGATGTCTCCTGAAGGATGCTGTTGCGCAGTCCAGCAACGCGCAATGATGCGCTCCAATCGCCCTTGCCGCCCCTGGGTCGCCCTGGCGCTCATCAGGGTGGGTCGTGCGAGCCAGGGCGTCATGAGAGGCCGGGCGCATCGTGAGCGTGGCGGTAATAGTCGCTGTGGGCGTCAATACCGAAGGCCAGCGTGAAGTGCTGGGCCTGAAGGTCGGCGCCTCCGAAGCCGAGCCCTTCTGGACCGAGTTCCTGCGCAGCCTGAACCGCCGGGGCCTGCGCGGCGTGAAGCTGGTGATCAGCGACAGCCTCGAGGGCATCAAGGCAGCCACAGCGAAGGTCCTGAAGGCCACCTGGCAGCGTTTCCGCGTGCACTTCATGAGGAACGCCCTGGCACACGCCGGCAAGACCCAGCGGCGCATGGTCAGTGCGGCCATCGGAACCGTATTCGTTCAAGACTCGGCCGATGCGGCACGGGCGCAGTGGCGCTCAGTTGCTGACCAGCTGCGCGGCAAGTTCCCCAAGCTCGGCACGCTAATGGACGACGCCCAGAACGATGTGCTCGCGTTCATGACCTTCCCTCGGGCCGATGGTGCCCGTCGCACGGCCTCCACGACGAAGTGCATTGATACGGTGTCTTTGTCCATCGCGCCGATTGGTCGATGGTCTGCATTGATAAGAGGTTCGATCCAGACACCAAGACGATATCCTCGGGCTGTTCGTCAAGCCCTCAAGCGATATGCCCGCCGATGCCTCAGCAGCCAAACCCGACGTCACTTTGATGCGGGCGACCAGTCATTCTCGCCAATTATCCGATCGCGCCGGGCTCGATGGCGCAGCCGTGGCGTTGATCGTCTATGCCACGTCGGTGGCCATCATCATGCTCAACGTGGCGCCTGCCGCAGAGCCGCTTCTGCGGCAAGTCGCGCACCTGTCGTCCTGCCAGGTGGGCGCGGTCTTTTGCATCGAGCTCGCAGCCATGGGCCTGGCGTCCATCCCGGCGTACCTGTGGCTCGGCAAGGTCGACGCATCCCGCGTCGCCCGGTCTGCGTACGCGGTGTTCATCCTTGGCAATGTGCTGTCGTCGATTCAACTCGCGTCGTTCGGGCTCTACGCGGCCACGCGCGCTGTCACTGGCTTCGGGGCCGGCACGTTGATGGTGCTCGGCATGAGCATGGCGGCGCGCACCCGCAACCCCGATCGTATGTATGCGCTCATCACCTTCGGGCAGCTCGCCTCGGGCGCGGTCATGCTCTGGCTGCACTCGAGCCTGGCACGTGACGGCCGCGGGCTGCACGACCTCTTCCACGCCAGCGCATGGCTTGGCGTGCTCGGGTTCATCGCAGCCGGGCCGCTTTCGCGCGCCGGCGACCGTGCCAGCCCTGTGGTCCGCACGAGGCTACCGGCCCGCTCGACGACATGGAGAACTACGCTGCTGGCGATCGCGTTCGCCATGGTGTTCAACCTCGTGGTCGGCGGGCTGTGGTCCTTCGCGGCGGAATATGCCGGCACCGGAGTGACACCGGCGCGCGTGGCGCTCGTGCTCGCCTGGGCCACGACCGCCGGTCTCGCCGGTGCGGCATCGGCCTTTCTGATCGGGAACTCATGGCCGCGCCGGCGCATGCTGATCGCTGGTTACTTCGGCATCCTGCTCGGCTCGGGCCTGCTGCAGTTCGTGCGCGGACCCGCGGGGTTCGCGGCCGGCTGTTGCGTGTTGTCGCTCGCGTGGAATTTCTGCGTTCCCTATGTCTTCGCCGCCGTCGCCGGCCAGGACCCGACCGGTCGATTGATGTCCGCCGCCAACTTCGCGTTTGCATTCGGCCTCGCGCTGGGGCCGCTGCTCGCGGGCGCGGTCATCGAGTCCATGGGGCTCGATGCACTGTTCCCCTGCGCGCTGGCGGGGATCGCGCTGGGCCTCGTGCTGACGCAGTGCATCTCGAGGCCCGCGTCCAGTTGAAGCTCGATCTCGGCACGCTGCAGGCCTTCAGCGCCGCGCTGCTCGCGCTTGCCGACGTTGCCCGATCTGCGCCTCCCGAGCGGCTGATCCATGATGCCCTGCTTGCGCTGCGGCCGCTGGTGCCGTTCCGATCTGCGTGGTGGGGCGAGTGCTCGAACACCGATGCGCAAAGCATGCCGCGCAACTGGCTGCACGGCCGGATCAATCTGAGCGCTTCCTTCGCGCAGGAGTGGAACCACGTCGCTGGTGGCGACGACTTCGCCATCGAGTCGATGCGCAGCCTGGGCAAGGTGCAGCGCTCCAGCGGCCACGGCGACCCGAACCCGGACGTTTCGGCTTTTTCGCGGCGCCATGCGCTCGACCATGCCATGGCGATCACCGTCGAGCTGCCCGGTAGCGGACTGTTGTTCTTCGCAGCCCTGTACCGCGGCGACGCGTCGCCCGCGTTCGACGATGGCGATAGCGCCCTGTTCGCGGAGTTCTTCGCTCACCTTCTTCATCACTGGCGCATGCGCGTACGAGAGCTGCTGCTCGGTACCCATCCGCGCGCCAGCGACGCCTTCGCGCTGGCCGACGTGCACGGCAACCTGCTGTACCTCGGCGCCCGGCTCGGCGCCTTACTACACGAGCACCATCCGGAGTGGGCCGGCTCGGCGTTGCCGGCCGAACTCGCCTCGATGGTCGCTCGCGCTCCGGCCGTCGTCGCCCTCGGCGCGCACCGGCTGACGCTGCAGCCTTGCGGCGAACTGATCACTCTGGCTCTCGAACGCGGCGGGCGCGTGACCCGCCTGCCGCCCCGTGAACGCAGCGTTGCGATGCTCTATGCCCAGGGCCGCTCGTACAAGGAAATCGCCCGCGTGCTCGGGCTCAGCCCGGCCACTGTGCGAACCTACCTGCGCAGCGTGTACGTCCAGCTCGGCGTACGCAACAAGATCGAGCTGAGCAGCGCGCTCGACCCGGCGCCACCTTCGCATCGGTAGTTAACCACCCTCTGCATCTGCAAGGGGCCGCGTCGGACGCCGCGGGCTATCGTGACCCGCTTCGGACATCACAGGGAGCGGACATGATCTGGAGCAGATTTTCGGTGGTCGCGGCGGCGGCCTCGGCGGTGGCGCTGGTGACGGCTGTGGTGGTGGGTTGCGGCGGTGGCGGGGATTCATTCGCCGACGTGGTGCTGCGTCATGGCCAGGTGGTCACCATGGACCCGAAGGACTCGACGCAGGAGACCGTCGCGGTGCGCGACGGCAAGGTCGTGTACGTGGGCAGCGATGCGGGCGCGCAGGCCTGGATCGGCGCCTCGACGAAGGTGATCGACCTGGGCGGCCGGATGCTGATGCCCGGCTTCGTCGATGCACACCTGCACTCGCTGGCCGGTGGACGGGCGCTGCTGTTGTGCGACCTGGCCTACGCGCCGCTGTCCCAAGCCCAGCTGGCTGGCAAGCTGCAGGCCTGCCTGGACGCCTCGTCCAATCAGGAGCCGGACGCATGGCTCGAGGCAGTCAACTGGGACCGGCAGGCCACTTCGGGCATCGACGGCGATCCGACCAAGGCGCTGCTCGATGGCTTGAACACCCAACGCCCGATCGCGGTGACCTCGAGTGACTTCCACAGCGTGCTGGCAAACTCGCGCGCGTTCAGCCTGGCCGGGATCACCGCGGCGACGCCCGATCCTGCCGGCGGCAAGTTCCTGCGCGACG
>JBDTVC010000373.1:0-4120 GCA_040007475.1 Burkholderiales bacterium
GCTGGTGCACGATGCGCAAGCCGCGCAGGATCTCGTCGAACAGGCTGCGGATCGTTGATTCGCGAAACACCTTGTCACGCTTGAGGTCGCGGGCGGTGACGATGAAATCCTGCAGCGTGTCGCCCTGCAGGTAGTTCATCACCATGTAGACGGTTTCGTTCTCGCGGAAGAAATTCAGCACCGAGACCACGCTCGGGTGGCTGATCTGCGCCAGCGAACGGCCTTCCTCGAAGAAGCTCTTCAGGCCGAGGCGGTACAGCGGCTGCTTTTCGGGCTTGACGCGGGGGGTGAGTTCACCGGGCGAGCGCTCGGCCAGCGACGAAGGGAGATACTCCTTCAGCGCGACGAGATGCCGCTCGGGGTCTTCGCACAGATACACCACACCGAAGCCACCGGCCGCCAGCTTCTTGATGACCTGATAGCCACCCACCACGGTGCCGGACGGCAAGGGGGCGGGTTTGGGCTTCGACATAATCCGGCGGTCTCAGGGTAGTGGCTGGGCAGTCAATCAACGAGGAAAAAGCTCATGGCAGTCTACAGCATGACAGGCTACGCAAGCGCCACGGCCGGCGGCCCCGCCGCCTCTGAAACCACGGGCAACGACGACAATTTGGCAACTCGGGCGGGCGCATCGACGAAGGCCGGCGTCAGTGTCGAGTTGCGCTCGGTCAACGGCCGCTTTCTCGACCTGGGTTTCCGTCTGCCCGACGAGTTTCGCGCGCTCGAACCCGCCCTGCGCGACCTGCTGTCGAGCGCGTTCCGGCGCGGCAAGATCGAGTTGCGGCTCAACGCCAGCAAGGGTGTCGAAACGCATTGGCCGCAGCCTCAACCCGACCAGCTCAACCAGCTGGCGCGCATCGAGAGCACGGTGCAGGGCTGGCTGCCGAAGGCCACCGGACTGTCGGTGCACGAGATCCTGCAGTGGTGCAAGGGCAGCGCGCCGACCGAGCAGCTCGACGACGTGGCGCTCGATGCCGCCAAACGCTGCATCAAGGGCCTGCGCGAAGCGCGCGAACGCGAAGGCACCAGGCTTGTCACCGTGCTGATGGAGCGCGTCAATCGGCTGCGCGAGCTCGCCGTGCAGGCCGAGCCGCTGGTGCCTGCCGTCGTGCTGCGCCAGCAGCAGCGCTTTCTCGACCGCTGGCGTGAAGCGCTGGAAGCCACCGGCGCGGCGCAGACCGTCTCCCAGGAGGCGTTGCAGGAGCGCGCCCTGAACGAAGCCGCGGCCTATTCGATCCGCATCGACGTGGCCGAGGAACTGGCACGCCTCCGCTCGCACCTGGACGAGATCGCACGACTGCTCGAGGCCGGCGGCGAAGTCGGCAAGCGGCTCGATTTCCTGATCCAGGAACTGCTGCGCGAGGCCAACACGCTGGGCTCGAAGGCCTCGGCGCTGGAGCTCACCAACATCTCGGTGGAGATGAAGGTCGCGATCGAGCAGCTGCGCGAGCAGGTGCAGAACATCGAGTAGCCCCGCGCCGCGGCTCTCTTCGCCGACTCAGACCAAGATCTCCGGGAGATCCTCGGCAACGACCCGGTTGCGGCCGCCGGTCTTGGCCGCGTAGAGGCGGCGGTCGGCCAGATCGATCAGCGCGCGCGGGCCCGCCAGCCCGGCTACCCGATGCGCGAGGCCGATGCTCACGGTCACGCGAAGCGCCGGGTGCAGCGCTGCCCACGGCTCCGATTCGATCGCGTGGCGAACGCGCTCGCAGGCGGCTGCCGCTGCGCTGGGGTCGAGATCGGTCAACAGCATGGCGAACTCCTCGCCACCGTAACGTGAGACCGTGTCGCCGCGGCGCGAGTTGGCGGTCAGGATCGCGCCGATGCGCCGGAGCACATCGTCACCGACGAGATGCGAGCACTCGTCGTTCACCCGCTTGAAAAAATCGATATCGAGCAGGGCCAGGCTACAACGCCGGGCCGGGTCGGTGTTCTGCTCGACCGCCTGCAACGATCGGTCGAAATGGCGCCGATTGCCGATGCCGGTCAGGGGGTCTTCGAGGGCCATGCGCTCGAGCCGTTGCGCCTCGAGCGACAGCGAGGTGTGGCTGCTCTCGAGCCGATCGGCACGTTCGCGCTCGGCCAGCGCCAGCGAGCGCGAGGTGTCGGTGTCGAACTTGACGGCCATGGCCTGTGCATGTGCCTGTGCCGCGCGCGACGCGACCTGTTCGTACAGCGCATGAAAGCGGCGCTGGTAGCTGAGTGCCGCGGCCAGATCGCCGGTCGCTTCGCACGAGCCGCTCAGCGACTCGCAGCAGACCATGCTGTGGTGCGGCTGACCCAGTCGTTCGCTCTCGGCGAGCGCGGTGCGCAACCGCGCCACCGATTCCGCATACCGACCCTCGGCGTAGTCGACATCGGCAAGGTTCTTCAGCGTAATGGCATGAACCGAGTCGGCGGCGGCGTTGTCGGCCAGCAAGCGTTCGAGGCTGGCGCGCGCACTGACGGTGTCGCCCAGGGCCAGCAAGGCGATCGCATGGTTGTGCGTCGCAGTGCGCACGTTGTAGACGTCGCCGATGAGGCGTGCGCAGCGCGCGAACTCGAGCGCCTCGGCGGCAGCCGTGCGGAAGTGACTGTCTGCCGCCTGCAGCGATCCCGCTGTCTCGGCCACGCTGCCGAGATGATGATTGACGCCACCCAACCCCCCGTGCGCAATCGCTTCCAGTTCGAGGCTGCCGCAGGCCAGCGCGAGCTGCAGAATTCGTTCGTAGGAGGCGAGCGAGTCGGTCCACTGCGCCATCGACCATTGGACGTCGGCCAGTGCTTCGAGCGCAGAAGCCTCGCAGTCGCCACGCTGCGTCAGCGCGGCCGCACGCAGTGCCGCGTAGCTTGTTTCGAGCGCTTCGTCGGTCTGGCCGAGCACACTCAGCACGCGGGCATGCTGAACACGCGCCAGGCATTCGCGGCGCGGATCGGCGATCACCAAGGCGGCGGTGAGCGCCGTATCGGCCCAACGCAGCGCATCCCCGAATTCCTCGCCGCGGCGAGCGATGCGCGCCAGCAAGGTCGCGGCATCGGCAACCTCGGCTGGTCGGGTCGTGTCGCTGCCGCCCGCCAGCCCGAACGCCCCGGTCAGCAGGTCGCGCGCGGTGGCCAACGCCCCGGGCAGGTCCCCCGCGAAAAACAGCCGGCCCGCATGCTGAAGTTTCTGATCGAACTCGACCGATGTCTGCGCCGAAGGTGCCGATTCGCTCATGACGGCATTGTCCCGCGCGGCACCCCTGCGCGGACGCGATGCGCTTCGTGGAATTCCCTGCTTGCCGTGATGTATTGACTTGCCCACGCTCCCAGTCGCGAATGCAGCGGGCGCTGCCGGCCCGTCACGCACAGAAGCGGCGATACTCCTCTCCCCGCCCGTCCCATCGATCAGGCCATGGAATACCCCGGCAACCTCTACGTCGTCGCCGCCCCCAGCGGGACCGGTAAATCGAGTCTCGTGAGTGCATTGCTGCAGGTCGACTCGCACCTTGTCGTCGCGGTCTCGCACACCACCCGCACGCCGCGCGGCCAGGAGCAGGACGGGCGCGAGTACCACTTCACCGATGAGGCGACCTTCCGTTCGATGATCGCGCGCGGCGAGTTCCTGGAGTGGGCCGAGGTCCATGGCAACCTGTACGGCACGTCGCGCGGCGCGATCGAATCGCGCATCACGGGTGGGCAGGACGTGGTGCTCGAGATCGACTGGCAAGGCGCGCTGCAGATCAAGACGCTGTTCCCGAACGCGATCCTGATCTTCATCCTGCCGCCGAGCTGGGAAGAACTGCAGCAACGCCTGAACCGGCGCGGCGAGGACCAGCCCGATGTGATCGCCACCCGCATGGCCAATGCACGGGTCGAGGTCTCGCAGGCCCGCCACTTCGACTTCGTTATAATCAATGCCTTGTTTGAGACGGCGCTCTTCGATCTGAAGGCGATCGTCCATTCGCAGCGGCTCAAGTACGCTGCACTCCAAAGAAGCAAGCCTGCTGTCTTTGCGGCGCTCGATCTGAGCTGAGCTGAGCAGACCCGAAAGAAACCATGGCCCGCATCACCGTCGAAGACTGCCTCGTCAAGATCCCGAATCGTTTCCAGCTCGTGCTCGCCGCGACCTATCGCGCGCGCATGCTGAGCCAGGGCCACG
>JBDTVC010000374.1:0-4116 GCA_040007475.1 Burkholderiales bacterium
CACCAGCATCTACGACGGCAGCTCGACCTCGGCGCCGCTGCAGGGCCTGATGTGGCTGACGGCCAACCAGGAGGCCCCGCAGGCCGAGTACACCGGCATCGCGCTCGAATACGGCACCTTGCCGATCATGGGGATGATCGGCGCACTGCGCGCCGACCAATGGCTGGAGAACCACCCGGATGCGCCCCCCGCGGTGCGCACGCAAATCAAGCAGCAGACGCGCGACGCTTTCTACACCGACACCGACGCGTGGAAGCAGCAGATCATCGAGCAGGCGGTGGACGCGGCGCAGGGCGCGGCGCGCGGGCTCTCGGTGCGCTGACCCACCGAGGCCTCGACGATGCTCACGCTGCGTCCCAACTGCGAATGCTGCGACCGTGACCTGCCGAACGAATCGGCAGACGCCCGCATCTGTACTTTCGAGTGCACCTTCTGCAGCCGCTGTGCCGACGACAAGCTGCAGGGCATCTGCCCGAACTGCGGCGGTGAGCTGGTGCGGCGGCCGCGGCGGCCGGCAGACAAGCTGCTGAAGCACCCGGCTTCGACAGCGCGGGTCCTCAAGCCCGCAGGCTGCGGCGGCGCGGCCTGATCGGTCGCGGCGCCGGCGGCGTCAGGCGAACTGCTTCGCCAGTTCGGCGTCCTTCGCACGAGCCCGAACATCGTGGTCCAGCGCAGCGCCGTGCCCCACGGCACATCGGCCGCGCTGAAGCGCTCGCCGAGAAGATAGGGCCCCTTCTCGAGTTGGCCGACCAGCGTCGCGATGACCGTGTCGTAGTCGCCATACGGTGCCATCGACGGCGGGGGCACGTGCTTCTGCGAGCGATCGATCAGCGCCGGCTCGAACGACGAGCCGTAGAACGCCATCCAGCGCAGGTACGGCCCGCCCAGCGGGTCGCCGATCGCCGGCGCAAGGCCGTGGGCCGGGAACAGGTCGGCGAGGTAGAGGAACACCGCCACCTGCACGTGACGAGCGCGTCGCCGAGCGTCACCGCCGGCACCTTGCCGAGCGGGTTGATCGCCAGGTAGGCCGGTTGGCGGTTCTCGCCGGCCTTCATGTTCATCACAGGCAGCTGGTACGGCGCGCCGAGTTCTTCGAGCAGGATCAGCGCGCCGGTCGAGCGCGTGTTGGGGGAATGGTGCAGGGTGACTTCGGGTGTACTCATCGGTGTCTCCTTGTCGTGGCCGGTGCGACGATCTTCGTCGCGGCACGTTACAGCAGCCCGCGTTGCGTGAGCTCGGCCTCGCACTGCGCAGCGTCCTTGAAATGCAGCGCCTGCCAGCCGGCCGCACGCGCCGCCTCGGCGTTGTGCGGAACGTCGTCGATGAACAGCGTGTCGGCCGGGTCGATGCCGAAAATCTCGACCGCGTGCGCGAAGATCGCCGGCTCGGGCTTGATCATCCTGACCCGCGCCGAGAACACGCCGGCACGGAACAGGTCCAGAAACTCATGGGTGGCTTCGAGGTGATCGGCATACGGCGCCGGCATGTTCGAGAGAAAGTAAAGCGCGTGGCCGCGCGCATGCAGACGCTCCAGCAACGCGACGGTGCCGGCTATCGGCTGCAGTTCGTGCGGCACCGCATCGAGCACGATGTCGACCTCCTCGCGGGTCAGCCCGGTGCGCCGCGCGATGCCTTCGGCCAGCGGCCCGCGCGCGATCGTGCCGCGGTCGAACTCGCCCCACTCGCCGCCGAAGCCCTCGAAGAAGGCCAGCACCGCGGCACGCGCGGCCTCGGGGTTGGGCGCGTGCTGCGGCAGCAGCCGCGACATGAACGCGTGCGGTTCCCACTGGAACAGCACGCCACCAAAGTCGAAGACGACGTTCACGAGCGCAGGCGCTTCAGCAGACCCGCGGTCGACGCATCGAGCCCGCTCGCGTCACCCGAGACCAGCCGCGGCAGCAGTTGGTTCGCGAGCGCCTTGCCGAGCTCCACGCCCCATTGGTCGAAGCTGTTGATGCCCCACAGCGCGCCGCTGGTGAACACGCGGTGCTCGTAGAGCGCGATGAGTGCGCCGAGCGAGCGCGGCGTGAGCTGATCGAGCATCAGCGTCGTGCTCGGCCGGTTGCCGGGGAACGTGCGGTGGCGCGCGAGCGTCAGCGGGTCGAGTGACTTCGACGCGGTCGGCGCCTTCTCGGCCCGCGCCGCATCGGTGGTCTTGCCCTGCATCAGCGCCTGCGACTGCGCGAGGCCGTTCGCCAGCAGCATCGTGTGCTGCCGGTCGAGCTGCGCGAGCAGCGGCCCATGCAGGCCGTTCAAGCCATGCGTGGGCTGCTTGACGAGGATGAACTCGACCGGGATCACGTCCGTTCCCTGGTGCAGCATCTGAAAGTACGCGTGCTGTCCGTTAGTGCCCGGCTCGCCCCACACGACCGGGCTGGTCGCGTACGGCAACGGCTCGCCGTTCAGGTCGACGCGCTTGCCGTTGCTCTCCATCTCGAGCTGCTGCAGATAGGCCGGCAGGCGCTTCAACCCCTGGTGGTACGGCGCCACGCTGCGGCTCGTGAAGCCGTGGAAGTTGCGGTACCAGACGTCGATCAGCCCGAGCAGCAGCGGCAGGTTCTTCGCCGCCGGGGCGTGCGCGAAGTGTTCGTCCATCGCGTGCGCGCCGGCCAGCAGCGCGCGGAAGTTGTCGGCACCGATCGCCAGCGCGATCGGCAGCCCGATCGCCGACCACAGCGAGTAGCGGCCACCGACCCAATCCCAGAAGCCGAAGGTCGTCTGGATGCCGAACTGCGCAGCCGCCTCGATGTTGGTCGTCGTCGCGACGAAGTGCTTCGCGGTGTCGGTGCCGCCATTCGCCTCGAACCAGGCCTTCGCGGCGTGCGCGTTGGCCATCGTCTCCTGCGTCGTGAAGGTCTTGCTGGCGATGATGAACAGCGTCTCGGCGGGCTTCAGCTTGCGCAGCACCGGCACGATGTCGTGGCCGTCGACGTTCGAGACGAAGTGCAGCGTCAGGCCCGGGTGCGCGAACGCGTCGAGCGCCGGCACGACCATCTGCGGCCCGAGGTCGCTGCCGCCGATGCCGATGTTGACGATGTGCTTGATGCCGCTGGTCGCGGTGTCGCGCACGGTCTCGACATACGTGAACATCGCGTCGAGCACGCCGTGCACGTCGGCACTGAACGGCCCCTGGCCACGCGGCGCGCGCAAGGCCGTGTGCAGCACCGCGCGGCCCTCGGTGGTGTTGATCGCGTCACCGCGCAGCATCGCGTCGCGGCGTTCTTCGACCCGGCATTCGCGCGCGAGGTCGAGCAGGAAGTGCATCGTCGCGGTGTCGATGCGGTTCTTCGACAGGTCGGCGAAGACCTCGGGTGCCTCGACGCTCAGTGCGGCGAAGCGGCCGGCGTCGCGCGCGAACGCATCGCGGATGTCGAAGTCGCGGCCATGGGCTTCAAAGTGCCCGGCGAGCGCCGCCCAAGCCTCCGTTTGATCGCAACGAAGCGACTTCACTTCAGCGCCTCGATCATCTTGTCGAGCTTGCCCGCGTCGACCGCGAACGCGCGGATGCCTTCGGCGAGTTTCTCGGTCGCCATCGCGTCGTCGTTCAGCGCGAATCGGAAGCTTGCCTCGTTGAACGTGACCGCGTGGATCGGCACCAGCTTCGCGACCTCGGCATCGAGCGCGCGGGCCAGTGGCGCGTCGGTGGCCTGCAGTTCGGCAAGCAGCTCGGGGCTGATCGTCAGCAGGTCGCAGCCGGCCAGCGCCTGGATCTGCCCGATGTTGCGGAAGCTCGCGCCCATCACCTCGGTCGTCACGCCGAACTTCTTGTAGTAGGTGTAAATCTGCGCCACCGACTTGACGCCCGGGTCGTTCGCGCCCGCGTTGTCGGCCTCGACCCACTTCGCGCCGGCGCTCTTCTTGTACCAGTCGTAGATGCGTCCGACGAAGGGCGAGATCAGCTGCGCGCCCGCATCGCCGCAGGCCACCGCCTGGCAGAACGCGAACAGCAGGGTCATGTTGCAGTGGATGCCCTCGTGCTGCAGGATGCGCGCGGCCTGGATGCCTTCCCAGGTCGACGCGAGCTTGATCAGGATGCGCTCGCGGCCGATCCCCGCCTCTTCGTACATCTGGATCAGCCGGTGCGCCTTCGCGACGCTGGCCGCGGTGTCGAAACTC
>JBDTVC010000375.1:0-4112 GCA_040007475.1 Burkholderiales bacterium
CCGCGACCCACAGTTGCTCCGGCGATGGAACGGCCAGTCCGTAGAAGTGATCACGGCGCTCGATGGTCGGTGGCTGCACGGTGGTGCCGACGGGGCGCGGCTTGATGAAAAGCCCCGCCCCCAGCAAGCACGCGATGATCAACCACGGCGCGCACGACGTGACCAGTCTCGCGAGCGACCTCGAAGGCCGCCGGTCCGATCCTGCTTCTGAGGTCGGCGCCGACGTCATCTGCGTGCGCTGCGCAGCGGCGAGTGGAGAACATTGATCCATGGCCATCGGAGTGTTTTCTGTGAAGGGGAGTCACGCAGCACGCTGCAATACGTCACGACGCACAACAACCGGAGCCTTGTGCCTCCAGCAGCGCCTGGGTGGCTGGGAGGACGCGTGCCGCGGAACTCAGGCCTGCCGACGCCTCTGGCTGCCGGACCTCGCGCGCGAACGAACGCTCGGTTATGTGGCGTCGGTGTCGATCAGGGCCAGCACTCGCAGCGGCGAGCCCGAGCCGCCCTTAATCTTCAACGGCGCTGCGACGATCACCGCGCCGGTGGGCGGCAGCCGGTCGAGGTTGGTCAGGCACTGCAGGCCGAACTTGTTGGCACCGTGCATCAGCGTATGGCAGGGGTAGGCCACCGGCCAGGCGTAGGCTTGGCCGGCATCGGTGTTGATGGTCTCGACGCCGAAGCCGCGTACGTCACGTCGGACCAGCCACTCCACGGCCGCCTGGGTGGGGCCAGGCGTGTGGGCACCGTTCTCGTCCATGTTGACGAAGGCGACGGGGTCGTGGATTCGCTTGCTCCAGTCTGTGCGCAGCAACAGCCAAGCGCCGGCCGGGACGCGGCCGTGATTGGCCTCCCAGTCCTCCAGGAACTCCACCGACAGCAGCCAGTCGGCGTTTGCGGCAACTTCCTTGCTGGCGTCGATGACACAGGCCGGCCCGATGAACTGCGGCACGGCGATCGTATCGACGCTGTTGTCCGGGAAGTCCTTGCCGGTGATCCAGTGCACTGGCGCGTCGAAGTGGGTACCGGTGTGCTCGCCGCAGGAGAAATTGTTCCAGTACCAGCCCGGCCCCTTCTCGTCATACTGACTGATGCGCTCCTGCTTGAACGCCCAGACCTGGCCGAACTGCGGTGGCAGCTGCAGAGCCGGAAACTCAGGGGACAGGGTTTGCGTCAAGTCGATGACGCGAATCTGACTCGACGCCAGGTCAGCAGCCAATTGAGCGAGCATTGAGGACATGCGTGTTCTTCCCGATTGAAGGAGGGTGTCAAGCCGGCGCACCGGAGTTCGCTAGCAGGGGCGAAGAGCTAGCTGGTGATAGCAGCCGCGCCAATAGACCAAGGGAGCCGCTTCGACGTCACCACGATGGACGGCCATCACCTGTCCGATGAGGATCCAGTGCGAGTGCCTCTCGATGATTTCTTCGGCATAGCAATCGAGCGCCATTGCACTGTCTTGCATGACGGGCGCGCCGTCCGCGGTCAGGTGGATCCACCGATCGGCCCCATAGCGCTGATTGCCCGCCACTCCACCCATGCCGGCAAATCGGTCCGCCACCTGCTGCTGGGCTTGCGTGAGCAGGCTCACACCGAAGTGGCGGGTTCTCGATAGCAGAGACGCCGAGGAACTCCTCTTGTTGACGCAGGCGATCACCGTGGGAGGATCGGCAGAGAGCGAGGACACGGAGGTGGCAGTGAATCCGGTGCGCTCCTGCCCAACCTGTACCGTCACGACGCTCACACCCCCCGCCAGTTGGCGCATCGCCGACTTGAATGCCGCGGGTTCTGTCGCGATGGCGAGCGAATGCGCCGTATGCGAAGCGATTGCGGCCTCCATGTTCATGCCGCCAACTGAGCTGTCGCGGGGGCCGCCGCCAACGGAGCGCGCAGCCCGCGCGCTTCGAGGATGGGGAGAACCTCGTCGCGGAAATATGGAAACTCCTCGACATAGTCGACGAAGGAGAGCGTCGTTCCCTTGAAGCCGGCCGCCGCGAGCGCGCAAATGCCGTCAGCCACCTGCTCGGGTGTGCCGGTCAGTGGGTAGCCGCCGTGGCCAGCCGCCATGCGGTCGCGAATCAACGCCAGGAGATCGTGGGGAAAGGACTTCGCGTTGGCGAACTGCAGGGCAATCAGGTTGTCGACCGCTGTCCAATCGGCCTGGTCATTGCCGAAGTGCTTGAGATAGTCCTTTGCCTCGCGCTCGGTGGGGCGGCACACCACGTGCGAGAAGGTCAGCACGTCCACCTTGCGGCCCTGGTCGACGGCCTTGGCCTTCAGCTCGGCGACTTCGTCCTTGGATCGATCGAGATCGATCGCGGGCGTAAACAGGAAGTCCGCGTTGCGCAGCGCGAACGCGCGCCCCTCGCTCGAACCGGCGGCGTTGAGGATTGGAGGCCGGCCGTCGCGCGGAGCCGGAAGGCCGTAGGCTTTGTTGAGCTTGAAGTACTCACCCTTCCAATCAAACGGGCGCGGGTGGGTCCAGAGCTTTTCGACGATGTCGAACCACTCCTGGGCGTACCCGTAGCGGGTGTTGTGATCGTCAGACAGTGTGAGGCCAAGGGCTTCATATTCGGGACGATTCCACCCGGCAACGATATTGAGCCCGGCGCGTCCTGCACCCACCTGATCCAGTGTCGCAATCTGCTTGGCAACCACCATGGGGTGGTTCGCAGCTGTATGGACCGTCGCGAAAACCGTTAGGCGCCGCGTGTGGGCCAGCAAGGCAGCGGCCCAGGTGACGGTCTCCAGCACATTTCCATGGAAGTCGGTCTCGCCGCCGTAGCCGATCCAGCGGGCGATGGGCAGCATGAAGTCGATGCCGGCCTCGTCGAGAAGAACCGCCAGACGCAGATTGTTCTCCCAGGAGTTGTCCCACCGCTCCTCGACCTTCGTGACGGACATTCCACTCGAGCAATTGGAGGCAAATGTGCCCAGCAAAAAGTCGGAGGTGCTCAACAAGCGATTCATAGATGTTCCTTCGATTGATTGGAGCGTCGACGGCTCCTAAGTTGAAAGGGTTCACGCATTCATCAACCGGCTTGAAGTCGATGGGCACACTTCTTCGCCATGAGAAGACGCGACCCCACATGTGTGCTTGCCATGTGAGTGAAAGACGCTCAGTCGCACTGCCGGCGCCGCAAACTCGCGACCGATGAGAGTGCGTGCAAACAGATAGTCGATGCGGGAGCGCTCGCTGAGCGAATCGATATCGACCCCATCGGTGGCATCGCAGGGAACATGGAACGTGCGGGCTTCATCGACAAGCGAATGGAAGCGCAACTCATAGGCTGGGCCCGGGCTGTGGGGCCGGTTGCAGACGCTCATGTTTGTCTCCTGGCGTACATGATCCGGATCAAGCTTCATCGCAATGGTGTGATTTCAAATAGAGAATCAAATAGACTTTTGATTTAAATCAAGTGTAGGAGGCGCGCAGAGATCCGGCATGGGTGTTTTCCCTATCGGACGCGTGCGACCGCGGCTTGCTCCAGCGCGGGGCATGTCCGCTTCACGTTGCGCGGTGGCCAGCTCGGTCGCTGCCGCCATCGATTCCGATTCGAATCCGCCAGTGCGCCGGTGGTCGGTGTTGGCGCGTGTCAGGGTAGCGCTACGGGCCTCATTGCGAGACCGGTCAGTTCACGGCGCCGGCCAGATCCCCAGTGCACGGCAGTCCCAACTGGTTGCGGCTGCAATGCGAAGGGGAGAGGCCGTTCGCCGAGCACTCTCGGTCGGCAGCACACGGCCAGTGGCGTCAGTCGATGCCATCGCCGATTCTGATCATGCTTTCGCTATTTGCTCGATGTCACTGCGCAAGTCATCGCGCAGGCGCCTGGGGACCGAGTGCACCCACTGGCGCATCGGCAGGCGCGGGATGATGTGCCCGGCGAGATGAACCGCGTCTCCACCATGCGCTAGTGTTTAATTGCGCAAATTAACGATAGTGTTGCGAAGCTGCGCCCCTCGTACCTCGCGCTTGCGCCATACGAATGGAGCGGCGTTCTCGTTGTACGCAGCCGTGAAGGCCTCGATAGCTTGGACGAGTTGCTCAATGCTGCTAAAGCCCAGGCCTTCAAGGGCCTGGTGTTCCGCGACGATCTGTTCCCGCGCGAGGCGTA
>JBDTVC010000376.1:0-4099 GCA_040007475.1 Burkholderiales bacterium
CTGGAGTCACATCGTTATCGTTCATGACTTTTTTCCCAGTTCAAATTCAACGGGCGTGATCGCGTGTTCGGTCGCATGCTTATTTACCGACCTTGACCTCATATCACTAAAGTTAACCCTCGCCTGACTGGCCGCCGCTCTAAGTGAAATAGTCAATCCCTCAGGAGCCTTTATGTTCCAGGAAGAGCGTATTTTATTAAAAAACACTTGCCCTTTTGCGCGAGTGATATCGGTTTCGCTTGCAACTTTAGTTGCAGATACACGCAGAGCCTGATGCTCAATTATCATTCTGCCGACCTCTCTGATTGCGGTGCGGATCACCGGGTGCGGCATGACAGCGGCGCGGCGGAGGGTTGACTCGAGACGCTTGCGCTTCGCGCTGGCGCCGGTTACACACTGAACCATATGGTTCAGTTTGCAAGCCCTCCCCTCGATCTCTCCTTTGCGGCGCTGTCCGACGCGACGCGACGCGGGATCATCGATCAGCTTGGGCGAGCGGACGCGTCTATCACCAGTCTCGCGGACACGTTCCGGATGACGCTGACCGGCATGAAGAAGCACGTCCAGGTTCTCGAGCGGGCGGGGCTCGTCGTCACGCAGAAGGTCGGGCGGGTGCGAACCTGCGGGCTCGGGAGACGCGGCCTCGCCGCGGAGGCCGAATGGATCGAGGCGCATCGCAAGCTCTTCGAGGCGCGCTTCGACGCACTGGACGACATCATCAGCGAAATGAAACAGGAGGCCAGCGATGAATCAGCAAGTTGACACCCAGAACCGCACCGCAGTCGAGCGCAAAGGGGATCGCGAACTCGTCATAACGCGGACATTCGATGCGCCGCCGAGCATCGTCTTCAGGGCGTGGAGCCAGGCCGAGCTGTTCCAGCGCTGGTGGGTGCCGAAATCGGCACCGGGCGGGGTTTCGCTCGTAGCGTGCGAGATGGAGGTGCGTACCGGCGGCAAATATCGGCTGGAGTTCAGCGCCGGCGGCCCGGACACCATGGCTTTTTACGGCAAATATCTCGAGGTGGTGCCGAACGAGCGCATCGTCTGGACCAATGACGAGGGTGAAGAGGGCGCGATCACGACCGTGACCTTTGAGGACCTGGGCGGGAAGATCCCCAGCGGGGGGATAGTTTCGATGACACGTACAACGCCCCATCTTCAGAGAGTGACGGGCAACCAGTAACGGATTGTTGCGCGCGTCACCGAAATCCCGGTTGTCGCGGAAACGTCATCAACGCGTGGAATAGGCGCACCTCCAGCAATAGCCGGCACCGCAGACGCAAGTCCTTGCGGTGGCTTTGCAATAAGGGGGTCTAAATGTTGCAAAGGTCCGTTTTCGCGTTGACGGCTGCTGCCTGTCTTACCTGTGCCACCCAAGCGTGGGCGCAGGATGTGCCGCCGGCGAAAGCGGCGGATGCTTCGTCCAGAGACGTGGGCGGCGAACTCCCGGATATCGTCGTCATCGGCGCCGGCGAGACCCGCTCGGTCTCAACCCTGCTGCCGTCGAACTTCGATGTGCTGCCGCCCGGCGCCAGCGTGCAAAAGGCCTTGAACTTCCTGCCGGGGGTGATGGCGCAGTCGATCGATGCGCTCGGCGTCAACGAGCAGTCGCTGTCGCTGCAGGTGCGCGGCTTCAGCACCACGCATCTCGGCTATACGCTCGACGGCATGCCGCTCGGCGACGGCGCCTATAACAATTATAACGGCCTCACCATCAGCCGCGCGCTGATCTCCGAGAATCTCGGCCGGGCCGATCTCGCGACCGGTATCGCCGGCCTCGGCATCCCCTCAACCAGCAACCTCGGCGGCGCGGTGATCTATACGAGCAGCGATCCGCACAAGGATCTCGGGTTTGCAATCAGCCAGACCGTCGGGAGCGACAATGGCCTGCGCACCTTCGCGCGGCTCGATATCGGCGAGCATGGCGGTTTCTCGGCCTATGTCTCGGGAGCGTACACGCAACAGGACCTTTTCTTGAACCAGGGTGCCTATACCAAGTCCACCGGCAAGCAGTTCAACGGCAAGCTGAAATATGCGTTCGGGGGCGGTTCGATCACTGCCTTTGCCGACATCTCCGGCACCAACCAGGCAGACGACCCCTATCTGTCGAAGGACATGCTTTCGCGCCTTGGTTACGATTGGGGCGGCTATGCGCCCGACTGGCAGTCCTATCTCGACCGCGCGTATTGCTCGGTGACCGGACCGACCACGCCGACCAAATGCGTCGCGGCGCCGGTGCCGCAGAAGAATGCCGACGTGACCTTCACCAACGGCCAGATCCTGCGCAACGACAGCCTGTTCTACATCGCCGGGGACTATGATCTCAGCAAAACCCTCAGCGCACACGTGCACTTATACCATCACACCGACAAGGGCGCCGGCAACAACTTCATCACGGGCTGGTCGACGCAAGGGACCGCGTCGACCGCTGACGACCTGCCGGTGCAGATCCGCGACACGCGCTACACGATCGACCGCACCGGCGTGGTCGCGAGCCTGAGCTGGCATGTCGGCTTCAACACGTTCGAGGCCGGCCTGTGGGTTGAAGACAATACGAGCAGCGCCGCGCGCTATATCTGGACCAATGTCACTGGCCCGTTCAGCCTGGCGCAGTTCCTCCATGGCCAGCCTGACACAGCCCAGTGGGTTCAGGAGACGAAGTGGAAGACCAACCAGTTCTACGTCCAGGACACGGTGACGCTGTTCGATGACGCGCTGAGTTTCGATTTCGGCTTCAAGAGCACCTATGCGAAATCGGATGCGCAGGCGCGAGGCGGCGTCGCCAAGGCGCAGCCGCCGGCCTCAACACAGTTCGCGACCGGCACGCTGGTCGCCAAGGACAATTTCCTCCCTGAAGTGGGCGTGCGCTGGAAGGTCGCACCCGGGCACGAGCTGTTCGCGAGCTATGCCGAGAATATGGCGATGTTCCAGGGCGGCTTCAAACTCGGGCCGCAGTCTGTGACCCAGGCGATCTGGGATGTGCAGGGCAAGACGCTGGAACCGGAGACGTCGCAGAGCGTCGAGGGCGGCTACCGCTATGTGAGCGGCTTGTTGCAGCTTTCGCTGACCGGCTATTGGGTGAAGTTCGACAACCGCCTGTTGCAGTACAACCCCTGCCCGACCAACCAGCAACAGAACCCAGGCTGCGGCAATTCCTTCCACAATGCCGGCAGCGTTACGAGCCGGGGCGTGGAGCTTGGGGCGCTGCTCAGGCCGCTGCCATGGCTGAGCTGGTACAATTCGGTCTCGCTCAACAAGACCACCTACGATCAGGATCTCAACTTCTGCACGGCCACCTGTGTGCTCTATCCCATAGCGGGCAAGCAGCAGGTGGATACGCCGAAGACGATGGTTTCAAGCACGCTGACCGTGAAGCAGGGCGGTTTCTCGGCTTCGCTTCAGGGCAAATATACCGGCCGGCGCTATTATACCTATGCCAACGACCAGAGCTTTGGCGGCTACACGACATTCGACCTCGGGCTTGGTTACGACTTCGGCGCTTTCGGACCGCTGAAGCACGCGAACCTGTCGCTGAACGTGACCAACCTGACGGACAAACGCTACGCGTCGAACTTCGACAGCAGCGTGTTCGCGCCGACCGATCCGACCGGCACGATCCTGGTGTTCCATTCGTCGGCGCCGCGGCAGGTCTTTGGGACGATCAGCACTGCCTTCTGAGCGCACCCTTGTGCGCACATGCGCGCCGCGTTGACCCAGGGCTCCTCCCCGCCTTTGCCAGTGCGGAGGAGCCCATCACCCAAGCGCATCAGGATCGGGGCCACCGTGAGTTAAGTGCAGCGTCAACGGAATTCCGTAGCCTGATGGAGAGGGAAAGAAGGGCGCCCGCACCACGCACTAATCGGCGCTTTGGCTTGCGGAACGATGGACCCCGGAACAAGTCCGGGGTGACGATAGATCATTGAACGAATGTCAGATTCAGGGCGCTCGTATCACACCGTGCCCGGCTTGATCTGCCAATAGGTCGCATACCGCTCATGCGCGATGCGGTAATAGGGCACCAGCCGCACCGGCTTCTGATCGGCTGAGGCGATCGTGAATTCCAGCGGTTTGTCGCTCGCGCGGATGGTCTCCGCGAGGC
>JBDTVC010000377.1:0-4097 GCA_040007475.1 Burkholderiales bacterium
GGTCGGCGACGCGGAAGCCGCGGTTGGGGATGGATCGTTTGTGTTTCATACGGACGCTCCAAACACAAACCCCGCCAACTTTTCAGAAGGCGGGGTCAGTGGATGAGACCAAGACCGCCTTACAGCGTTCGTGCCACTTCCTTGACCTCGAAGAACTCCAGCTGATCACCTTCCTTGATGTCGTTGTAGTTCTTCAGCTTGATACCGCACTCGAAGCCGCTGGCGACCTCGCGCACATCGTCCTTCAGGCGGCGCACCGACTCGATCTCGCCGGTGTAGATGACCACGTTCTCGCGCAGCAGGCGGAAGCGCGCACCGCGACGGACAATGCCGGCCGTGACCATCGAGCCCGCTACCGTGCCGATCTTCGAGGCAACGAACACCGTGCGGATCTCGGCCGTGCCGATGACCTCTTCGCGCTGCTCGGGGGCCAGCATGCCGGTCATCGCCAGCTTCACCTCGTCGACCGCGTCGTAGATGATGTTGTAGTAGCGGATGTCGACGCCGTTGTTCTCGGCCAGCTTGCGCGAGCCGGCATCGGCCCGCGTGTTGAAGCCGATGATGACGGCCTTCGAGGCGATCGCCAGGTTGACATCGGACTCGCTGATGCCACCGACCGCGGCGTGCACGATCTGCACCTTGACCTCGGCCGTGCTCAGCTTGAGCAGCGACTGCGCCAGTGCTTCCTGCGAGCCCTGCACGTCGGCCTTGATGATGAGCGCGAGGGTCTGCGTGGCGCCCTGCCCCATCTGCTCCATCATGGTCTCGAGGTTCGCGGCCTGGCGCTTGGCCAGCTTCACGTCGCGGTACTTGCCCTGGCGGAAGGTCGCGATCTCGCGTGCACGGCGCTCGTCGCCCAGCACCATGAACTCGTCGCCGGCTTGCGGCACCTCGGTCAGGCCCTGGATTTCGACGGGGATCGACGGGCCGGCTTCGGTGATCGACTTGCCGTTCTCGTCCAGCATCGCGCGAACGCGGCCGAAGCTCGAACCGGCCAGCACCACGTCGCCGCGCTTGAGCGTGCCGCTTTGCACCAGCACGGTCGCGACCGGGCCACGGCCCTTGTCGAGCTGCGCTTCGATCACGAGGCCCTTGGCCATCGAATCCTTCGCCGCCTTCAGCTCCAGCACTTCGGCCTGCAGCAACACCTGCTCGAGCAGCGTGTCGATGCCGGCACCGGTGCGCGCCGAGACACCGATGAACGGTGCATCGCCGCCGAAGTCTTCCGGCACGACCTGTTCGGCCACCAGCTCGGACTTGACGCGCTCGATGTTCGCCTCGGGCTTGTCGATCTTGTTCATCGCGACGACGATGGGTACGCCCGCCGCCTTCGCGTGGTGGATCGCTTCCTTCGTCTGCGGCATCACGCCGTCGTCCGCCGCGACCACCAGGATCACGATGTCGGTCGCCTTGGCGCCGCGCGCACGCATCGCCGTGAAGGCCGCGTGACCCGGGGTGTCGAGGAAGGTGATCATGCCGCGCGGCGTGTCCACGTGATACGCGCCGATGTGCTGCGTGATGCCGCCCGCTTCGCCCGCGGCCACGCGCGAGGTGCGGATGTAGTCGAGCAGCGAGGTCTTGCCGTGGTCGACGTGGCCCATCACGGTCACGACTGGCGCGCGCGGCAGCATCTCGTGGGTGGACTCGGCGGCCTCTTCCTCGAGGAACGCATCGGGGTCGTCGAGCTTGGCCGCGAGTGCGGTGTGGCCCATTTCCTCGACCACGATCATCGCGGTCTCCTGGTCGAGCTGCTGGTTGATGGTGACCATCTGGCCCAGCTTCATCAACTGCTTGATGACCTCAGAGGCCTTGACCGACATCTTGTGCGCCAGATCGGCCACGCTGATGGTCTCGGGCACGTGCACTTCCTGCACTTGCGCTTCGACCGGCGCCACGAACGACGACGGCGCGCCGTCGTTGCGGTCGCCACGGCGGCCGGTGCGCGGAGCGCGCCAGCCCGGGCGGCCTGCGCCTGCCGGTGCACGCGCGCCGGGCTTGAGCGCGCTGCGCTTCTTGGCGTCGTCGGCCCAGCTCGACGAGAGCTTTTCGGACTTGACGGCCTTCTTGTCGCCGGGCTTGGCCACGGCGGTGGTGGTGGCGGCGCCCGGTGCCCCGACCTTCTTGTGGATCGTGCCCTTGATCTCGACTGCCGGCTTGGCCTCTTCGGGAGGCTTCGCGACGAGCACCTTCTTCGGCGCGTTCATCATCACGCGGATGGCCGCGGCTTCGTCTTCGGCGGCCTTGCGGCGCTTGGCGAGGTCGGTGGCGCGCTGCTTCTCTTCGTCAACGACGTCGGCGGCCTTGATCACACGCAGCGCGGGCTTGACTGGTTCCGCAGCAGCCACGGGCGCTGCGGCGGCCACTGGCGCGGCAGCCGGCTTGGCTTCAGTCGCCTTGGCTGGTGTCTTGCTCGCGGCCGCACTCGCGAGCGCCACTGCGGCGGCTTCGGCCGCCTGCTTTTCGGCGGCTTCACGAGCCCGCACTTCGGCGGCCTCGCGGTCACGCGTTTCCTGCTCTTCACGCAGGCGGCGCTTTTCAGCCAGGTCTTCTTCCTGGCGGCGCAGCAACTCGGCCTGCGCCTGGGCTTCGACTTCACGGCGCTGCAATTCGCCATCGTCGATCACCGGCTCGGTCGGCTCCTCGGCGGCGGGCGCATCGTCGCGCTTGATGAAGGTGCGCTTCTTGCGCACCTCGACCTGGATCGTCCGCGCCTTGCCGCTGGAATCGGCCTGCTTGATCTCGCTGGTGGACTTGCGTGTCAGCGTGATCTTCTTGCGCTCGGCACCGGCGGTGGTGCCGTGGGTCGAGCGCAGGTGGTCGAGCAGCCGCTCCTTGTCGGACTCGGTCAGCGCATCGTCGGTCGACGCCTTGCTGACGCCGGCCGACTGCAGCTGCTCGAGCAGCGCCGCGGCGGAGCGGTTGAGCTCGGCGGCGAGTTGGGCGACGGTTGTCGATGCCATTGATTGAATCCTTGCTTGGTCTAACTTCGTGGGGTGCGTGCGGCTGGGTTGACGTGCATCACGGCCGTCAGGTGGTGAACCAGTGTTCACGCGCCTTCATGATCAAGGCCTTGGCCTGCGCTTCGTCAACGGCGCTGATCTCGATCAGCTCGTCGACCGCCAGATCGGCCAGGTCGTCGCGGGTGTGAATGCCACCGGCGCCGAGCTTGGCGATGAGTTCAGGGGTCAGGCCCTCGAGGTCGCGCAGATTCTGCGAAACGTCTTCCACGCCTTCTTCCTTGGCGAGCTCCATCGTCAGCAGCGCGTCTTTCGCGCGGGTGCGCAGCTCGTTCACGGTGTCTTCGTCGAAGCTCTCGATCTCGAGCATTTCCTGCATCGGCACGTAGGCGACTTCCTCGAGGCTGGCGAAGCCCTCGTTGATCAGGATGTCGGCAACCTCTGCATCGACGTCGAGCTTCTCGATGAAGAGCTTGCGCACGTGGTCCGACTCGGAGGCCTGCTTCGTCGCCGACTCTTCCGCCGTCATGATGTTGATGCGCCAGCCCGTCATCTCGGAGGCCAGCCGCACATTCTGGCCACCACGGCCGATCGCGATCGCGAGGTTCTCCTCGTCGACGACGACGTCCATCGCGTGGCGCTCTTCATCGACGACGATCGACTGCACGTTGGCCGGCGCCAGCGCGCCGATCACGAACTGCGCCGGGTCTTCCGACCACAGCACGATGTCGACGCGCTCGCCCGCCAGCTCGTTGGTCACTGCGGTGACGCGCGAACCGCGCACGCCGACACAGGTGCCGATCGGGTCGACGCGCTTGTCGTGCGAGACGACGGCGATCTTGGCGCGCGAGCCCGGGTCGCGGGCACACGACTTGATCTCGAGCAGGCCCTGCTCGATCTCTGGCACTTCCTGTGCGAACAACTCGATCATGAACCCCGGTGCGCTGCGGCTCAACAGGATCTGCGGGCCGCGCAGCGTCGGGTCGACCTCGGCGATGAAGGCCCGCACGCGGTCGCCCGAGCGGAGGTTTTCCTTCGGGATCATTTCGCTGCGGCGCAGGCGCCCTTCGATGCGACCCTGCTCCACGATCACGTCGCCCTTGTCGAGGCGCTTGACGGTGCCGACGAAGATCTTCTCGC
>JBDTVC010000378.1:0-4097 GCA_040007475.1 Burkholderiales bacterium
AGCCGCCCATGATGCCTTGCAGCTCGGGGAACTCGCCGACCATGTCGGTCAGCAGATCGGCCTTGGCAAGCATCGCGGCGCGGTCGGCCTGCGCCGCGAGCACGTCGCCGCCGAGTTGCTGCCCGATGCTTCTGGCGATCGCGCGCACACGCAGCACACGCTCGCCCTGCGTACCGAGCTTGCCGTGGTACACGACCTTGTCCAGCCCGGGCACACGCGATTCGAGCGTGCGCTTGCGGTCCTGGTCGAAGAAGAATTTCGCGTCCGCCAGCCGCGGGCGCACGACGCGCTCGTTGCCTTCGATCACGCGGCTCGCGTCGGCCGGCGTGATGTTGCTGACGACGAGAAACTGGTTCGTCAACGTGCCGGCCGAGTCCAGCAGCGGGAAGTACTTCTGGTTCGCCTTCATCGTGAGGATCAGGCATTCCTGAGGCACGCCGAGGAACTCGGTCTCGAACTGGCACGTCAGCACGTTCGGGCGCTCGACCAGCGCGGTGACTTCGTCGAGCAGCGCCGCATCGTCGATCGGTGTCAGGCCCCGCTTCGCGGCCGCGGCATTCAACTGCCGCACGATCTCGTCGCGGCGCGCCGCGAAGCTCGCGATCACCGCGCCCTCGGAGGCGAGGCGATTCGCGTACTCGTCGGCGTGCTTCAGATCGATCGGATCGACCGTAGCCTCGAAGCGGTGGCCGTGGGTCGAGCGGCCGGCCACGAGTCCGAGTACCTGCACCGGCACCACGTCGTCGCCGTGCAATGCGACGAGCCCGTGCGCGGGGCGCACAAAGTGCACGCTGGTCCAGCCGTCCGCGAGCTGGTACTGCATGACCTTCGGAATCGGCAAGCGCGAAAGCGTGTCGCTAAGCGCGGCCTGCAGACCGTCGGCAAGCAACGCTCCCGGAATGACACGACTAACAAAAAGTACCTCAGCCTTGCCGTCGAGACGGCGCTCGAGCTGCGGAACAGCGGACGCTCCCAAGCCCAGAGCAGCAAGCTTCTTCAACAGCGCAGGCGTCGGCTCCCCGGTTGCGGACAAGCCAACGCTGACAGGCATAAGCTTTTCCGACGCCGAGCGATCCGTCGCCTGGCTCTGCACACGCGGGATCAACACAGCAAGCCGGCGGGGGCTGGCGAAACTCTCTCGGTCGGTAACCTGATCCGACGTTAACAGCTGAAACTTGCGCAAGCCGCTGACGAGGCCATCCGCAAACGCCTCACCCAACTTCTTCAGCGCCTTCGGCGGCAGCTCTTCGACAAACAGTTCAACCAGCAGGTTCTTCGTGCTCATGCTCAGGCCGCCTTCTTCAAGGCGATCTGCGCCGTCACTTCATCGGCCCACGCTTTCGGCGCCATCGGGAAGCCCAGCCGCGCGCGGCTGTCGAGATAGCTCTGCGCCACGGCCCGCGCCAGATTGCGGATGCGGCCGATGTAGGCCGCGCGCTCGGTCACGCTGATCGCGCCGCGCGCGTCGAGCAGGTTGAAACTGTGGCCGGCCTTCAGCAGCTGCTCGTAGGCGGGCAACGCGAGCTGCTGTTCCATCAGGTGCTTCGATTGCTTCTCGTGCCCGCTGAAGGCCGTGAGCAGGAACTGGACGTCGCTGTGCTCGAAGTTGTAGGTGCTCTGCTCGACCTCGTTCTGCTTGTAGACGTCGCCATAGCTCAGGCCTTCCGTCCACGTCAGGTCGTAGACGTTGTCCACGCCCTGCAGGTACATCGCCAGGCGCTCGAGGCCGTAGGTGATCTCGCCGGTGATCGGCTTGCAGTCGATGCCGCCGACCTGCTGGAAGTAGGTGAACTGCGTCACCTCCATGCCGTTGAGCCAGACCTCCCAGCCCAGGCCCCAGCAGCCGAGCGTCGGGTTCTCCCAGTCGTCCTCGACGAAGCGGATGTCGTTGGCTCTCAGGTCGAAGCCGAGCGCGGCGAGCGAGCCGAGGTAGAGCTCGAGGATGTTGGCCGGCGCGGGCTTGAGCACCACCTGGTACTGGTAGTAGTGCTGCAGGCGGTTCGGGTTCTCGCCGTAGCGGCCGTCCTTCGGGCGGCGGCTGGGCTGCACATAGGCGGCCTTCCACGGCTCCGGGCCGATCGCGCGCAGAAAGGTCGCGGTGTGGCTGGTGCCGGCGCCGACTTCCATGTCGTAGGGTTGCAGCAAAGCGCAGCCCTGCGCGCCCCAATAGTCCTGCAGCTTGAGGATGATTTGCTGAAAGGTAAGCATGAACGGGGATACGCGCGCGATCGACTGGAAGGCTCGGATTCTAGAGGCGGGATGCCCCTGCGCCCCGGGGCGGCGCTCAGCGTCTCACGACAACACCGACCGGGCCGCGCACGACCCGGATCAGCACGATCGCCACGCCCAGCAGCCACAGCGGCCACAAGCCGAGGCGCGCGGCCCAGGCGGCAAAGGGCGTCAGACCGGTGCGGCCCTGCACGTCGGCATCCAGCACACCTTGGGTGTACGGTGCCAGCGAGGCGGTGACGCGGCCGGTGTGGTCGATCACGGCGGTCGCGCCGGTGTTGGTCGCGCGCAGCATCGGGCGCTGGAACTCGAGTGATCGCATGCGCGAGATCTGCAGGTGCTGGCCGACCGCGATCGTGTCGCCGAACCAGCCGATGTTGCTGATGTTGGCGAAGATCGTCGGCGCGTTCGCGGCATCGGTGAAGCGCGCCGCGAGTTCCTCGCCGAACAGGTCTTCGTAGCAGATGTTGACGCCGACGCGTTCGCCGCGGAACGCGAACGACGCGGCGCCCACGGGGCCGCGGTTGAAGTCGCCGAGCGGGATGTTCATCATCTGCGTGAACCAGCGGAAGCCGGTCGGGATGAACTCGCCGAATGGCACGAGGTGGTGCTTGTCGTAGCGGTAGAAGCCGCCCGGCATCGTCGCCGTCGCCGCCGAGAGACCGGCCGCCGAGTTGGTGTAGCCGGTCTCCTCGTTGCCGAGCGGCAGGCCCAGCAGCGCGGCCTGCGAGCCGCGCGCGAAGTGCGTCGCCAGGTCTTGCCAGTAGTCCGGATCGAGCTGGCTCGGCAGCAAGGGGATCACCGTCTCGGGCGCGACGACGAGGTCGCCGCGCGCGGCCAGCAGTTGCTCGCGCGACCAGGCGAGCGCCTTCGGCATCTGTTCCAGCGCGAACTTCTCGTCCTGCGCCACATTGCCTTGAAGCAGCGTGACGCTCAGCGTACCGGCCGGCTGCGAGAACTGCCCGGGCCCGAGCCACGCGCAGGCACCCAGCAGCAGGGCCAGGCCGACAGGCGGTGCCGCGCGGTGTCGCCGGGTCGCCAAATGGTTGGTGGCCGGCCACGCGGCGAGCACGGCGAGCACGAAGCCGATGCCATAGACGCCGACCCACGGGGCGAATGCCGCGAGGGGCGAGTCGACCTGTGCATAGCCGCTCGCGATCCACGGGAAGCCGGTGAAGATCACGCCGCGGGCCAGTTCCGCCAGCAGCCAGACGCCGCCGAACAGCAGCGCGTCGCGCCAGCCGCAACCGCTGCGCCAGCGCGAGAACGCGGCCAGGCCCGCGGCCAGATAGAGCGACAACGCCAAGCTGAGCGCCGCGATCGCCAGCACTGCGAGCCATCCGGGCAGGCCGCCATAGACGTGCAGGCTGATGTACAGCCACCAGGTGCCGCCGGCGATCCAGGCCGTGCCGAACAGGAGGCCGATGGCAGCCGCCTTGCGCGGGGGCAGGACGGCGGCGCGCCAGGCCAGCACCGCAAGCATCGCGAACTGCGCCCACCACCAGCCGGTGTTCACGAACAGCACGCTGTGGGCCGCGCCCAGCAACGCCGCCAGCAGCAACTCGGCGAGCAGGATCAAGCGTCGGCGGTGGCGGCGGCGGCGGGCGCGCGCGTCACCTTGAACCAGCGCACGGCCCCGCCGCGCGTCAGCATCACGCTGAACATCAGCTCGCCGATGATCACGGCCTCGCCGCGCCGCGGCACGCGGCCGAGCTCGTGCGCGACCAGGCCGCCGATGCTGTCGAACTCGTCGTGCGGGAACAGCGTGCCGAAGGCCTCGTTCACGGCCACGATGTCGACTTCACCCGCCACGCGCTGGCTGCCGTCGGCCAGCGTGTAGATGCCGGATTCGCCGTCCTTGTCGTCGA
>JBDTVC010000379.1:0-4086 GCA_040007475.1 Burkholderiales bacterium
GAAGACAAGGCCGAGATCGAAGCCAAGACCGAAGCGCTGATGACCGCGAGCCAGAAGCTCGGCGAGAAGATCTACGCCGAGTCGCAGGCGGCAGCCGCCGCTGCCGGTGGCGCAGCACCGGGCGCAGAGGCGCCGCAGGCCGAGAGCGCACAGGCCAAGCCGGCGGACGACAACGTCGTCGATGCGGAGTTCAAGGAAGTGAAGAAGTGATATTCAGGCGGCCTGCAGCCGCCTGAATAATTCGCCGCGTTCGACGTGACAGGCCCTGCCCGCACGTCAACGCGGCGGTTTCGTTTCATGTGCCTCTGGAAGATTCATGGCTAAACGCGATTACTACGAAACCCTCGGCGTCGCCCGCAACGCCAGCGAAGACGACATCAAGAAGGCTTATCGCAAGCTTGCGATGAAGCACCACCCCGACCGCAACCAGGGTGACCATGCGAAGAAGGCCGAAGAGAAATTCAAGGAGGCCAAGGAGGCCTACGAGATGCTCTCGGATGGCCAGAAACGGGCCGCGTACGACCAGTACGGGCACGCCGGTGTCGACCCCAACATGGCGCGCGGCGGCGGCCCGGGCGGCGAAGGGTTCGGCGGCTTCGCCGAGGCCTTCGGCGACATCTTCGGCGACATCTTCGGCGGTGCAGGCGGCGCCGGCGGCCCGCGCCGCGGCGCAGGCGGGCAGCAGGTCTTCCGCGGCAGCGACCTGAGCTACGCGATGGAGATCACGCTCGAAGAGGCGGCGCTCGGCAAGGAGACACAGATCCGCATCCCGGCCTACGAGGCCTGCGAAACCTGCAAGGGCAGCGGCGCCAAGGTCGGCACGAGCCCGAAGGTCTGCTCGACCTGCAACGGCCAGGGCACGGTCCACATGCGCCAGGGCTTCTTCAGCATCCAGCAGACCTGTCCGCACTGCCACGGCACCGGCAAGATCATCCCCGAGCCCTGCATGACCTGCAGCGGTCAGGGGCGGATCAAGAAGAACAAGACGCTGGAGGTGAAGATCCCGGCCGGCATCAACGAAGGCATGCGCATCCGCTCCAGCGGCAACGGCGAGCCGGGCACGAACGGCGGCCCGTCGGGCGATCTGTACATCGAGATCCGCATCAAGCAGCACGAAATCTTCGAGCGCGACGGCGACGACCTGCATTGCACCGTGCCGATCGGGCTGACGACTGCGGCGCTGGGCGGGAGCATCGAAGTGCCGACGCTGGGCGGCAAGGCCGAGATCGAACTGCCCGAAGGCACGCAGCACGGCAAGACCTTCCGGCTGCGTGGCAAGGGCATCAAGGGCGTGCGCTCGAGCTACCCGGGCGATCTGTACTGCCACGTGCAGGCCGAGACGCCGATCAAGCTCACCGAGCACCAGCGCAAGCTGCTGAAGGAGCTCGACGAGTCGTTCCGCAAGTCCGGCGATCGGCACTCGCCGAACGCCAAGACCTGGACGGACCGGGTGAAAGACCTCTTCAAGTAGACCGCGTGCGCCACGGCGCATCAAGTTGTGGCCGGGTGTGCCGATACCGGGTGAGCGAAACCTCACCCGACCTGGGCACCCTGCCTCATGCGGCTCATCTACCCCGACGTCGGCCAATGCCGTGCGTTGATCATCGACAGCAACCCGTCATTGCGCAGCATGCAGGCCCTGATGCTGCGCGACATGGGCGTGGGCCACGTCGCGCAGGCCAGCCGCATCAACGACGCGCGGCGCAAGCTCGAGAATGCCGTCTATGACATCGTCCTTTGCGACTACCACTTCGACAACGGTGACCTGACCGGCCAGGACCTGCTCGACGATCTGCGCCGCGCCAACCTGCTGCCCTACTCGACCGTGTTCGTGATGGTCACCGGCGAAGCCTCGTACACGCGCGTGGCCGAGGCCGCCGAGAGCGCGCTCGACAGCTACCTGCTCAAGCCGCACGCTGCATCGGCACTCGAGCTGCGGCTGATCCAGGCGCGCCATCGCAAGACCGTGCTGCGCAGCATCTTCGAGGCGATCGAAGCCGGTGACTTCGCGCAGGGCGCCGCCCTGTGCCGGACCCGCTTCGACAACCGCGACGAGTACTGGCTCTATGCCGCACGCATCGGCGCCGAGCTCTGCATCCGGCTGGGTGACCATGCGGGTGCGCGCGAGATGTACCAGGCGGTCACGGCCACCAACGCACTGCCCTGGGCCCGCCTGGGCATCGCGCGTGCGCAGCTCGCCGCCGGGCAGCTCACCCAGGCCGGCAGCACACTGGACAGCCTGATCGGCGACCAGGGCTCGTACGCCGACGCCTACGACGTGATGGGTCAAGTGCAGCTCGAACAAGGCAACCTCGAGGCCGCGCTCGAGACCTACCGCAGCGCGGTGAAGATCACACCGCTGAGCATCGCGCGGCTGCAGAAGCAAGGCATGCTGGCGTTCTACATGGGCGCCGGGGACGAGGCTGCCCAGGCGCTCGAACGCAGCGTGAGGCTGGGCCTGGGCTCGAAGATGTTCGACTTCCAGGGTCTGGTGCTGCTGGCGCTGATGCACTTCGACAAGCGCGATCACAAGGCCTTCCAGCGCAACCACGACAACCTCGCGCTCGCGCTCGAACGGCAGCCCGACAACGCCCGCCTGCGGCGCTTCGTCAGCACCTCGGCCGTCTTCAAGACACTGATCGAGCGCCAGGTCGGCGCGTGCGTCGGTCACGTCCGACAGCTGGCCGCGGAGATCGCGAGCGAGGATTTCGACTTCGAATGCGCGAGCAATCTCCTGGCGGTGTTGTCGCGCCTGCAGAGCACGGAGATCCGCCTGCCCGACAGCGACAGCTGGATCACGACGACGGCGCGGCGCTTCTGCATCTCGACGGCTTCGACCGAGATGCTGTGCAAGGTCGCGCACGGCCACGAGCCGCACGTCGCGCTCGTTCGCGCGGGCCACGTGCACATCACCGCCCTGGCCGAGGAGGCGATGGCCCACAGCATCGGCGGCGCGCCCGGCACGGCTGTGAAGAGCCTGGCCGCCCACGGCACGCAGACGCTGAACGGCAAGCTGATCGACCTCGCCGGCATGGTGCTGAAGCGGCACGCCGACAAGATCGATGGCAGCGCCGACATGGCAACCATGGTCGCCGACCTGCAGCGCCGGTTCTGCGGCAAGAGCGCGCAGGTGGCGGTCGGCGGGGGCGCAGGCCGCGCCGCGGGGGCCCTGAACCTGCGTCATTGAGAGTGCCCCTGGGCCGACGACATACGTCGTCCGCGCCCCAAGGGGGATGAGGACACTTCGGGCGGCCGTGCGTGTCCTCATGAGGGCGGCGCTGCAACGACAATACGGCCGATGAATTCGCGCCGCACATTCGCCAGTCGTGCCGACCCCGCCAGCGGCTGGAACCCGCTGACGCTGGCCCTGTTCGCCGGCGTGTGGCTGGCCGTGCTGCCGAACTGGCCGCTGTGGCGGGCCCTGCTGGTGCTGCCCGAGACCGCGTCGCTGCGGGGCGGCCTCTTCGTCGCCGGCTTCGGCGCGATGATCGCGGCGCTGATGACCGCGCTGCTCGCGCTGTTCGCATGGCGCCTGTCGATCAAGCCGGTGATCACGTTGATGCTGCTGGCCGCGGCGTTCGGTGCGCACTTCATGGGCAGCTACGGTGTCGTCATCGACACCACGATGATGGCCAACGTGGTGCAGACGGACCCGCGCGAGGTGCGCGATCTGCTGAGCTGGCGCATGGTGGTCAACGTGGGCGTGCTGGCGGCGCTGCCGTTGTGGCTGCTGTGGCGCGCCCCGTTGGCGCGGACGCGTTGGTGGCCGCAGACGGCGCGCAACCTGCTGGGGTTCGTCGCCGCGCTGCTCGTGCTCGCCGGCCTGCTGTTCGCGCTCTTCGCCGACCTGTCCGCGACGATGCGCAACCATCGCTCGATGCGCTACCTCATCAACCCGGCGAACTCGTTGTACGCGTTGGTCGATCTGGCCGCGCAGTCCAGCGCGCTGCCGGCCGGCCCGCCGCTGGCGATCGGGCTCGACGCCCGCATCAAGCCCCGCGCTGCCAGCAGTCTGCCGCCCCTGCTGTTGCTGGTCGAGTCGGACCGGCCGGGCGACTGCCCGAAATGCGGCATGGCTTTGGAGCG
>JBDTVC010000380.1:0-4078 GCA_040007475.1 Burkholderiales bacterium
GATGTGGCCGGTCACGCCATGCGGCTCGCGCAGCGTCAGCGCGGTGTAGCCGTTCTGGAACGGCAGCGTCTGGCCGTGCACCTTGTCGGCCGCGCCGCCGTAGAACTCCAGGTAGCGTGCCAATGCGACAGCATCGGCGCGGCCCTGCTTCAGGGGCTTGCCGACATCGCGCGCCTCGAGTTGCGCGAGCAGCTCGACGTTGTCGAGCACCTTGCGGCCGATCGCGCCCAGCACGCGGCCACGCTCGGCCGGGGTCAGGCGGCCCCAGTCGCCATCGAGCGCGGCTTGCGCGGCGGCCACCGCGGCGTCGATGTCGGTCGCGGTGCCGCGCGCGATGCGCGCGAGCTCGCTACCGTCGGACGGGTCGTGCAACGCGAGCGTGGCGCCGCCCGCGGCGGCGCGCCACGCGCCACCGATCAGCAGCAGCGCCGGGTCGAACGGGATGGTGAAGCTCACGCGTGCCTCCGAGTCGGTCGGGTTTTGGGCCATCATATTGGCAACGGCGGTGCACGGGCATCGCGTGCCGGGCCCGATCATCAGCATCTTCCTCCTCAAGCGCTTCGCCACCTTCGTCGCCACGCTGCTGGCTGCATCGGTGCTGATCTTCGCCGCTTTGGGCATCCTGCCCGGCAACGCCGCCGAGGTGCGGCTGGGCGAGTCGGCCACGCCCGAAGCGGTGAAGGCCCTGAGCGAGAAGCTCGGGCTGGACCGCCCGCCCGCCGAGCGCTACGTGCGCTGGCTCGCGGGCATGCTGCACGGCGACCTGGGCCTGAGCGTTTCGTACGACACGCCCGCCGCGGAGCTGATCGCCGAGCGGCTGGTCGTCACCGTGCCGCTGGCGCTGATGGCGATGGCGCTCACCACCGTGCTCGCCCTCGCGCTCGGCCTGTACGCGGCATCGCGCCACAACCAGCTCGGCGACGTGGGCGTGATGGCCGCGAGCCAGGTCGGCATCGCGGTGCCGAACTTCTGGTTCGCGATCCTGCTGATCCTGCTGTTCGCGGTGAAGCTGCAGTGGTTCTCGGCCGGTGGCTTCCCCAGCTGGGACGACTCGCCGTGGGACGCGGTCAAGGCGCTGATCCTGCCCGCCGTCTCGCTCGCGGTGGTGCAGGCCGCGATCCTCGCGCGCATCACGCGCTCGGCGGTGCTCGACGTGATGCGCGAGGATTTCGTGCGCACCGCGCGCGCCAAGGGCCTGAGCCGGCGCGCGGTGCTGTGGCGCCACGTGCTGCGCAACGCGATGGTGCCGGTGCTCACGGTGATGGGCCTGCAGTTCGCCAACCTCGTCACCGGCACGATCGTGGTCGAGCAGGTGTTCGCGCTGCCGGGGCTGGGGCGGCTGATCTTCCAGGCGATCTCGAACCGCGACGTGCTGCTGGTGCAGGGCATCGTGATGCTTCTCGCCGCGACGGTGCTGGCGATCAACTTCGTCGTGGATGTGCTGTATGCGGTGATCGATCCGCGCTTGAAGGTTCATGCGGCATGAGCCGCCGCGCCGGGCCGCCCCAAGCAAGGCTCATCCAAGGGCCACGAAGGTGCCCCTTCGTGGCCCTTGGGGATCGGCCGATGTACGCATCGGCCGAGGGGCTGTCATGAGCTTCTGGCAGTGCGCGTTGCGGCACAAGAGCTTCGTGATCGGTGGCGCGCTGGTCGCGCTGTTGATCCTGACCGCGCTGATGTCCTTCGTCTGGACGCCGTATGCCGCCACCGAGATCGACGTGCCGAACAAGCTGCTTCCCGCCTCCGCCGCGCACTGGCTGGGCACCGACAGCCTGGGCCGCGACTTGGTCTCGATGCTGATCGTCGGCGCACGCTATTCGATCGCGGTCGGGCTGATCGCGGTCGGCATCGGCATCACCGCCGGCGTGGCGCTCGGGCTGTTCGCGGCGGCGCGGCGCGGCTGGGTCGAGGAGCTGGTGATGCGCGGCGCCGACTTCACGCTCGCGTTCCCGGCGCTGCTCACCGCGATCATGCTGACCGCGATCTACGGGCCCGGCCTGGTGACCGCGATCGTGGCGATCGGCATCTTCAACATCCCCGAGTTCGCGCGCATCACCCGCGCGTCGGCCAACGCGGTGTGGACGCGCGAATACGTGCTGGCCTCGCGCGCCTGCGGCAAGAGCCCGTGGCACATCACGTGGCACCACGTGCTGCCCAACATCGCGGCGGTGCTGATCGTGCAGGCGACGATCCGCTTCGCCATCGCGATCCTGGCCGAGGCGGCGTTGAGCTACCTCGGCCTGGGCACGCAGCCGCCGATGCCGAGCTGGGGCCGCATGCTGGGCGAGGGGCAAAGCATGATGTACCAGGCGCCGATGCTCGCGGTGTGGCCGGGGCTGGCGATCGTGTTCAGCGTGCTGGGCCTGAACCTGATGGGCGACGGGCTGCGCGATCTGCTCGATCCGCGGCTGGCGCGACAGCGCTGAGCGCAGACTGTCAGACCGAGTTGCAGCAAGACGGATCGACCGATCGCGACCGGGCAGGAGCGGGTACTCGCGACCGGCGGCTGTCCGGCTGCTCCTTCTGCCGGAGATGACGCCAACATTGCCTGTCCCTCGCCCGGAGCGCCGAGGCCGAGTCTTGACCCGCTCGGCCGTACGTGCGTCCCGCTAGCCAGGACCAGTCGTCAGATGAGATTGGCCCAAGCCATGTCCTGACTAGGGCCTGATGCCTACGCCCGCTCAGGCCGTCGGACTACGTGCGCCCACCTGTCGCACCGCTATGGTTGAGCGGTCGCCAGCCAATTCGGCCCTGCCTCCGCCTCGAAGGAAATCTCCATGACGCCAAATCCCCGTTGGGCGCGCATTGCCGCGCTGGCCGCGCTCGTCGCCGCCGCCTGCAACCCAGCCCATGCCATTTCCACGTCGGGTGGCCAGATCTACGACAACGCCGGTGCACGTATTACGCTCAAGGGGGTGAACTGGTTCGGCTTCGAAACCGAAACCCGGGTGGCGCACGGCCTGTGGGCGCGCAACTGGAAAGAGATGCTCGACCAGATGCAGTCGGCCGGCTTCAATGCAGTGCGCCTGCCGGTGTGCCACGGCACACTGCGCGGCGACGCGGTGAACTCGATCGACTACGGCCGCAACCCCGATCTGCAAGGTCTCAACAGCCTCCAGGTGCTGGACAAGCTGGTGGCCGAACTCGATCGGAGGGGCATGTACTTCCTGATCGATCACCACCGGCCGGACTGCAACGCGATCTCCGAGCTGTGGTACGTCAACGGCTTCACCGAGGCGCAGTGGATCGCCGACCTGCGGCTGGTGGCGCAGCGCTACAAGGGCTACGCGCGGTTCCTGGGCCTGGACCTGAAGAACGAGCCGCACGGGCAGGCCACCTGGGGCAGCGGCAACACCGCCACCGACTGGAATCTGGCGGCCGAGCGGGCCGCGAAAGCCGTGCTGGCCGACGCACCCAATGCGCTGGTGTTCGTCGAAGGCATCGGCGATCAGAGCACGTGCAGCACCACGCCCGGCTGGTGGTGGGGCGGCAACCTGGAGCCCATGGCCTGCAAGGCCTTGAACATCCCGATGAACCGTCTGGTGCTCGCGCCCCACGTCTACGGGCCCGACGTGTACATGCAGAGCTACTTCAACGCGAGCAACTTTCCGAGCAACATGCCGGCGATCTGGAACGCTCACTTCGGCCAGTTCGCAAGCCAAGGCTATGCCATGGCGATCGGCGAAACCGGCGGCAAGTACGGCACCGGAAACGCCAAGGACAAGACCTTCCAGGATGCCCTCTTCGCGTGGCTCAAGACCAAGGGCATCACCAACGTCTTCTACTGGTCGTGGAACCCGAACAGCGGCGATACCGGCGGCATCCTGCAAGACGATTGGGTCACGCTGAGGCAAGACAAGCTGGCGATGCTGAGGAGCTTCTGGAGCGCAGCACCTGCACCTGCACCCGCACCCGCACCCGCACCCGCACCCGGCGTTTTAACCAGTGTCGTCAAGACGACCGATTGGGGCGCCGGCTACTGCGCCAACGTCAATGTGACCAACGTAGGCAGTACGGCACAAACCTAGCCCGGATATTTCACCCAGCGACCACTGTGCGAGTTGAAGAGCTGTTTTAG
>JBDTVC010000381.1:0-4045 GCA_040007475.1 Burkholderiales bacterium
CCGAGCCGCCAGATCAGGTAGGGCACGGTGAAGATGATCAGCATCGCGATCAGGAAGACTTCGGTCGTGTTCATCAGGGACTGTGTCGTTGTGTGAGCGAATGTCGCGCCGCCGGGCGGCGCGGAGTTTGCCACGCACGTTGCGCGCCGCGCTCGTGTATGGTCGCGCGCATGACGTTCACCGCACCGCGACCGATCGCGCCATGGGTTGTGCCATGGGTGGTGCTGGTGGCCGTGCTGGCCGGTTGCGCGTCCGGGCCGATCACGCCGCGCGTGGCGCGCGACGGCCCCGAGGCCACGCCGCCGCCCGACCTGGGGCGTGTGCCCGATGCCGAACCCAGGGTCGAGCCGATCCGCAGCGGCGGCCCGAACAAGCCCTACGACGTGCTCGGCAAGAGCTATGTGCCGATCACGCGCGACGCGCCGTTCACCGAGCGCGGCCTGGCATCGTGGTACGGCCGCGCGTTCCAGGGCCGGCGCACCGCGAGCGGCGAGGTCTACAACATGTACGCGATGACGGCCGCGCACCCAACGCTGCCGATCCCCAGCTACGCGCGCGTGCGCAACCCGTCGAACGGCCGCGAGGTGGTCGTGCGCATCAACGACCGCGGGCCGTTCCATGCGGGGCGCATCGTCGACCTCAGCTACACCGCGGCGCTCAAGCTCGATCTGCTGCGCGGGGTCGGCGCGGTCGAGCTGCAGCGCATCACCTTCGACGACATCCGCACCGGGGCGTGGCGGCGTGACGTGGCGACCGAGCCCGCGGTCGCGGTCGCGGTCGCGGTCACACCGCCTCCGGCAGTGGTCGTGGCTGCGGCCGAGCCGGCACCGGCGCCACCGCTGCCCCCGCCATCGTCACCGCCGGCCGAGGTCATGCCGGCTCCCGCCGCCGCTTCCGCCGTCGTCGCTCTGCCGGTCGCTGATGCGCCGCCCGCGCGCGCCTACACGACGCCGGCGCGCGGCTTCTGGGTCCAGCTCGGCGCGTTCCGGCAGCGTGACGGCGCGGAGACCTTTCAGCAGCGCGTCTCGGCCGAGCTCGACTGGCTGTCGCCGCTGCTCGCGGTGTTCAGCGACGCGGCGTTGTTCCGGCTGCAGGCAGGTCCGTACCCGAACCGCGACGACGCGCGCGTCGCCGCCGAGCGCATCCGCGACGGCTTGCGGCTCGTACCCGTGATCGTCGAGCGGCGCTGAACCCGCTCACTCCTCCCAGTCGAAGCGCCACCACGCGAGCGCACCGAACGCCGCCGCGAACGCGAGCAGCACGGCGGTCGGCATCAGCGCGGCCGAGAACGGCAGGCCGCGCCAGGTCATCGCGTCCAGGCCATCGACGGCCCAGCGCGTTGGCACGAACAGCGACACCTGCTGCAGCCACGCCGGGAAGATGAACGACGGTATCCACGCGCCGCCCAGCATCACCAGCAGCAGCGTGACCAGGATCGCGAGGCCGCGCGTCGCCTCAGGCGTCTTGCCGAGCGCGGCGATCAGCAACCCGAAGCAGGCCGTCATCAGCGCGAAGGCAGCGAGCACGCCCGCGAAGCCGACGACGCTGCCATCGATGCGCACGCCGAACGCCGCGATCGCGACCGCGAACACCACGCTCATCGAGAACAGCGCGATCAACGCGCAACTCGCGATGCGGCTCGCCAGCAGCGTGCCGCGCGAGAGCGGCGCCGCGCGCAGGCGCTTCCACAACCCGAGCCGGCGCATCGCCAGCAGCGCGATGCCGATGTCCACGCCCATCAGCAGCACGAACTGCACGCCCATGCCGACGAAGGAGTGCGAGTAGCTGTTGTACTTCTTCTCGGGCCGCGCGCCGGCCTCCTCCTCGCGCGTCGCGAACGGGATCGTGAAGCCGCTGCCGGCGGCACTTGCGCCAGCGCTCGCCGACGCGGCTGGGCCCTGCACGCGGGCGATGCTGTCGAACATCGCGCCGAGGTCGCGGCGCCGGTCGTCGGGCAGGCCGGGCGTGTGCAGCGCCTGCTCGCGCAGGTCGACCAGCGCCGAGTTCGCGCCGCTGAAGGTCGCGCGCGTCACGGCCTGCATCACGTATTGCGCGAGCAGCCCGCGCACGACCTGCAGCGCCATCGACTGCGACGGGTCGTAGCGCAGCACGACGACCGGCTTGGGCGCGGTGCCGAACAGCGCGCGCCCGGCCTGTTCGCCGAAGCCGGCGGGCAGCGTCACGGCCGCGGGCACCTTGCCGGCCTTGACGAGCGCGGTGGCCTGGTCTTCGGTGGCATCGACGATCGCGAACGTGCTGTCGGCGCGCATCGCCGCGACGATCTGCTTCGAGACGACGCTGCCGTCGAGGTCGGTGATCGCGATGTCGAGGTGCGCCGGCTTGCTGTCGCCGTTGCCGAACAGCGAGCCGAAGAAGGCCGCGATGAGGATCGGCGCGACGATGCTCATGATCAGCGCGCGGCGGTCGGCGAAGTAGAGGGCGAGGTCCTTGCGGACGAGAGCGGTGAAGGCATTCATGCGGCGTCTCCTTCAGTCGCGCAGTTGGCGGCCCGTCAGGGCCAGGAACACGTCTTCCAGGTTCGCGCTTCGCGTGCCACGCTGCACTGCGCGCACGCCGGGCAGTGCGGTCAGCATCGCGAGCAGTTGCGCATCGGGTGCGGCGGCGAGGTCGAGCTCCAGCGTCTCGCTGCTCGGCAGCGTGCGCGCCAGCTCGGCCTGCGTGCCGCTGGCGACGACGCGGCCGTGGTCGATGATGACGATGCGGTCGGCCAGGCGCTCGGCCTCTTCCATGTAGTGCGTCGTGTAGACCAGCGCCTTGCCCTGCGCCTTCAGCGCCTCGAGGCTGTCGAAGATCGCGTTGCGGCTTTGCGGGTCGACACCGGCGGTGGGTTCGTCGAGCAGCAGCACGTCGGGGTCGTGCACCAGCGCGCAGGCGATGTTCAGGCGCCGCTTCATGCCACCGCTGAAGGTGGCGGGCTTGTCACGTGCCCGGTCGGCGAGGCCCACGATCGCGAGCACCTCCGCGGCGCGCTGCTTCAGCGTCACGGCGGGCAGGCCATAGAGCGCGCCGAAGAGTTCGACGTTGGCGAGTGCGGGGTAGTCCTCGAACAGTGCGAGGTCCTGCGGCACGAGGCCGATGCGGCGCTTGAACGCCGCGGCGTCGGCCGTGATCGCGGCGCCGGCGATCGTCACGTGGCCCGCGTCGGGCGCGACGAGGCCGCACAGCATGCCGACCGTCGTGGACTTGCCCGCGCCGTTCGGCCCGAGCAGGCCCAGCACCTCGCCGGCGCGGACCTGCAGGCTCACGTCGACCACCGCGGCGCGGGTGCCATAGGACTTGCGCAGGCCCTGCGCTTCGAGCATCGCTTCGAGCATCGCTCGCTCTCCTGGGGGATGGGATGAAGCGGATGCTATCGGCGGCGCGGCGCGCGGCCAGCCGCGTGCGACGAATCGTCAGCGGCGCGGCGCGAGTGGCATGGCGGCGGCGCCGTCAGCGCCGATGCAGCGCGTCGCGGCGTTCCTGCAGAAAGCGCCGGACGGCCGGATCGGCTTCGAGGCCGATGGCGCGCTGGTAGGCCGCGTCGGCCTGCGCCACATCGGGCAGTTGCGCGAGCAGGCTGGCGCGCGCGGCCCACCAGGGCTGGTAGTCGGGCAGGCGCGGGTCGTCGGCGATCTCGTCGAGCGCGGCGAGGCCGGCCGCCGCGCCGCGCGCCTGCGCGACCGCGACGGCCCGGTTGATCGCGACGACGGGCGAGCCGGTCAGTGCAAGCAGGGCGTCGTAGAGCTGCGCGATCGCGGCCCGGTCGACACGGCCCGTGCGGCGGCGATCGACGTGGGCCGATTGCAGCGCCGCTTCGAGCTGGTAGCGGCCGATGCGGCCCATCCGGCCGGCGCGCAGCAGCAGCGCCTCGGCGTCATCGATCAGCGCGTCGTCCCACTGCGCCGGGTCCTGCTCGTCCAGCGGCACGTAGCGGCCCTGCGCATCGCGGCGCGCGCCGCGGCGGGCCTGTGCGTGCAGCATCAACGCGAGCAAGCCGAGCGCCTCGGGCTCGTCGGGCAGCAGCACGGTGACGAGGTGGCCGAGC
>JBDTVC010000382.1:0-4010 GCA_040007475.1 Burkholderiales bacterium
CCAGGACGAGCGCGACCAGCGCGTGCTGTTCCTGCTCGACTGCGGCCGCCGCATGCGCGCCGACGAAGGCGCCGCCGCCCACGGCGGCAGTCATTTCGACGAGGCGCTGAACGCGCTGATGCTGCTGGCCCACGTCGCGCTGAAGGAAGGCGACGCGGTCGGCGCGATGACCTTCGGCACCGAGGCCTCCGACGCGCGCCACTTCGCGCCGCGCAAGGGCAGCCACTCGCTGAACGCGCTGATGGGCATGCTCTACGACATCGAGCCTCGCGCGACGCACTCGGACTACATGATGGCCGCCGCGGAGCTGATGCGCGTGCAGCGCAAGCGCGCGCTGGTGGTGGTGCTGACGAACTTCCGAGATGAGGACAGCGCCGAGCTGGCGCCCGCGCTGCGCCTGCTGCGCAGCCGCCACCTGGTGCTGCTCGCGAGCCTGCGCGAGCGCGTGCTGCGCGAGCTGGCGGAGCAGCCGCTCGCGGGCGACACGAAGGCCGTCGAGATCGCCGGCGCGCTCCTGTTCGCGCAGACGCGGCGCGATGCGTTCGCGCGGCTGGCCACGCGCGACGGCCTGCTGATCGACGTGGAGCCGGCGCAGTTGCCGGCGCAGTTGGTGAACCGCTACCGCGCCGTCAAGCGCGCGGGCCTGCTCTAGAAGAGCCCGGCCTTGCCCGCCGCATCGAGCACGGCCTTCGACAGATCGGCGAACTGCGCGTTCACGTCGCCGGACGGCGGCGCACTGGCGCGGGCCGTCCACATCAGCCGGCCCGAGGCGACATCGGTGACGCGGCCGTTGGCCGAGTAGCCGTTGCTGACCTGGCCGCCGCCGATCGGCGCCGACACGCCGACGCCGCCCGCGGACGACCGACCGAAACCGAATCCGCCGATGCTCAGCGTGACGCCCTGGCTCACCGCCGCCGACGAGGCGCCGATCGTCATGCTCAGCACCGCCTTCGCGCCGCTGTCGCGCGCCGCAGGCAGGTAGTGCGCATCGGCCACGCCCGGCTGGATGGCCGCGACGGTGCCGGGCGCGGCGAACACCGGCGTGGCGCCGTGCGCGCTGAGCTCGGCCGAGACGCGGTCCTCGCAGATGCGCTGCAGCACGGCCTCGCGCGTCTCGCAGCTCACCAGCACGGTCGCGCCCCGCAGGTAGCTGGGCGGCAGCTCGGTGTTGCGCCACTGCGCGTCGACGGCGGTGGTGGCACAACCTGCGACCGCCAGCGGCAGCACGGCGGCCTGAGCCGCCCGGTGAATCAGGGTTCGCATGGTGGGTCTCCGCGGATCGGGTTCGTTGACAGGCTCAAGCATAGGCACGGCGTCGGCCGGCGCAATACGTGATTGACGCCGAAGCGAAATCATGCCGAGCGCCGCAGCGCGCCGGCAACGCCCGTCACACCAGGTTGCAACTCAATCGACCGGCGTGAGCTTGGCCACCGAGAGCGCCAGCCACTTCATGCCGTGGCGGCCGAAGTTGACCTGCGCACGCGCGTCCACGCCGCTGCCTTCGAGCGTGACGATGACGCCCTCGCCGAACTTGGTGTGGAACACGCCCTGACCCGACCGCAACCCGTGGCTGGGCGCCTTCGGCACCAGCGGCGGCGCGCTCGGCAAGCCGCTGACGTTGCCGGCACCGACGATCGAGTGCAGCCCCGAGCCTTTGGCCCATGCGGCCTGGTAGTCGCGCTGAAAACCCGAGCCAAAACCCTGGTTGCGCGGCGTGATCCACTTCAGCGCCGCCTCGGGCAGCTCGTCGAGAAATCGGCTCTTGACGTTGTAGCGCGTCTGCCCGTGCAGCATGCGCGTCTGGCTGAAGCTGAGGTACAGCCGCTTGCGCGCGCGCGTGATCGCGACGTACATCAGGCGGCGTTCTTCTTCGAGCCCGTCGGGGTCGGAGGCCGAGTTCTCGTGCGGGAACAGCCCTTCCTCCAACCCGGTGATGAACACGCAGTCGAACTCCAGACCTTTCGCGGAGTGAACGGTCATCAGCTGGATCGCGTCCTGCCCGGCCTGCGCCTGGTTGTCGCCGGCTTCGAGCGAGGCGTGCGTGAGGAAGGCCGCGAGCGGCGACATGATCTCGCCGGTCTCGGCATCGGGCGCCTGCTCGTTCGCGTTACCGTGTTCGTCGACCGGCAGCGCGACCGCCTCCTTGCCGAAGCCCTCCTGCGTGACGAAGGCCTCGGCGGCGTTGACCAGTTCTTCGAGATTCTCGATGCGGTCGCGGCCTTCCTTGTCGGTCTTGTAGAACTCGATCAGGTTCGACGCCTGCAGCATGTGCTCGATGATGTCGCGCAGCGTCATGCCGCGCGTCTTCTCGCGCATCGCGTCGACCATCGCGACGAAGGCTTGCAGGTTCGCACCGCCCTTGCCCGCGAGCGCCCCGACGCTCTGGTACAGGCTGCGGCCACTGGCGCGCGCGGCATCCTGCAGCTGCTCGATCGTGCGGGCGCCGATGCCGCGGGTCGGGAAGTTCACGACGCGCAGAAAACTCGTGTCGTCGCTCGGGTTCTCGATCAGCCGCAGGTAGCTCAGTGCATGCTTCACCTCGGCGCGCTCGAAGAAGCGCAGCCCGCCGTAGACCTTGTACGGCATGCCGGCGTTGAACAGTGCGCTCTCCATCACGCGGCTCTGCGCGTTGCTGCGGTAGAGCAGCGCGATGTCGCTGCGCGGCGTGCCTTCGCGGTGCAGCTGCTGCGCCTCCTCGACGAACCACTGCGCCTCGGCGAAGTCACTGGTGGACTCGCGCACGCGCACCGGCTCGCCCGGCCCGGCCTCGGTGCGCAGGTTCTTGCCCAGCCGCTGCGTGTTGCGCGAGATCAGCTCATTGGCCGAATCGAGGATGTTGCCGAACGAGCGGTAGTTGCGCTCCAGCTTGATCACGTGGTCGACATGGAACTCGCGCTCGAACGACGCCATGTTGCCGACCTGCGCGCCGCGGAACGCGTAGATGCTCTGGTCGTCGTCGCCGACCGCGAACACCGCAGTCTCGGGGCCGGCGAATATCTTGAGCCACGCGTACTGCAGCGTGTTGGTGTCCTGGAACTCGTCGACCAGGATGTGCCTGAAGCGCCGCTGGTAGTGCTCGCGCAGCGCCTGGTTGTCGCGCATCAGCTCGTAGGTGCGCAGCATCAGCTCGGCAAAATCGACCACGCCTTCGCGCTGGCACTGGTCTTCGTAAGCCTGGTAGACCTGCACCTGCACGCGCGAGAGCTCGTCCTTGACCTCCACGTCCTTCGGCCGATGGCCGCGCTCCTTCTGCGCGGCGATGAACCAGGTCATCTGCTTCGGCACGTAACGCTCTTCGTCGAGGTTCATCGCCTTGATGACGCGCTTGACGGCCGAGAGCTGATCCGCCGAGTCGAGGATCTGGAAGCCCTGCGGCAAGGCCGCGAGCTTCCAGTGCGCACGCAGGAAGCGATTGCACAGACCGTGGAAGGTGCCGATCCACATGCCGCGCACGGGGATCGGCAGCATCGCGCCCAGGCGCGTCAGCATCTCCTTCGCGGCCTTGTTCGTGAAGGTCACCGCCATCACGCCTCCAGGCGAGAGCTGGCCCGTCTGGATCAGCCAGGCGATGCGCGTGGTGAGCACGCGGGTCTTGCCCGAGCCGGCGCCGGCGAGGATGAGCGCCGGGCGAGCCGGCAGCGTCACCGCGGCGAGTTGTTCGGGGTTGAGGTTGTGCAGCAGCGGCGAGCCGCCGGCTTCGGGTTCAAGGGCCATGCGCCGATTGTGTGGCAGGCCGGGATCAGGACGGATCGACCACCTTCGCCGCCCCGGTCGGCCCCTCGCGCCCGCCGAGCTGGAAGAAGATGCCCGCCGCCAGCGCCGACAGCGCGCCCATGCACACGTAGGTCGCGTGGAAGGTGTGCAGCAGATTGGTGGGGCCGACATCGCTGGCGATCGGGATGACGATCGGCGACGCGAAGGCCGCAAGCAGCGCGCCGGCCGCGGCCACGCCCAAGCTCATCGAGAGCTGCATCACGACCGACAGCAGGCTGTTGCCGCCACTGGCGCGT
>JBDTVC010000383.1:0-3966 GCA_040007475.1 Burkholderiales bacterium
AGTCCAGATACTCGGGGTTGGAGGCGTGATGCACCTTGTGATGCGTCGGCGTGTTCAGCACCCACTCGAGCGGGCCCAGCCGCGGCAGCCATGGCGCATGCAGCCAGAACTGGTACAGCAGGTTCGCGCCGAGCGCGGCGGCCACGGCCAGCGGCGCAAAGCCGAGCCAGACCAGCGGCACGAAGAACACCGCGTTGCCGGCGAGCCGGCCCGTCCACCCCAGCCGCAGCGCCGTGGCCAGCGTGAGCTCGTTCGGCGAGTGGTGCACCGAATGCGTGGCCCAGAACCAGCGCACGCGATGTGCCGCGCGGTGATACCAGTAGTACATGAACTCCTGGCCGACGAACAGCAGCGCGAACGCAGCCGGGGTGCCGAGTTCGATCGTCTGCACGCGATGCGCCCAGGCCCAGGCCAGCAGCGGCGCGGCGATCGACAGGCCGAGCGCGTCGACCGCGCGCCGGCCCACGGCGTCGGCGACGGACGCGGCCGTCGCGCGCCAGTCGTAGCGCTGCCCGCGCAGTGTCTGCACCACGCCTTCGAGCGTGGCGGCAGCGAACACCACCGCGAGCAGGCCCGCCAGCCACGGCAGCGCCCCGGGGCCGAGCGCGGTGCGCAGCGGATCGGTCGGCATCGCGGCCGCCTCACCGCGCTACTGCGCGCCCGGGCGCGCGGCACGCTGCGCGATCGCGAAGGCGGCGATGTCGGCCAGCGTGATGCCGCCGCTGTGCGCGGTGTCGATCTCGTCGAAGTGCTTGTAGACCAGCGGCATCTTGCCCTTGGCCTCGTCGCGCGTCAGGCGGCCATCGCCGTTCGCGTCGGCCGCGGCGAAGCGCTTCTGCAACTCGGCCTGCACCTGCGCGGCGCGGCCGGCGTCGGCCGATTGCGCGAAGGCGGCCGAGGCAGGGATCAGCGCGGCGACCACGAGGACCGCGAGTGGTTGGCGGATGAATGTGCTCATGTCAGCTCCGACGTTTGAGTTCACGGGCGCGACGGGCAGGCGATGCTGGCACCGCTCGCGTCGAAGCAGCTCGCGCTGCGCGTGAGGCCGGTGTCCTTGCTGTAGGCGCTGCTGGTCGTCACGCTGTTGCCGGTGGCCGCGTTCGTCGCGGTGCTGGTGCGACTCTGCGTGACGTCGCCGGCCGCATCGCGGCTCGATGTGCCGCTGCTCTGCACCGAGCCCTTGGCCGACTGAGCGCTCATGCCGCTCGCGTGCTGCGCCGAGCCGTCGGCCGCGACCGTGGTCTTGCCGGCGCGCGCCGCGGCGCCGCCGTTCGCGCCCTTCACGACGACGCGGCGGCTCGCGGCTTCGGCGGACATCGTGGTGAAGCCGGCACCGACGAGGGCCAGGCTGAGTGCGGTGAGGGACAGGATGCGGCTCATGGTCAGGAGCTCCTTGCGTTGGGCGCCACACCGTGTGTCGCCATGAGGCCAATGTCGCCGCCGGGTGTGAGCCTGCGATTGCAAGTGCGGGCTTGTTGATGAGCAGTGATGACAGCGCGGCGTGGCGTTGTCATCGTTTGTCATGGATGGCACCGCGCCACTGCGCAGACCCCGCAGTTACGATGACGCCACACACCACGATGCCCGTGACATGACCGACGCCCTGGCCCGAATCCTCGTTGCCGACGACGAAGCCGACCTGCGCGCGCTGCTGCAGCGCTACCTCACCGACCAGGGCTACGCAGTGCGCACCGTCGACGGCGGCGCGCCGCTGGACAAGCTGCTCGCCCGCGAACGCTTCGACGTGCTGGTGCTCGACGTGATGATGCCGGGCGAGGACGGTCTGTCGATCTGCCGCCGCCTGCGCGCGCAAGGCGAGACCATCCCGATCGTGATGCTGACCGCGCGCGGCGATCCGCTGGACCGCATCATCGGCCTGGAGATGGGCGCCGACGACTACCTGCCCAAGCCCTTCAACCCGCGCGAACTGCTCGCGCGCATCCAGGCGCTGGTGCGGCGCCAGCGCATGCTGGGCGCACACACCGGGCCGCTGGCCGGCGACGGTGTCGTGAGCTTCGGCGCGTTCACGCTGCACCTGGGCGAGCGGCGCCTGGAGCGGCAGATCGACGGCACCGCGCAGGACGTGCCGCTCACCACCGGCGAGTTCACGCTGCTGCAGGCGCTCGCGCAGCACCCGAACCGCCCGCTCGGCCGCGACCGGTTGATCGAGCTCGCGCGCGGCCGCGACCACGAAGCCACCGACCGCAGCATCGACGTGCAGGTGATGCGCCTGCGCCGCCTGATCGAGGCCGACCCGGCGCAGCCCCGCCACATTCAGACGGTGTGGGGCGTGGGGTATGTGTTCGTGCCGGACGGGAAGGCGACGAGCAAGCCATGACCTGGTGGCCGCGCAGCCTGTTCGGGCGCAATGCGCTGCTGATCGTCGCGCTGATGATCATCGGCCAGCTCGTCAGCGGCGTGCTGGTTCGCGAGCTGATCGTGAAACCGCGCTTCGAGCTGTTCGGCGAAGGCCTGGCGCGCAACATCAGCGCGATCCGCACCGGACTGATGGCGCTGCCGGCCGCGGAGCGCAGCCACTTCGTCGAGCAGTTCAACCAGCGCGCGCTGGCGAACCTGCCGCCCGAGCCGACACGCGGCGCCGCGATGCGCGCGCTGCTCACGCCGATCGAGCGCCGCCTGGTCAGCTCGGTGTCGGCGCGCGTCGCTGCCGAAGGCGCGGCCGTGGTGTGGCGGCGCGAGGCCGGTGGCAGCCTCGCGGTGCGCATCACGCTCGACGGCTCGGAGCACTGGATCGTGCTGCCCGGCGTGCTGCCGGCCCGCGAGTTCAGCGGCGCGTGGTTCGCGGCCTCGTTCAGCAGCGTGTTGCTCGCGCTGCTCGGCGCGCTGCTGATCCAGCGCCACCTGCACCAGCCGCTGCGCGAGGTCGTGAAGGCCGCACACGCGCTCGCCAGCGGCGCGACGCCACCAACGCTGGCCGAAGACGGGCCGACCGAAGTCGCCACGCTGGCGCACAGCTTCAACCAGATGGCCGCCAGCCTCGGTGCAGCCGAACGCGAGCGCGCGCTGATGCTCGCCGGCATCTCGCACGACCTGCGCACGCCGCTGACCAAGCTGCGCCTGGGCGTCGAGATCCTGCGCGATCAGAGCGAGCCCGCGCTGGTCGCGAGCATGACGCGCAGCGTCGAGGAGATGGACACGATCGTCGGCCAGTTTCTCGACTACGCGCGCGGCGACGGCGATGCCGCACCCCAGCCGATCGCGCTCGACGCGCTCGCACGCGAAGTGGCCAGCGCATGTACCGACCACGGCCAGCCGCTCGTGCTCGATCTGGCGGCCACGCCGTCGCTGCCGCTGCGTGCCGAACCGCTGCGGCGCGCCCTCGTGAACCTGGTCGAGAACGCGTTCCGCCACGGCCGCGGGCCGGTCACGCTGCGCACCGGCAGCGACGTGATGAGCGTGTGGGTCGAGGTCGCCGATCAGGGCGACGGCATCAGCGCCGCCGAGGCCGCGCTGTTGCGTCAGCCCTTCCAGCGCGCACAGGCGGCGCGCAACGGGCCGCCCGGCGCGGGGCTCGGCCTGGCGATCGTCGAGCGCGTGGCGCGCGCGCACGATGGCACGCTGCAGTTGCTGCCGAACGAACCGCACGGCCTGCGCGCGCGGCTCACGCTGCCGCGGCGTTGATCTCAGGGCGTCCGGTAGATCCGGTTCGCGCGCAACGGCGGTCGCACAAGCGCCGGCCCGGTCGACACATCGGAGATGGTCACGCGCTGCGCGACCGCCAGCCCCGGCGTGCAGGCGCCGTTGGTGCGAAGCGCCAGTGCCGCGAACAGCCGCGTCTCGGCCGGGTCGCCGAGCGCGTGCGTGAAGTCGTCCGCGGCCGCGCAGGTCGGCGTGAAGCCGTCGGCATAGTCGCCCTGGCCGAGCTGGTTCACGCCGCTGAACTGGATCGAGAAGTAGGTCGTGCCGCAGTTGTCCTGCGGGTAGAAGCCGTAGGGCTTGCCGCAG
>JBDTVC010000384.1:0-3959 GCA_040007475.1 Burkholderiales bacterium
CGAGACGCTGTACGGCGGCGGTGCCGAGGGCTACATCGACTACCCGCCGCTGGAGACCGCCTCCGCCTGATCAGGCGGGGATGCGCAGCACTTGCCCCGGATAGATCTTGTCCGGGTTGCTCAGCATCGGCTTGTTGGCCTCGAAGATCTTCGGGTACTGGCTGGCATTGCCGTACTGCGTCTTCGCGATCGCCGACAGCGTGTCGCCGCGCACCACGGTGTACCAGCGCGACTCGTCGGCAGGTTCGGCCGTCGTCATCGAGTCGTCCACCTGGCTCACGCCGTTCACGTTGCCGCAGCACAGGATGACCTTCTCGCGCGTCGCCTGGTCGACCGCTTCGCCGGCGACCGAGACGGTGCCGGTCGCGCCGTCGAAGGCGACGTCGAGGTCGTTGACCTTCAGGCCCTGCGCGGTGATGTAGCCCGCGATCGCCGTGGCAGCGGTCGCGTTGGCCGCATCAGCCTGGGCCTGCAGTGCGGCGGGATCGGCCGCAGGGGCTTCGGGCTTGTGGCCGAAGAGTTTCTCGCCGGCGTCCTTGATGAAGCTGATGATGCTCATGGGGCTCTTTCGTGGTGGGTGGGGGAGTCGAGACGTGCAAGCTACGCAATGTAGCGAGTCCTCGGTCGCTGCATGATGACCGACGGGCGCCTTTGTAACCGGCGGCACGCAACCGCCTGTCAGCGTCTCCCGGGCGAGACGCGCGCGCGGAACAGTTCCTGGATGCCGACCTCGCGCGGCCCTGGGATCAGCTCGAAAGTTTCGCCAGGCACCAGCACCCCGGGTTGCCGCACCGCGAGGTAAAAGCCGCACCAGGCGTTGGCCGTCATCATCTTCGCGGCGTGCTTGAAACCCATCGCGGCGTTGAACTTGAAGCACGGGAAGCGCGGCTCGCTCACCGCCAGCTCGCAGCCCGCGAAGCGCAGCACGTCGCCGATCCAGGCCTCGCCCTCGAGCAGCCCGCTGAGCGTCAGGTTCTCGCCCATCGCACCGGGCCTCAACACATCGGCCCACTCGGCGGCGCGGGCCTGCGCGCGCACGGTCTGCCAGAACGGAAAATGTTCGGCCGGGTAAGCGTAGACGGCCTTGCTCAGACCACCGTGGACCGACAGATCCGCCTGCTCGTCGCCCGCCAGACCGAGCGGGTGCACATCGACCGGCCCGTCGATCGACTGCTTGAGGATGCCGGTCATGACAGGCTGCTCATCGATCGTCATCGGCCGGGCGAGCGACACGTTCACGCTCACCAGCCGCATGGTCATGGCGCTCGGTAACCGCGCAGCGACCCGACCACGCGACGACCCTTGGCCGAAGCGATCCAGGCGACGAAGATCTTGCCCGCGGGGTGATTGACCCGGAACGAGCGCATCACGTGGACCTGCTCGACGAGCAGCGCGTCAGCGTCGACCCGCACCGCCAGCGGTGCGCCACCCTGCGCCTGCCATGCAGCGCGCTCGACGACGGCGAACGCACCTCGCGCACGGGCCTGTGCGATCAGGTTGTCGCCGGGCTTGAGCGCAACGTACCAGGGCGCTGCGGGTGCGATCCCGGCCGCGCGCCACAGGGCCTGCTCGGCAACGTGCGCGCCCGAGCCGTCTGCCGCGGTCAGGAAGGTGACGCCCTCCGGCGGCGCCGCGGGCAGGCGCTTGAGCGCGGCCACGACGTCATGGCCGACGGCGCTACCGAGCGCGTCCTCCGCCTTGCCCTTGATGGCTGGGCCGACGATCACGAACTCGCCCAGCGCGATCGCCTGCCGGTCGTGCGCGAGGCCCTGCTTGTCGAGCTTGGCCTCGGCGTCTGGCGCGTTGGTCAGCGCCGCGTCGAGTTCGCCCCGTTCCAGCGCCTCCAGCAGCGGCAACGCGATGCCCGGCACGATCTTCACGGCGATGCCGGTGTCGGCGCCGAAGGCGTGCACCAGCTTGTGGGCGAAGCCGGAGTCGACGAGCGCACGGTCCACGCCCAACCGGAGCGGGTCGCCGAGCGATTTGCGCTGCTGCGCCCGGGCCGCGACACCCGGCATCAGCGCGGTCAACAAGATGGGAATCAGCCGGCGTCGAGTAACCATGGCCGCCATTATTGCCGCCCGCCACGGCCGGCAAATCCGCGCATGAAGTCATGCCAAAAACGCATGACCCCCCGAATTCCGGTGGTTACCGCGCGACTACACTGCGCCCACAATCAGCATCGAGACGACGCTACTGAGCGCCCCGGCCCACCAGGCCGGACGCACGGAACACCGCCGTAACCAGACGGTCAAAGCGTGGAGCCCAGCGGCATTGGGCAAGCCAGCCAGGCCCGGCACAGGGTCATGCGGGGCTTGCCCAATCCCGCTTTTTTTGACTCTGAAGATTGGAACTTCCATGAACCGTCCCGTGCTGGAAGGCTTGCGCCTGAACGTCCCCGCCACCGTTCGTCACAGCAAACTGATCGCCTGGGTCGCCGAGATGGCCGCCCTGACCGAAGCGAAGGATGTGTACTGGTGCGACGGCACCGCGGCCGAGTACGACCGCCTGTGCGCCCAGCTCGTCGCCAGCGGCACCTTCAAGAAGCTCAACCCCGAACTGCGCCCGAACAGCTACCTCGCGTGCAGCAGCCCGAGCGACGTGGCACGCGTCGAGGACCGCACCTTCATCTGCTCCGCCACCCAGGACGAGGCCGGCCCCACCAACAACTGGATGGCCCCGGCCGAGATGCGCGCGGTGCTGCAGACCGGCCAGCCCGACGGAACACCCGCGCTGTTCCGCGGCTGCATGCGCGGCCGCACGATGTACGTCGTGCCCTTCTCGATGGGCCCGCTGGGTTCGCCGATCGCGCACATCGGCGTCGAACTCTCCGACAGCGCCTACGTCGCCGTCAACATGAAGATCATGACGCGCATGGGCGCCAAGGTGCTGGACGTGCTCGGCACCGATGGCCACTTCGTGCCGTGCATCCACTCCGTCGGCGCGCCGCTCGAACCCGGGCAGAAGGACGTCACCTGGCCGTGCAACACGACCAAGTACATCGTCCACTACCCCGAGACGCAGGAGATCTGGAGCTACGGCTCCGGCTACGGCGGCAACGCGCTGCTGGGCAAGAAGTGCTTCGCGCTGCGCATCGCGTCCACCATGGGCCGCGACCAGGGCTGGCTCGCCGAACACATGCTGATCCTCGGCGTGACCTCCCCCGAGGGCAAGAAGCGCCACGTCGCCGCGGCGTTCCCGAGCGCTTGCGGCAAGACCAATTTCGCGATGCTGATCCCGCCGGCGGGCCTCGCGGGCTGGAAGGTCACGACCATCGGTGACGACATCGCCTGGATCAAGCCCGGCGCCGACGGCCGCCTGCACGCGATCAACCCGGAAGCCGGCTACTTCGGCGTCGCGCCGGGCACCAACAACCTGACCAATGCCAACTGCATGGCCAGCCTGAAGCGCGACGTGATCTTCACGAATGTCGCGCTGACCGACGACGGCGATGTGTGGTGGGAAGGCCTGACCGACACGCCCCCCGCGCACCTGACCGACTGGCAGGGCAAGGACTGGACGCCGGCGATCGCGAAGGAAACGGGTGCGAAGGCCGCGCACCCGAATTCGCGCTTCACGGTGGCTGCGACCAACAACCCGGCGCTCGACCCGGAGTGGGACAACCCGGCCGGCGTGCCGATCGATGCGTTCATCTTCGGTGGCCGCCGCTCGACGACCGTGCCGCTCGTGACCGAGGCGCGCAACTGGGTCGAAGGTGTCTACATGGCCGCGACCATGGGTTCCGAGACCACCGCGGCGATGGCCGGCGGCAACGGTACGGTGCGCCGCGACCCGTTCGCGATGCTGCCATTCATCGGCTACAACATGAGCGACTACTTCCAGCACTGGCTGGCGCTCGGCGCGAAGCTGGGCGCTTCAGGCGCGACACTGCCCAAGATCTACTGCGTCAACTGGTTCCGCAAGGGCGCCGACGGCAAGTTCGTCTGGCCCGGCTACGG
>JBDTVC010000385.1:0-3950 GCA_040007475.1 Burkholderiales bacterium
GCGCAGCACGCGCTTCGTGCTCTGACTCGCCGCGGCTGTTTGAACGCAATGAGCGAAGCGAATGCAGTGAGTTCGGCGGCGCGACCCCGGACCGAGCAGCGCAGTGCAGTCGACGCGCAGCGGCGACCGCCTCCGCATGAGCCCCCGACGGGTAGCACCTGCCGCGATGCGCTGAAGCAGCGAAAGAGCAGCGACACACGAACGACAGCAACGGGCCGCATGCAGCCATTCGCGCGCGATTGAGCAAGCGCGTCTGCCACGGCTGCGTCTCAGCGGCCAAGGTAAACCTCCACGACCTTCTCGTTGGCCTGCACCTCGCTCAACAGCCCTTCGGCGAGCACGCTGCCCTCGTGCAGCACCGTGACCTTCTTGCCGTTCTTGCCGTTCTGCGTCAACTCGCCGATGAACTTCATGTCGTGCTCGACGACGACGAGCGAGTGGTTGCCTTCGAGCGAAAGGAACAGCTCGGCCGTGCGCTCGGTCTCTTCGTCGGTCATGCCGGCGACGGGCTCGTCGAGCAGCAGCAGTTTCGGGTCCTGCATCAGCAGCATGCCGATCTCCAGCCACTGCTTCTGGCCATGGCTCAGCAGCCCGGCCGTGCGCTGCGCGCTGTCCTTCAGGTGGATCAGCGTCAGCATCGCGCCGATGCGGTCGAGCTGTTCGCCGCTGAGGCGGAAGAACATCGACGAGCGCACGCCGCGGTCGGCCTTCAGCGCGAGCTCGAGGTTCTCGAACACGCTGAGCTGCTCGAACACCGTGGGCTTCTGAAACTTGCGGCCGATGCCGATCGACGCGATCTCGTTCTCGCGCATGCGCAGCAGGTCGATGGTCGAGCCGAAGAAGGCCTTGCCGAGATCGGGCCGGGTCTTGCCGGTGATCACGTCCATCATCGTCGTCTTGCCGGCACCGTTCGGGCCGATGATGCAGCGCATCTCGCCGGCGCTGATCGACAGACTCAGCGCGTTGAGCGCCTTGAAGCCGTCGAAGCTGACGGTGATGTCGTCGAGGTAGAGGATGGCGCCGTGGGTGACGTCGAGTTCGCCCGTCGCCACGCGCGAGTAGCTCGCTTCGCGGCCACCGGACTGGCCGACCGATGCAGCCACTTTGCGCTCGTGTTCGACCCAGGCCTGCGTGCCGGCCCTCATCAGATCGGGCGTCATGACACTTCCTTCTTGCGTCGAACGAGGCCGATGATCCCTTGCGGCAGGAAGATCGTCACGAGGATGAACAGCGCGCCAAGGAAGTACAGCCAGAACTCCGGGAACGCCTGCGTGAACCAGCTCTTCGCACCGTTGACGAAAAACGCACCGACGATCGGGCCGATCAGCGTGCCGCGCCCGCCGACCGCAGCCCAGATCGCGATCTCGATGCTCGCCGCCGGCGACATCTCGCCCGGGTTGATGATGCCGACCTGCGGCACGTACAGCGCGCCGGCGATGCCGCACATCACGGCCGATATGACCCAGACGCTAAGCTTGTAGCGCAGCGGGTCGTAGCCTGTGAACATCACGCGGGTCTCGGCGTCGCGGATCGCCTGCAGCACGCGGCCGAACTTGCTGCTCACGAGCCAGCGCGCCATCAGGAAGAAGGCGATCAGCGTGAGGCCAGTGATCACGAACAGGGTCATGCGCATCGAGGGCGTGGCGATCGGCACGCCGAGGATGCGCTTGAAGTCGGTGAAGCCGTTGTTGCCACCGAAGCCGGTCTCGTTGCGGAAGAACAGCAGCATCGCTGCATACGTCATCGCCTGCGTGATGATCGAGAAGTACACGCCCTTGATGCGCGAGCGGAACGCGAAGAAGCCGAACACGAATGCGAGCAGCCCCGGCACCAGCACGACGAGCGCCATCTGCGCGATGAACGAATCCGAGACACCCCAGGTCCACGGGAATTCCTTCCAGTTCAGGAACACCATGAAGTCGGGCATCGGCAGGCGGTACTGGCCGTCGCTGCCGATCTGGCGCATCAGGTACATGCCCATCGCGTAGCCGCCGAGCGCGAAGAACACGCCGTGGCCGAGCGACAGGATGCCGGTGTAGCCCCAGATCAGGTCCATCGCCAGCGCGCAGATCGCGTAGCACATGATCTTCGCGACCAGTTGCACCGCGTAGTCGGAGGCATGAAACGCGCTGCCCACCGGCACCACCAGGTTCAGCACCGGCACGATGACCGCGACGACGACCAGCGCGAGCAGCACGGCGCCCCAGCTCCTGCCGGTCAGCAGGCCGCCGCGCGGCGCGGCCACGACGGTGGGTGCAGGCATCACCGCGCTCATGCCTCGGCGCTCCGGCCCTTCATCGCGAAGATGCCCTGCGGCCGCTTCTGGATGAAGATGACGATGAAGACCAACACCATGATCTTCGCGAGCACCGCGCCCTGCCAGCCTTCGAGCAGCTTGTTCAGCACGCCCAGGCCGACCGCGGCGTACACGGTGCCGGCGAGCTGGCCGACGCCGCCCAGCACGACGACCATGAACGAGTCGACGATGTAGCCCTGCCCCAGATCGGGCCCGACATTGCCGACCTGCGACAGCGCGCAGCCTGCGAGCCCGGCGATGCCGGAGCCGAGCGCGAACGCATAGGTGTCGATGCGCGCGGTGTTCACGCCCATGCAGGCCGCCATCTTGCGGTTCTGCGTCACGCCGCGCACGAACAGGCCGAGCCGTGTGCGTGCGATCAGCGCCGAGACGCCGGCCAGCACCAGCACCGCGAACGCGATGATCGCGATGCGGTTGAACGGCAGCGTCAGGTTGCTCATCACGTCGACACCGCCCGAGAGCCAGGCCGGGTTCTCGACCGGCACGTTCTGCGCACCGAACAGCGAGCGCACCGCCTGCTGCAGCACGAGGCTGATGCCCCAGGTCGCGAGCAGCGTCTCGAGCGGGCGGCCATAGAGCCAGCGGATCACGCTGCGCTCGAGCACCGCGCCGACCAGCGCCGCGGCCAGGAACGACGCGGGGATCGCGAGCAGCACGTAGTAGTCGAACGCGCCCGGCAGCCAGGCTTTGAACAGGTTCTGGATCACGTAGGTCGCGTACGCGCCGATCATCATCAGCTCGCCGTGCGCCATGTTGATGACGCCCATCAGGCCGTAGGTGATCGCCAGGCCGAGTGCCACGAGCAGCAGGATCGAACCGAGGCTGATGCCGGTGAAGATCACGCCCAGGCGCTCGCCCCAGGCGAGGCGGGCTTCGATCATGCTCAGTGCGACCTGGACCGCGCTCTTGACCTCGAGGTCGGTCTCGACCTTCAGCCGGTCGAGCAGCAGCGTCTTGGTGGCGGGCGTGCCAGTGGCGCCGAGGGCCTGCGTGGCGGCCAGGCGCTTGGCCTTGTCGGCGCTGCCGAGCAGCATCGCCGAGCGCACGCGGCCAATGGCCTCCTTGATCGCCGGCACGGCTTCCTTGTCGAAGGCCTTCTCGATCAGCGGCAGCTTGGCCTCGCTGATCTCGCCGCCCGCGAGTGTCTTGACCGCCTCGGTACGAACTTTGTCGTCGGGCGAGAACAGCTTGATCGATGCCAGCGCCGCATCCAGCTCGCTGCGCATCTCGTTGTTGTTGACCACGTCTTCCGCGGTCTCGGGCACCGGCTTCTCGGCGCCCGTCACGGGGTCGAACCCCTTGCCGTCCTTCATCACGAAGACGGCCGACTCGGTGAACTTCACCGAGTCGTCGGACATGGCCTGGATCAGCGCCACGGTCTTGTCGTCAGCGGTGGCGAGCACCGCGTTCAGCGTCGTGATGCGCGACTCGACCTCACCGGTCGCAAGGCCACGAGCCTCGGCCGGGGTCAGCGCCCGCGCCGGTGCAGCAAGCACCAGCGCGGCGAGCAGGAGGATGAGCCAACGCATCACGGGTCAGTCGCGGTGATTACTTCTTCGCGATCACCGGCTCGTCGGGCTTGCCCTTGTTCTCGGGGATGAACGGGCTCCACGGCTGGGCCTTGACCGGGCCG
>JBDTVC010000386.1:0-3949 GCA_040007475.1 Burkholderiales bacterium
CCCACGTTGCGCGGGTTCTCGTAATGCTCAACCACTTTTTCGCTGTATGCCATGTCGTACTCCTGATCAGATTCGTCCGGGGCCAGCGCCGGGCCGTTCCCAAGCGGCCCGGCACCCCCTCGGGGGGTGGCCGCGGTACCCCGCGGCCGGGGGTTCCATCAGTGCTCAGCCCACTGGATGGTGCTGATGTCGATGCCTTCCTTGTGCATATCCCACAGCGGCGACAGATCGCGCAGCTTGGCCACGCGGTCCTTCAGCGTCGTCACGACGTAGTCGATTTCCTCGACGGTCGTGAAGCGGCCGATGGTCATCCGCAGGCTCGAATGCGCGAGTTCGTCGCTGCGCCCGAGCGCGCGCAACACGTAGCTGGGCTCCAGGCTGGCCGACGTGCAGGCCGAGCCCGACGACACCGCGATGCCCTTGATGCCCATGATCAGCGACTCGCCCTCGACAAAGTTGAAGCTCATGTTCACGTTGTGCGGAACGCGCTGTTCCTTGTGCCCGTTCAGAAAGGTCTGCTCGATGTCCGACAGCCCGTTGATCAGCCGCTGCGACAGCATGCGGATGCGCTCGCGCTCCACACCCATCTCGACCTTCGCGATCGCGTAGGCCTCGCCCATGCCGACGATCTGGTGCGTGGCCAGCGTACCCGAACGCATGCCGCGCTCATGGCCGCCACCGTGCATCTGCGCCTCGATGCGCACGCGCGGCTTGCGCCGCACGTAGAGCGCGCCGATGCCCTTCGGGCCGTAGGTCTTGTGCGAGGCCAGGCTCATCAGGTCGACGGGCAGCGTGGCCAGATCGATGTCGACCTTGCCCGTCGCCTGCGCGGCATCGACGTGGAAAATGATCCCGCGCTCGCGGCACATCTTGCCGATCGCGGTGATGTCTTGAATGACGCCGATCTCGTTGTTCACGAACAGCACCGAGACGAGGATCGTGTCGGCCCGCAGCGCCGCCTGCAGCTTGGCCAGATCGATGAGGCCGTCCTCCTGCACATCAAGGTAGGTCACCTCGAAGCCCTGGCGCTCCAATTCGCGCATCGTGTCGAGCACGGCCTTGTGTTCGGTCTTCAGCGTGATCAGGTGCTTGCCGCGCGTCTTGTAGAACTGCGCTGCGCCCTTCAGCGCGAGGTTGATCGACTCGGTCGCGCCGGACGTCCAGACGATCTCGCGCGGGTCGGCCCCGACCAGCGACGCGACCTGTTCACGTGCCCGCTCGACCGCGGCTTCTGCCTCCCAGCCCCACGCATGGCTGCGCGATGCAGGGTTGCCGAAGTGCTCGCGCAGCCACGGGATCATCGCGTCGACGACGCGCTGATCGACCGGCGTGGTCGCGCCGTAATCCATGTAGATCGGGAAGTGCGGGGTCATGTCCATGTACGGGCATCGCCGCGGACTGCGTGCCGCGGCGTTCAGGTGGGGTGGTTACTTCGAGAAGGCCGCGCCGAACGCGAACACCGAGTTCGGCGCCGTGATCTTGATCGGCTTGACGACCGGCTGGCTCGAAATCGCGCGCTTGACCGGGTGCTCCTCGATCGATACGCCCTTGGCGAGCTGCTCGTCGACGAGCTTGCGCAGCGACACCGAGTCAAGGAATTCGATCATCTTGGTGTTCAGGCTGGCCCACAGGTCGTGGGTCATGCAGCGGCCCGAGTCTTCACCCATGCAGTTTTCCTTGCCGGCGCAGCCGGTGGCATCGATCGGCTCGTCGACGGCGACGATGATGTCGGCGACGGTGATCTGGTCGGCCTTGCGGCCCAGCGAGTACCCGCCGCCGGGGCCGCGCGTGCTCTCGACGAGCTCATGGCGGCGCAGCTTGCCGAACAGCTGCTCCAGGTAAGACAGCGAGATCTGCTGCCGCCCGCTGATCGCTGCCAGGGCCACGGGCCCGGTGTTCTCGCGCAGCGCGAGGTCGATCATGGCGGTTACCGCGAAACGGCCCTTGGTGGTCAGACGCATTGAGTTCTCCTTAGCCTGTGTCGGCGGTTGGGCTGTAAAAGAGCTCGACTACCGACGTACCGGGGATCAGCGGGTAAACCCTGCTGATTCCGACTAGTTTCGTCAAGTATAGCCGAAGTCGACAAATTCGGTCTGGATTGAGCCCGGAAGTTCCCTTCCGATCGCAGGGAATCAGCCCGGCGCGCGCCCGATCGGCACCACGTTGTCGGTACCCGGCGCCCCGAACGCTTGTTCCCGCAGGTGGGCCAGCTGATCTCGCACCCGCGCCGCCTTCTCGAACTCCAGATTGCGGGCATGGTCGAGCATCTGCTTCTCCAGCAGCTTGATGCGCTTGCTCAAGTCCTTCTCGCTGAGGGCCTCGATCGCAGCGGTCTCGTTGACGACCTTCAGATCGTCCTTGGCACCCTTCTCGCTGTAAACGCCGTCGATCAGGTCGCGCACCTTCTTGACGATGCTGCGCGGCGTGATGCCCTCGGCCAGGTTGTGCGCGATCTGCTTCGTGCGGCGACGCTCGGTCTCGTCGATCGCCTTGCGCATCGACTCGGTGATCTTGTCGCCGTACAGGATCGCGCGGCCGTTCAGGTTGCGGGCCGCTCGACCGATCGTCTGGATCAGGCTGCGCTCGGAGCGCAAAAAGCCTTCCTTGTCGGCATCGAGGATCGCCACCAGCGAGACCTCGGGGATGTCCAGGCCCTCGCGCAGCAGGTTGATGCCGACCAGCACATCGAACACACCCAGCCGCAGGTCTCGCAGGATCTCGACGCGCTCGACAGTGTCGACATCGCTGTGCAGGTAGCGCACCTTCACGCCGTTGTCGCTGAGGTAGTCGGTGAGCTGCTCGGCCATGCGCTTGGTCAGCGTCGTGATCAGCACGCGCTCGTGAAGATCGACGCGGATGCGGATCTCCTGCAGAACGTCGTCGACCTGGTTGGTCGCCGGCCGGACGTCTACGCTCGGATCGACCAACCCTGTGGGCCTGACCAGCTGCTCGACGACCTGCCCGGCAGTCCTCTGCTCGTAGGCCGCCGGCGTCGCCGAAACGTACATCACCTGGCGCATCTTCTTCTCGAACTCCTCGAACTTCAGCGGCCGGTTGTCGAGCGCGCTGGGCAGCCGGAAGCCGTATTCGACCAGCGTCGTCTTGCGCGCCTTGTCGCCGTTGTACATGCCGCCGAACTGCCCGATCAGCACATGCGATTCGTCGAGGAACATCAGCGCATCGGCCGGCAGATAGTCGACCAGCGTCGGTGGCGGATCACCCGGCATCGCGCCCGACAGGTGCCGCGTGTAGTTCTCGATGCCCTTGCAGTGGCCCACCTCCTGCAGCATCTCCAGGTCGAAGCGCGTGCGTTGCTCCAGCCGCTGCGCCTCGACCAGCTTGCCCATCTTCACGAGCTCGTCGAGACGCTCGCGCAGCTCGGTCTTGATCGAGTCGATCGCCACCACCACACGCTCGCGTGGCGTCACGTAGTGGCTGCTCGGGTAGACCGTGAAGCGCGGGATCTTCTGGCGGATGCGGCCGGTCAACGGATCGAACAGCTGCAGCGACTCGATCTCGTCGTCGAACAGCTCGATGCGGATCGCCAGCTCCGAGTGCTCGGCCGGGAACACATCGATCGTGTCACCCCGCACGCGGAACGAGCCGCGCGAGAAATCGATCTCGTTGCGCGTGTACTGCATTCGGATCAGCTGCGCGATCACATCGCGCTGGCCGAGCTTGTCCTTCACGCGCAGCGTCATCACCATCTGGTGATAGTCGCTCGGGTTGCCGATGCCGTAGATCGCCGAGACGCTGGCCACGATGACCACGTCGCGCCGCTCCAGCAGGCTCTTCGTGGCGCTCAGGCGCATCTGCTCGATGTGCTCGTTGATCGCGCTGTCCTTCTCGATGAACAGATCGCGCTGCGGCACGTAGGCCTCGGGCTGGTAGTAGTCGTAGTAACTGACGAAGTACTCGACCGCGTTCTTCGGGAAGAACTCGCGGAACT
>JBDTVC010000387.1:0-3931 GCA_040007475.1 Burkholderiales bacterium
CCCAGGTGTGCAGGCTGGCCGAGGTGCCGTGGATCAGCACGATCGGCAGCGGATCATCGCGCGGGCCCTCGTCGCGGTAGTGCACCTGCAGGCCCGCGATCTCGATGAAGGCCGACGGCGGCGGTGCCCAGCGCGCGCGCAACGCGCTGACCGGAACGTCCGGTTGCCAGGTGGCCGCGACACCCGTGGCGACGACAAGCGTCAGCGCCAGAGCGGCCCAGCCGACGATCTTGACGAGCTTGCCCAAGAGATCCTAGAGGTCGCGCGCAAGGCGGACGCCGCTGAACTGCCACTGCGCGTCCGGCGGAAAGAAGTTGCGGTAGCTCGCGCGAACATGGCCCGCGGGTGTGGCGCACGAGCCGCCACGCAGCACGTACTGATTGCACATGAACTTGCCGTTGTATTCGCCGACCGCGCCTGGCAGCGGGCGATAGCCGGGGTAGCCGCTGTAGCCCGACTGCGTCCACTCCCAGACATCGCCGAACATCTGCATCGGCTCCTGGCTGGCGGCGTCCTCGCTGGGCAGCGGATGGAACGCGCCACGGTCGGCGAAGTTCGCGTGGACCGGTGCCGCGCGCAATTGCCGCGCGGCATGTTCCCACTCGACCTCGGTCGGCAAGCGCGCGCCGGCCCAGCGCGCATAGGCCTCGGCCTCGAAGTAGCTGAGGTGGCAGACCGGCGTGCGCGTATCGATCTCGATGTGGCCTTGCAACGTATGGTGTGTCCAGTGCCCGTCGAACTCGCGCCAGTACAGGGGTGCGCGGCGCTGAGCGCTGCGCACCCAGTCCCAGCCCATCGACAGCCAAAACTCCGCCCGCTCGTAGCCACCGTCGCGCATGAACGCGAGGTACTCGCCGTAGCTGACCGGTCGCGAGGCGAGCTCGAACGGAGCGGTGTACGTGCGGTGGCGCGGCGTCTCGTTGTCGAAGCAGAAGGCGCCGTCCAGCGCCGTGCTGTGCCCGTGCTCGATCATCCCGGCTTCGAAGCCGAACCAACGCAACGGCTGCGCCTGCACGCTCGTCATCGGCCATCGTCGGGCGTAGGCGGCGTGCGTTGGATTGAAGCTCAGCGCGTGCTTGATGTCGGTCAGCAGCAACTCCTGATGCTGCTGCTCGTGGTGCAGGCCGAGCGTGACCAGCTCGGCGAGCACGGGATCGCCTGCGCGCGACGCCAGCAAACGCTGCACGCGCGCATCGACATCCGCGCGGTAGCGGATCACCTCGTCGAAGCTCGGGCGCATGATCAGGCCGCGCTGCGCCCGCGGGTGCATCTCGCCGACGCCCTGGTAGTAGCTGTTGAACAGCACGCGGTAAGCCGCATTGAAGGGCCGGAAAGCCGGTTCGAAGCGCTCGAGGATGAAGGTCTCGAAGAACCAGGTGATGTGCGCGAGGTGCCACTTGGTCGGGCTCGCGTCGGGCATCGACTGCACCTGGCAGTCTTCGGCCGACAGCGGCGCAGCCAGGCTCAGTGTCGCCTGGCGAATGGCGGCGAAGGCGTCGGCCGATGCGTTGGCGGGCGCGGACCAGGGGCGTGGGTTCGGGCGCATTCGGGCTTTATACGCGCGTGCTCGGCAGCAGCGTGTCGGACAATGCCTCGCGCTGGTCGAAGACGAAGCAGTTGCCCTCGAAGTGCTGGCCGCCCGCCTCCTCGAAATACCGGAGGATGCCGCCGTCGAGTTGCAGCACGTTCTCGACGCCGGCCTCGCGCATCAGCAGTGCCGCCTTCTCGCAGCGGATGCCGCCGGTGCAGTAGCTCACGACCGTCTTGCCCTCGAGTTCGGCCAGGTGAGCCTGCAGCGCACCGGGGAACTCGCTGAACTTGCCGATGCGCCAGTCGATCGCGTTCGCGAAGCGGCCGTGGTCGACCTCGAACGCGTTGCGGGTGTCGAGCGTGACGACCTCGCGGCCGGCGTCGTCCACACCCACGGCGAGCCAGCGCGCAAGCGTCGTCGCGTCGATCGCGGGCGCGCGCGCGTCCTGCGGTTTGATCATCGGGTGATTCATCCGGATGATCTCGGGCTTGACCTTCACGAGCAGCTTGCCGAAGGGCACGTCGACGGACCAGCTCTCCTTGATCGGCAGGTCGCGAAACGCCTCATGTGCCATCAGCCAGGCGAGGAACGCGCGCACCGGCGCCTCGCTGCCGGCCACGAACAGGTTGATGCCTTCGCTAGCCAGCAGCACCGTGCCTTTGAGCCCGTGCAGGGTTGCTTGCGAGCGGATGCTCTCACGCCAGCCCGCCGTGTCGCTCAGGCTGACGAACTTGTAGGTCGAGATGTTCAGAATTGATTTCACCGCGGCAATTTTAGGCCGCGCCCCTTCCCTAAAATGAACCCATGGCCTTTGTTCACCTGCGTACACACACCGAGTTCTCCGTGGCCGATGGCACGCTGCGCGTGGCCGATGCCGTCGATCTCGCCGCGGCCGACGGCCAGCCCGCCTTGGCGATCACCGATCTGTCCAATCTCTTCGGCGCGATCAAGCTCTACAGCGCGGCGCGCAAGCGCGGTGTCAAGCCCGTCATCGGTGTCGATGTGTGGGTCGAGCCCACCGGTGGCGAGAAGACCCCCAGCCGCCTCGTGCTGCTGGTCCAGAACCGGCAGGGCTACCTGAACATGTGCGAGCTGATTTCGCGTGCCTGGTTGCGCCAGGAACAGCGCACCCAGGCCTGCGTCAAGTGGGAGTGGCTGAGCGAGTTGAACGAGGGCCTGATCGCGCTGTCGGGCGCCGAAATGGGCGCGGTCGGGCAGGCGCTGGTAGCGGCCGATGTGGCGCGTGCCGAAGCGGCCGCGCACCGGCTGGCCGCGATCTTCGAGCAGCGCTTCTACATCGAGTTGCAACGCGCCGGGTTGCCGGGCAACGAGGCCCATGTGCGCAAGGCTGCAACCCTTGCCGCGGCGCTGGGCCTGCCGGTCGTCGCCACGCATCCGGTGCAGTTCGCGACGCCGGATGATTTCGAGGCGCACGAAGCGCGCGTGTGCATCGCCGAGGGCGAGATGCTGACGAACCCGAAGCGCGTCAAGCGTTTCAGCGCCGATCAGTATTTCAAGACGCAGGCGGAGATGGAGGCGCTGTTTGTCGATCTGCCGAGTGCGCTGCAGAACACGGTCGAGATCGCGAAGCGGTGCAACCTGAGCCTGGTGCTCGGCAAGCCGCAATTGCCCGACTTTCCGACGCCTGTCGTCAACGGCCAGCCGCTGGCGATGGCCGACTACTTCAGCATTGCCTCGCACGAGGGACTCGAGAACCGGCTGAAGCAGCGCTACCCCGATGCGGCGGAGCGCGAGGCACAGCGCCCGCGGTACGTCGAACGGCTCGATTTCGAGATCGCGACGATCCTGAAGATGGGCTTCCCTGGCTACTTCCTGATCGTCGCCGACTTCATCAACTGGGCGCAGAACAACGGTTGCCCCGTCGGCCCGGGTCGCGGCTCCGGTGCCGGCTCGCTGGTCGCGTACGCGCTGAACATCACCGGCCTCGACCCGCTGCAATACAACCTGCTGTTCGAGCGTTTCCTGAACCCAGAGCGCGTGTCGATGCCCGACTTCGACATCGACTTCTGCCAGGGCAATCGCGATCGCGTGATCGACTATGTGAAGGGCAAGTACGGCCGCGATGCGGTGAGCCAGATCGCCACCTTCGGCACGATGGCCGCGAAGGCCGCGCTGCGCGACATCGGCCGCGTGCTGGGCATGGGCTACGGCCATGTCGACTCGATCGCCAAGCTGATCCCCGCGCCGCCCGGCAAGACGGTCACGCTGGCCAAGGTACCCGAGAAGCCCGATCCTGGCGTCATCTACGCCCGCCTGGAAGCGCCCGAACTGGGGCAACGCGAAGCCGCGGAAGAGGAGGTGGCCGAGCTGCTTTCGCTCGCCATGCGCGTCGAGGGCATCGTGCGCAACATCGGCATGCACGCCGGCGGCGTGCTGATC
>JBDTVC010000388.1:0-3926 GCA_040007475.1 Burkholderiales bacterium
TTGCTCGCGCAGACGCTCGCACGCATGGCGGCCGTTCAAGGACCGCAACGGGCCGACAGCCGTCACCGGCCCAGCCCTCGGGTTTCATGCGTCGCGGGTTGCGCGAAGCGCGGTGGAGCAACTGACATGACTTTGCGGTCCCTGTCCCTGCTCGAGGCACGCGTACTCGGCGTGCTGATCGAAAAGGCGCACACCGTGCCCGACAGCTACCCGCTGTCGCTGAATTCGCTGACGCTGGGCTGCAACCAGAAGACGGCGCGCGACCCGGTGGTGAACGCGACAGAGGGCGAAGTGCAGGAGGCCGTCGATGCGCTGAAGGCGCTGCATCTCGTGTTCGAGGCCAGCGGCTCTCGCGTGACCCGCTACGAGCACAACGCACCGCGGGCACTGGCGCTGCCGTCGCAGTCGATCGCGCTGCTCGCCACGCTGGTGCTGCGCGGGCCGCAGACGGTGTCGGAGCTGCGCACCGCATCCGAGCGGCTGCACCGGTTCGCCGACCTGTCGTCGGTCGAAGGCTTTCTCGACGAACTCGCGGCGCGCCCGGCGGAGAAGGGTGGCGCATTGGTCGTGAAGCTGCCCCGCGCGCCTGGAGCGCGCGAGCCGCGCTGGGCGCATCTGCTCAGCGGCGCGGTCGATGTGTCCGCCATGCCGGTCGCGACCGACTCGGCCGACTTCGTTGCGGCGAGCGAGATCGCCGCACTGAAGACGCAGCAGCTCGCGATGCAGGCCGAGCTGAACGAACTGCGAGCGCTCGTCGAGCGGCTCTATGCCGAACTCGGCGTCGCGCGCACCTGACGAGGACTATGCGATGCGCTTCGAGCTGCCCGAACAGAAGAAGCTGACGCTGGAGATGGTGATCCCGATCCGCTGGGGCGACATGGACGCGATGGGCCATGTCAACAACACGATCTACTTCCGCTACCTCGAGATCGTCCGCATCGAATGGCTGCACCGGGTCGTCGGCAAGATGGACCCGAGCGGCGACGGGCCGGTGATCGTCAATACCTTCTGCAATTTCATCCGCCAGCTCGCGTACCCCGGTGACGTGCTCGCGAAGCATTACGTGGCCAACCCGGGCCGCAGCAGCTTCGACACCTTCATCACGCTGGAGCGCACCGACGAGCCGGGCGCGATCTATGCGTCCGGCGGGGCGAAGACGGTGTGGATCGATTTCCCGAAGCAGAAATCCATCCCGCTGCCGGACTTGGTGCGGCGCCTGGTCGAGTGACGCGCCTCAGCGCGGCTCGCCCTCACCGGTGGTGAGGTAGCGCGTCACCAGCTTGAAGTAGCGGTCGTAGAAGGCCGGGGCCGTGATGGTCTCGCTGGCCACCTTGACGAGGGAATCGTCGCTGCTCGTGAACGGCAGCGACAGCGAACCGATCGCGCCGACCCCCACGCTCGCCGAGTTGTTGCTCTTCTTCAGCGCATAGCGATCCTGCAGCGCACTGACGAACGCGAGCGTCTTGGCGGCGCCCTTGACCTCCGGCGCGCAGACGACGCGGAACTCGATCTCTACGTGTGTTTCCGCATCGGACTGGAAGCTCTTGCGCGCGTTGACCAGATCGGTCGTCGACGCGGTCACCACGTAGCCCTGGCTCAGCAGTGCACGCCGGGCCGCTTCGCAGGTCTGCGCTTCGGTGGCGGCGAAGCTGCGGGAGTAGGTGTTGCCGGGCTCGAACTCCTCGTGCTGGAAAGTCGAGGGCTTCGTCGTCGTGCAGGCGCTGAGCAGCGCAGTGGCGGCGGCGATCGACAGGAGGCGCAAGGTCACGGGCATGAGCAGAGGGTGATGACAGGAACGGCGATCCTACGCGCGGCGCGTAGAGACCCGGGCACTCAGGCGCGCAGCAGCTTTTGTACCAGCTCCGGCGTGGTGCTCGCCCGGTACTTCTGCATCAGGCGGGTGCGGTAGACATCGACGGTGCGCGGGCTGATGCCCAGCCGCTTGCCGATCAGCTTGCTCGTCAGGCCCTCGATCAGCAGCGCCGAGATCTCGCGCTCGCGCGGGGTGAGCTCGACGCCCACGCGGCGCCGTGAGGACAGGTCCTGGAACGCCCAGATGCCTGCCGCATGCGGCTGCGACGGATCGAGCGCGCGCCCCGACACATGGCACCAGAACAGCTCGCCGCGCTGCGGGCCGCCGGCGCGCTTCATCACGCGTTCGTCCGCGTACCAGCCGCTCGTGTTCAGGCTCGCGGCGATCCGCGCGCCGGTGCGTTCGAACTCGGCGTGCGTCGGGTAGAGCAGCTCGAAGCTGCGGCCGACCAGCGCATCGCGTTCGGTACCGAACATCTCGAGCACCTGGCGGTTGCAGTCGACCATCAGACGATGGCGCGACAGCACCAGCCCGATGGGCGCGAGGTCGAACGCGGTGCGGTAGTCCAGCGCCGGCTCAGAGGAGGGCATAGGTCGTGGTCGCGTGCGCCGCGAGCACATCGTCACCGTGCGTGATCTGAATGTCGCCGAACGCGAGTGACTTGCCCATTCGCAGCACCCGGGCATGCACGCGCGCCGAGCCAGCGTCGCCCGGCACCGGGCGCAGGAAGGTCGTCTGCAGTTGCACCGTCGTCATCGGCCGGAACGCACCGAGCTTCGACATCACGGCCAGTACCATCGCGGTGTCGGCCGCGGCCATCAGCGTCTGGCCCGACATCACGCCGCCGGAGTGCACGTGTTTGGGCGAGACTGGCAGTGCGAGCAACACCTCGCCGGCACGCGCCTCGAGCACGCGCAGGTCGAGTTCGCGGACCCAGTCGGCGAAGACGGTGGCGAGGGCCTCGTCCAGAAATTGCTTGTCGATCGAGGTGGGTGTGTTCATGCTTAGGCGATTCTACGTAACGACTACTTAATGCCTTAGGTAGTACGCTTCGCGGCTGCATTTCCAGGAGACGAGCCCATGAAGAAAGTGTTCCCCAGTGCGGCTGCCGCGCTCAAGGGCGTGGTGGCAGACGGCCAGCTGATGGCGGTCGGCGGCTTTGGCCTGTGCGGCATCCCCGAGGCGTTGATCGCCGCGCTGCGCGACTCCGGTGTGAAGAACCTGACCGTGATCTCGAACAACGCCGGCGTCGATGGCTTCGGCCTCGGGCTGCTGCTCGAATCGCGCCAGATCAAGCGGATGATCTCGAGCTATGTGGGAGAGAACAAGGAGTTCGAGCGCCAGTACCTGGCCGGTGAACTCGAGCTCGAGTTCACACCGCAGGGCACGCTGGCCGAGAAGCTGCGTGCTGGCGGCGCGGGCATCCCGGCGTTCTTCACGAAGACCGGTGTGGGCACGCTGGTGGCCGAGGGCAAGGAGCTGCGCGAGTTCGACGGCCACACGTATGTGATGGAGCGTTCGCTGGTGCCCGAGGTGTCGCTGGTGAAAGCCTGGAAGGCCGACGAGAGCGGCAACCTGATCTTTCGCCGCACCGCACGCAACTTCAACCCGGCGGTGGCGATGGCCGGCAAGACCACGATCGTCGAGGTCGAGGAGATCGTGCCGACCGGCACCTTCGACCCGGACGCCGTGCACCTGCCCGGCATCTACGTGACGCGCCTGGTGCTGAACGCACACCCCGAGAAGCGCATCGAGAAACGAACCATCACCGAAAAATCCACCGCGAAAGCAGGAGCCTGATCATGGCCTGGACACACGACCAGATGGCGGCGCGCGCGGCCAAGGAATTGCAGGACGGCTTCTACGTCAACCTCGGCATCGGCCTGCCGACGATGGTGGCCAACTTCGTAAGCCCCGACATCGAGGTCTGGTTGCAGAGCGAGAACGGCATGATGGGCATCGGCCCGTTTCCGACCGAAGACGAAGTCGACGCCGACCTGATCAATGCTGGCAAGCAGACCGTGACCACGCTGCCCGGCTCGTCGATCTTCGGCTCGCACGACAGCTTCGCGATGATCCGCGGCGGCAAGATCAACCTGTCGATCCTCGGCGC